>JAKONK010000131.1 GCA_022701985.1 Actinomycetales bacterium
TGGGGGACCTGCACGAGGCGGGCTGCGACATCATCACCATCACCCAGTACCTGCGGCCCTCCCCGCGCCACCACCCGGTGGAGCGCTGGGTCAAGCCCGAGGAGTTCGTGGCCCTCTCGGACGAGGCGACCCGGGTCGGGTTCCTGGGGGTGCTGGCGGGTCCGCTGGTGCGCTCCTCCTACCGGGCGGGGCGGTTGTACGCCCAGGCGCTGGCGGCCCGGGGTGGGGTGCTGCCGGTGCAGCTGGAGCACCTGGGGGCTGCTTCGGCGGCGGGCCCGGCCCGCCAGGAGGCGTCCGCGCTGCTCGCCGCCCAGGCGAAGCGCAGCATCCCCAGCGCCCGCTGAGGTGACGCTCTGACCCACCCGGACCTGCGCACCGGTCCGGGTGGGTCGAGCGGCGCCTAGGATCTCGGGCATGGCACGCCGCGTCGATCCCGCCCCCTCCCCCGCCCCGGCGGAGGGGCGTCGTCGTGGGCTCTTCCGCCGCCGCAAGCCCCGCACGGGGCCCGGCCGCATCGCGCAGATGCGCGAGGTCTACCGGATGACAGCCCGCGTCGACCCGTCCATCAGGTGGTGGATGATCGGCGCGCTGGTCGTGCCGTTCGTGGTGTTCGAGCTCATCGGCATCCTCACCGGCCACCCCATCTACTTCGGGATCATCGGCGTCCTCTTCGGCGTGCTCGCCGCGCTGTTCGTGCTGGCGCGCAAGGCCGAGCAGGCCGCCTACAAGAGCCTCGAGGGCCAGCCCGGCGCCGCCGGCGCGGCGCTGCGCACGCTGCGCCGCGGCTGGGTGGTGGAGGACGAGCCCGTCGCCATCGACCCGCGCACCCGCGACACCGTCTTCCGCGTGGTGGGGCGTCCCGGCGTCATCCTCGTCTCCGACGGGCCCCCGCACCGCGTGACCAAGCTCCTCGACGACGAGCGCCGCCGCACCGCCCGCGTGCTCCGCGACGTCCCGCTCCACCTGGTGCAGTGCGGCCGCGGCGACGGCCAGACCCCGCTGCCCAAGCTGCCGCGCAAGATCCAGCGGCTCGAGCGCAAGCTCACCAAGCAGGAGGTCATGGAGGTGCAGAAGCGCCTCAAGGCCCTCGGCGGCCTCAAGGCCCCCATCCCCAAGGGCATCGACCCGTTCCGCGCGCGGCCCGACCGCCGCGCCGTCCGCGGTCGCTGAGCCCCGCTCCCCCGCCGCAGCGCCCCTGGCCGCTGTCCCGCTCGTCAGCGGGGCAGCGGCCAGCGCTGTTCGCGGGAGCTGAGCAGCGCGAGGGCGGCCAGCGACACGGCGTCGACCAGGACGCCGTCGCGGACCATCGCCGCCAGCTCGACGTCGGGCACGAAGCGCGTGACCAGGTCGGCCTCCGTCTCCTCCAGCTGCTGCTCCCCCGCGACCAGGCCCTCGGCGAGCCAGGCGTGGCCGCGCTGCGAGCTCAGCCCGGCGGCGAGGTCGAAGCTGCCGAGGGCCGTGACGCGCTCGGCGCGCAGGCCGGTCTCCTCGGCGAGCTCGGCGCGGGCGAGGTCCTCCAGCGAGCCGGAGGCGCCGGTGCTCCAGGTGCCCTGGGGGAACTCCCAGCGGCGGGCGCCGACCGGGTAGCGGAACTGCTGGACCATCCACCAGCCCGGGCGGCCCTCGGGGTCGGTGCCGCGGGGCAGCACGATGCAGAAGTCGGGCTTGTCGACGACGCCGTAGATGCTCTCGGCGCCGTCGTCGCGGACGACGACGTCCTCCCGGACGCTGATCCAGGCGTTGGCGTAGACGACCCTCGACTCTCGCTGCTGCACCGGCCGATCCTCCCCCGGCGGCGGCTCCGCGCTCGTGAGGCGGGGCTCAGGCGCGGGGCTGGCGGCGCAGGAGCACCGTGCCGGCGGCCTTGTCGTGCATGCCGCGGCCGTGCCCGTCGGGGATGAGCGCGGGGACGACGAGCACGATCAGCAGCGTCCGGACGAGCACCGACCGCAGCGGCGGCGGGGTGGTCCGCGCGGAGACGTCGAGGGCGGAGCCGGTCCAGACGTGCACGCGCATCCCGAGCAGCACGTGTCCGAAGCTGCCGCCCAGCAGGCTCACGAAGAGCAGCTGCTCGGCGGCGAAGAGCAGCAGCGTGGCCAGGGAGTCGTAGCTGAAGAAGGCCGCGGACAGCACCGAGCAGGCCGCCCAGTCGATGGCGAGGGCTCCGATGCGCCGTCCGACGCGGGCCAGGGAGCCAGGACCGCGCACGGGCAGGCCGAGGCTGCGCCCGGGCCAGTCGTCGGGGGCGTCGGCGCTCTGGCTCACCTCGGCAGGTTACGTCGCGGCGATCTGGACGGGGTGATCGGAGCAGGCCAGGAGGCCCTACTAGGGTGCTGGCAGCGGTACCTGCCCTGCTGTCCGACCCCCCGAGGAGGTCTGGTGTTCAAGGACGCGAACGAGGTCGCTCGCTACATCACCGACAACGACGTGAAGTTCGTCGACGTGCGGTTCTGCGACCTGCCCGGCGTGATGCAGCACTTCAACGTGCCGGCAGCGACGGTCGACGAGGACTTCTTCACCGAGGGCCAGATGTTCGACGGCTCCTCGATCCGCGGCTTCCAGGCCATCAACGAGTCCGACATGAAGCTCATCCCGGACCTCGGCACGGCCTACATCGACCCGTTCCGCGTCGAGAAGACGCTGAACATCAACATGAGCATCGTCGACCCGATCACGGGCGAGCCGTACAGCCGCGACCCGCGCCAGGTCGCCGCCAAGGCCGAGGCCTACCTGAAGAGCACGGGGATCGCCGACACGGCGTTCTTCGCGCCGGAGGCCGAGTTCTACATCTTCGACGACGTGCGCTTCAAGACCTCCCAGCAGGAGGCCTACTACCACATCGACTCCATCGAGGCCGCGTGGAACACCGGTCGCGTGGAGGAGGGCGGCAACCGCGGGTACAAGACGCCCTACAAGGGCGGCTACTTCCCGGTCCCGCCGACCGACCACTACTCCGACCTGCGCGACAAGATGAGCCTCGCGCTCGACGCGCAGGGCCTCGGCGTGGAGCGCGCTCACCACGAGGTGGGCACCGCCGGCCAGACCGAGATCAACTACCGCTTCGACGAGCTGGCGAAGTCCGCCGACAAGGTCATGCTCTTCAAGTACATCATCAAGAACGTGGCGTGGGAGAACGGCAAGACCGTCACCTTCATGCCGAAGCCGCTCTTCGGTGACAACGGCTCGGGCATGCACGTGCACCAGTCGCTGTGGAAGGACGGCAAGCCGCTCTTCTACGACGAGTCCGGCTACGGCGGCCTGTCCGACACCGCCCGCTGGTACATCGGCGGCCTGCTGCACCACGCGCCGTCGCTGCTCGCCTTCACCAACCCGACGGTGAACAGCTACCACCGCCTGGTGCCGGGCTACGAGGCACCGGTCAACCTGGTCTACTCGGCCCGCAACCGCTCCGCCTGCGTGCGCATCCCGATCACCGGGTCGAACCCGAAGGCCAAGCGCATCGAGTTCCGCGTGCCGGACCCGTCGGCCAACCCCTACCTCGCCTTCTCGGCGATGCTGCTGGCCGGCATCAACGGCATCCAGAACCGCATCGAGCCGCCGGACCCGGTGGACAAGGACCTCTACGAGCTGCCCCCCGAGGAGCACGCCTCGATCCAGCAGGTCCCGGGCTCCCTGGGCGCCGTCCTCGACGCGCTCGAGGAGGACCACACGTACCTGACCGACTCGGGGGTCTTCACCGAGGACCTGATCGAGACGTGGATCGAGTACAAGCGGAAGAACGAGATCGACCCGATCCGCTTCCGTCCGCACCCGCACGAGTTCGAGATGTACTACGACATCTGAGTAGTACATGCGGCCTGACCTGCGGAAACGTCGAGGCGACCTCGATCTAGTCCGCAATTAGTCCGCACTGCACACACGTTCGAGCCCGCATCACCCGCCCTATGACCTGACATGGCGGAGGGTGCGGGCTCGTTCGTCGTAACGGTCGGTCACTGATCTCTGGTTCGCGCAGTCAGCGTCGCAGGGTAGGCCCACCGGGGTCGAGACCCGGG
>JAKONK010000189.1 GCA_022701985.1 Actinomycetales bacterium
CGCGGGCAGGTCGCGTGGGTGGAGCACCTGCTCTCCCTGCCCGCGGGGCCCTACCGCGACGCGTGGTTCGCCCGGGTGGCCGCGGGGGAGTGGACCGGCAACGCCTGGAGCGAGACCGGCGGTACCACCCTCGGGGGGCAGGCGACCAAGGTCCGCCGCGACGCCGACGGCCGCTGGCGCATCAGCGGCCGCAAGTACTACACGACCGGCACGATCTACGCCGGCTGGAGCGACGTCGTCGCCCAGCTCACCGACGAGGCCACCCTCGCGGCGCAGGCCGCCGGTGACGCGGCGGCGGGCACGGTGACCGCACTGGTGCGGCTCGACCAGCCCGGCGTGCGCGTCAGCGACGACTGGGACGGCTTCGGCCAGCAGCTCACCGGCACCGGCACCCTGGAGCTCGACGGCGCCCTGGTCGGCGACGACGACCTCGCCGCCTTCGACGACAGGTTCCGCTACCAGACGGCGCTGTACCAGCTCGTGCTGCTGGCGGTCCACGCCGGGATCGCCGCGGCCGTCGAGCGCGACACAGCCCGCGAGGTCCGCAGCCGGACCCGCTCCTACAGCCACGGCCTGGCGGCGGTGGTCCGCGAGGACCCCCAGGTGCTGGCCGTGGCCGGTGAGATCTCCTCGATCGCGTTCGCGGCGCGGGCGACCGCCCTGGCGGCCGCCGCGGCGGTGCAGGGGGCGGCCGACACGGCCCGCCCCGAGCTGCGCGACTCCGAGGCCGACCGCGCGGCGAACGCCCGCGCCGAGGTCGCGACGGCGCAGGCCCAGGTGGTCCTGTCCGAGAGCGTGCCGCGCGCGGCGACGCTGCTGTTCAACACCCTGGGCGCCTCGGGGACCTCCCGGGCGAAGGACCTCGACCGCCACTGGCGCAACGCGCGCACGGTCGCCTCGCACAACCCGGTGATCTACAAGGCGCGCATCGTGGGCGACTGGTCGGTCAACGGCGCGGTGCCGCCGTTCGTGTGGGCCATCGGGACGGCGCGCGGGGCCACCCCCGCCTGAGCCGCACCGCTCCGGGGCCGCTCCAGCGGGCGGTCCCGGAGCCTCAGGCGGTGACGCCCAGGGCGAGCGCGAAGACGGCGTAGAAGCCGCCGGCGGCGGCCAGACGCCCGGGGGTCACCCGGCGGGTGGCGAAGAGGACCAGGAGGTACGCCACGCACAGCGCCGTGGCGCCCGCGGCCAGCAGCAGCGGGCCCTGGAGGTGCCAGCCGGTGAACAGGACGCCCAGGCCGGTCGGCACGGTGGCCTGGATGACCATCGAGCCCGACAGGTTGCCCAGGGCGAGGTCGACCTTGCCCCTGCGGGCCCAGATGACGGCGTTGAGGACCTCGGGGAGCTCGGTCGCGACGGGGGCCAGCAGCAGCGCCACGAGCGAGGCCGGCAGCCCCAGCTGGGGTGCGAGCGCCTCGAGCTGGCCGACGAAGACCTGCGAGGCCGCGAAGACGACCGCCAGCGACAGCACCACCTGGGCCACGACGGCCCAGGTGGCCGGCCGCTCGCGGCGGCGCTGGAGCCTCAGCGGCTCCAGGTCCTCCGGGGCGTGGGCGGGACCCCCCGTGCGCACCTGGCGCCAGCAGTAGAGGGCGTAGACCCCGAAGAGCACCCAGCCCAGCTGCGGCTTGACGGCGAAGGCCACCAGGCCGAGGCCGGTGGCCAGCGCGAACGCGCCCAGGAACCAGGCCTGGTCGCGGGCCAGGGCGCGGGTGTCGGTGCCGGCCAGCGGGTCGGGGCCCGGTGCAGCGGCGCTGGACCCGGGCGGGGTGGTGCCGCTGCGGCTGGCCGCCACCCGGGTGCGCTCGGCACCCGCCCGCGCCCTGCGCGAGCGCGCCGAGACCAGGAGCACCGCGCCCGCGACGGCGTAGGCGATGCTCCCCACCACGAGGGGGCCGCCGAGGGCCGAGCCGACGCCGACGTCGGCGCCGGACTCCTCGGACCCGAAGAGCACGGCGACGAGGGTCACCACGCTCTCGGGCAGCGCGGTGCCCGCGGCGGCGAGCACGGTGGCCACGACCGCCGAGCCGACGGCCAGGCGCACCCCGAGCCACTCGACGGCGTTGGTGAACCACTCGCAGGCGAGGTAGATGACGACCGCGCAGGCGAGCAGCACGACGACGGTGGAGAGCACGGGGGAGAGGGCCTTCCGCGGGACGTCCTGCGGCGCCGGACGGCGCGGCGCAGGCCGGCGAGCCGCCGGGACCGGGGTGGTCGACGACCAGCTCACCGGTGAGGTCTGCGACCCCGGACGAGGGGGCCGTCGACGACGCTACCGCCCGCCCAGGAGCGGGCCAAGGACTTCGGGCGGCCGAAAAAATGCCGCCTGACCTGCGGGTACGCCCTCAGCGAGTTCGTGCGACCGAAACCTCGGTGCCCACGTGCCACCCGGCCGCCTCCTCGCGGTCGGTGCTGCCTCAACTGCGCAGCGCGGCGGCCCACTCGGGAGACAGTCCGGGGACGTCGTCGCTGAGCGCCACCCGGAGGTCCGCCGGCTCGCGCAGGCGCTGCGGGGGCCGCGCGCCCAGCCGGGGCCGCAGGCCCGGACGCAGGGCCGCGACGACGAGGGCGAGGCCCACGAGGGCCACGGGCGCCAGGAGCGCCAGGAGCAGTGCCACGTCCGTCCACCCCCGCATCGGTTTCGGTGGACCGAAACTACCACCGGAGCGGCGTCAGGTGCGCGCGCAACCCCGCAGCACCCGCTCGACCACGGCAGCGGCCGCACCGGCGGCGTCGACCCCGGTGGCCACCCGCACCGTCCCCGCCGGGTCGGGGACGTGGACGCTCCTCCCGCGGCCGTCGACCTCGGCGCGCCCGGGCGGACCGAGCTCGAGGAGGTCGGGCCGGCACAGCAGCAGCGCGGTCACCGGGTCGTGGGGCACGCCCCAGCTCTCACCCCAGAGCTCGCGCCACTGGTGCACCTGCGCCGCGAGCACCGCCCCCAGGGGGCCGGCTGCCGCGATGCGCTCGACGTCGGCGGTGCTCAGGTGCACCTGCTGGGTGACCTCGAGGCCCACCACGAGGGTCGGCGCGCCGCACCCGAGCACCTCCGCGGCCGCCACCGCGTCGCTGCGGAGGTTGTGCTCGGCAGCGTCGTCACCGCCATCGCCGTCGTCACCGCCATCGCCGTCGTCACCGCCGCCGCCGTCGCCGCCGCCACCGTCCCAGCGGCCGCCCATGACCACCAGCGAGCGCAGGTCGCGGGACAGGCGCGGGTGGCGCCGCAGCGCGACCGCCACGCCGGTGAGGGGGCCGATCGCGAGCAGGTCGACCTCGCCCGGGGCCCGCGCGGCCGTCCGCGCGACCCAGTCGGCGGCGTCGTCGGGCCCGGAGACCGCGGTGGTCGGCGCCGTCGACAGGTCGCCCAGGAGGGTCCCCTCGTGGCCGGCCCACCAGACCCCGGCGCCGCTGAGGGGCTCGCCCGCGCCCGCCCGGACCGGCAGGCCGCCCGGCTCGCCCGGACCCGGGACCCCGGCGAGCTGCAGCAGCCGCGAGGTCGCGCGGGCGCGCAGCTCGGTGTCGCCGTACGCGGTGGTGACCCCCAGCAGCTCGACCTCGGGCGAGCCCAGCAGCAGGGCCAGGGCCAGGGCGTCGTCGACGTCGCTCCCGAGGTCGGTGTCCAGGACGACGCGGCGTCGGGCGCTCATGGCCGCGAGCCTGCCACCCTCAGCCGTGGACGACGGGGCGGCAGAGCAGCACGTGCTGCTGGCCCGCGAGGCGCGTGAGCACCAGCGTCGCCGAGCGGGGGCCCTCCAGGCGCAGCGAGCGGCGCAGCTGCTCGACGTCGACGGCGCTGCCGCGCTTGAGCACCTCGACGGCGCCGACGCCCCGGTCGCGCAGCCGGGTCCGCAGCGCCTTGAGGCCGAACGGCCACACCTCCTCGACGGCGAGCGCCCGCGCCAGCGGCGTCTCGACCAGCCGGGAGGACGTGACGTAGGCGATGGTCGGGTCGACCAGCACGCCGCCGACCAGCTCGGCGACCCGGCCGACCAGCCCCGAGCGGACCACGGCGCCGTCGGGGTCGTACAGGTAGGCGCCGACGCCGTCGGGCGCGGCGATCGCCGCGGGGGGCTCCATCCCGGTGCCGTCGACGACGGTGGTCGTGCGCCCGCCCGGGCCGCCGCGCAGGACCAGCGCGCTCGCCGCGACCCCGGGGCGCGCCAGGGGGCCGAACCAGCACCCGGCCTCGACCACGTCGCCGTCGACCGAGACCCACTGGACCTCCGCCGAGCGGCCGGAGGCGGCGGCGAGGTCGCGCGGGATGCCGGGGGCCAGCTTCACGCCCGTCGCGGGGACGCGCGCGGCGACGTCGAGCACGGCGCTCCAGGGCGGCGAGGCGCGCTCGGGGTCGAGCACCCGCCGGCCGGAGGCGGTGCGGCGCGCCGGGTCGAGCCACGCGCCGTCGACCCCCGCGAGGCCCGGGTCGGTGCCGGCACCGAGGTGGGGGAGGACGTCGAGGACGTCGGCGCGCCGCACCCGCACCTCCGGCCAGTGCCTCAGGTTGACGGTGGCCACGGCCGCCGCGGCCTCGTCGCGGTCGACGGCGAGGACCTCCAGGCCCAGGGAGGCCAGCGCCATCGCGTCACCGCCGATGCCGCAGCCCAGGTCGGCCACGCGCGTGCAGCCGGCGTCGCGGAAGCGGCGGGCGTGGTGCGCCGCGACCTCCAGCCGCGTGGCCTGCTCCAGCCCCTCGGCGGTGAAGAGCATCCCGTCGGCGAAGGGACCGAACTTCGCCGCGGCCCGCGCTCGCAGGCGCGACTGCGTCAGTGCGGCCGCCACCAGGGCCGGGTCGGCGCCCTCGGCCCGCAGGCGCGCCCCGAGCCCGAGCGCGGCGTCGGGACCGGGGTAGGGCGGCAGCGCCTCCAGCAGCGCCCAGCCGTCGGGCGCCAGGAGGGGGGCGATGCTCGCCGCCGCCGTGCCGCCCGCACCGCTCGCGCCGGGCCCGCCGCTGTTCCCGTCCACGCGCCGATCCTCCCAGCACGCCCGGCGACCGGGGGAGCGGGCTGGCACTCGGGTTGACCGAGTGCTGACGCCCTCACTACTGTCCTTCTTGGCACTCTCCCCGTGAGAGTGCCAGCGCCCGAGGTCGGAGCGGCACCCGCGACGACGCACCGGCTCCCGCGGCGCGCCCGCACCCGTCCGTTCGCATCACAGCGACACCACAGCGAAGGGGAGGTCCGCCCGTGTCGGTCTCCATCAAGCCGCTCGAGGACCGCATCGTCGTCAAGCCCCTCGACGCCGAGCAGACCACCGCATCCGGCCTCGTCATCCCGGACACCGCCAAGGAGAAGCCCCAGGAGGGCGAGGTCCTGAGCGTGGGCCCGGGCCGCATCGACGACAACGGCAACCGCGTGCCGCTCGACGTCAAGGTCGGCGACAAGGTCATCTACTCCAAGTACGGCGGCACCGAGGTGAAGTACGGCGGCCAGGAGCTGCTCGTGCTCTCGGCGCGCGACGTGCTCGCCGTCGTCGCCTGAGCGACTGACGCACTGAACTCGGCTCGCCCCGGGGCCCGTCCGCAGATGCGCGACGGCCTCCGGGGCGTTCGCCGTCCCAGCACGCTCACAGCACGCACCAGCAAGCCATCAGGAAGAAGGACATGGCCAAGCAGCTGCAGTTCGACGAGAACGCCCGCCGCGCCCTGGAGCGCGGTGTCGACGCCCTCGCGAACGCCGTCAAGGTGACCCTCGGCCCCAAGGGCCGCAACGTCGTCATCGACAAGAAGTGGGGCGCCCCCACGATCACCAACGACGGCGTCACCATCGCCCGCGAGGTCGAGCTCGACGACCCGTACGAGAACCTCGGCGCCCAGCTCGCCAAGGAGGTCGCCACCAAGACCAACGACGTCGCCGGTGACGGCACCACCACCGCGACCGTCCTGGCCCAGGCCATGGTCAAGGAGGGCCTGCGCAACGTGGCCGCCGGCGCCAGCCCCTCGGGCCTGAAGCGCGGCATCGACAAGGCCGTCGAGGCCGTGTCGACCCAGCTGCTGGCCACCGCCCGCGACATCGACGACAAGGGCGAGATCGCCCAGGTCGCCACGATCTCCGCGCAGGACTCCTCCGTCGGCGACCTGCTCGCCGACGCCTTCGACAAGGTCGGCAAGGACGGCGTCATCACCGTCGAGGAGTCGTCCTCGATGAACCTCGAGCTCGACTTCACCGAGGGCATGCAGTTCGACAAGGGCTACATCTCGCCCTACTTCGTCACCGACTCCGAGCGCATGGAGGCCGTCCTGGAGGACGCCCACGTGCTGCTCTCGGCCGGCAAGATCTCCTCCGTCCAGGAGCTGCTGCCCCTGCTCGAGAAGGTCCTGCAGACCTCCAAGCCGCTGTTCATCATCGCCGAGGACGTCGACGGCGAGGCGCTGTCCACCCTCGTGGTGAACAAGATCCGCGGCACCTTCACCGCCGCCGCCGTGAAGGCCCCGGCCTTCGGCGACCGCCGCAAGGCGATCCTCCAGGACGTCGCAGTCCTCACCGGTGCGCAGGTCGTCAGCCCCGAGGTGGGCCTCAAGCTCGACCAGGTCGGCCTCGAGGTCCTCGGCTCGGCGCGCCGCGTCGTCATCACCAAGGACGACACCACGATCATCGACGGCGGCGGCGACGCCGGCGCCGTGGCCGACCGCGTGCGTCAGGTCAAGGCGGAGATCGAGAACACCGACTCCGACTGGGACCGCGAGAAGCTGCAGGAGCGCCTGGCCAAGCTGGCCGGCGGCGTCTGCGTCATCAAGGTCGGCGCCGCCACCGAGGTGGAGCTGAAGGAGAAGAAGCACCGCATCGAGGACGCCGTCTCGGCGACCCGCGCGGCCATCGAGGAGGGCATCGTCGCCGGTGGTGGCTCCGCCCTCATCCAGGCCGTCTCCGCCATCGACTCCCTCGGCCTGACCGGCGACGAGGCCACCGGTGCGCAGATCGTGCGCCGCGCCGCCTCCGAGCCGCTGCGCTGGATCGCCGAGAACGCCGGCCTCGAGGGCTACGTGGCCGTCGAGCGCGTGCGCGGCCTCGACGCCGGCCATGGGCTCAACGCCGCGACCGGTGAGTACGTCGACCTGGTCGCCGCGGGCGTCATCGACCCGGTGAAGGTGACGCGCTCGGCGCTGCGCAACGCCGCGTCGATCGCCTCCATGGTGCTGACGACGGACACCCTCGTCGTCGACAAGCCCGAGGAGGAGGCCCCGGCCGCCGGCGGCCACGGGCACGCCCACTGAGCGACCGCCCACCCGCGCCAGAGCCCCCGGACCCGTCAGGGTCCGGGGGCTCTGGCGTGCGCCGGACGGGGCCGGGCCGGAGGCGGTGGGGCTCAGCCGGCCGTCGACGGGGTCGGGCGGGGGGCGGGGGCTCCTCCCCCCGGTGCTGGTGGGCCTGGCGCGCGAGGACGTCGCGGGGGGTGCGCTGCGGCGCTCAGGTGCGCGGTCACCGAGGGCTGGCCGTCTCCAGACAGCACGAGACCCCCGGACCGAGGGGTCCGGGGGTCTCGTGGAGGTGCTGCGGGGTCAGACCGCGTCGGCGATGCGGAGCGTCGTCTCGGCGACCACCGGGTTCGGGGTGCGGCGCGAGCGCTGGGCGGCGTAGATGCGCTCGCGGTCGTCCTCGGTGAGGGCGCCCCACACGCCGTAGGGCTCGCGCACGGTCAGCGCGTGCTGGCGGCACTCCTGGACGACCGGGCAGGCCGAGCAGACGGCCACGGCGGCGGCGTCGCGGTTGCGACGGGCCGGGCCGCGCTCGCCCTCGGGGTGGAAGAAGAGGTCGGTGTCGTGCTCGCGGCACGCGCCCTGCAGCTGCCACTCCCAGATGTCGGCGACAGGGCCGGGGAGGCGGGAGATCTCAGCCATGGGGTGGTCCTCCGGTGTTCTGGGGGGTGGTGCACGGGTGGTGCAGGGCTCTGGCGGGTGGTCCTGCGCGCAGGCACGTGTGGATCTGGCCGCGGCGGGGTACTGCCTGTTCAGAGCGGCTGCACCGGGTGGTGCGGAGCTCTTGGTGGAGACACTACAACCGCTTCAGAGGTTGTTCAAGGACCTGGGGCTGCTCCATCTGGGTGGTGCCGCCGGCGCCGCCCGCACTCGCCGCCCGTCCTCACCCGCTCCGTCCCCCCGTCGGCCCCGCCGCGCACCGGGGGCGACTGGCACGGCCCGCACCCGGACTCCACACTGATCAGGTGCTGCCTCCCGACCACGCCCCGGCCGGCGTGTCGCTCGGGGTCGCCGCGGCCGCCCGCCGCCTCGGCGTGGCCCCCGCGACGCTGCGCACCTGGGCGCGCCGGTACGGCCTGGGCCCCAGCGAGCACGAGGTCGGCTCGCACCGCCGGTACAGCCCCGAGGACCTCGCCCGCCTCGTGGTGATGCGCCGGCTCACCCTCGAGGGCGTGCCGCCCGTGTCGGCCGCCGCCTCCGCCCTGGCGGCGGACCTGCAGGAGGCCCCGCCGGTCGCACCCGGCGCCGTCGACCCCGCCGACGCGGACCCCTTCGGCGACGACGAGGAGCCGGCCCCGCCGGTCCCCGGCGGCCTCGCCGCGTGGAGCGCCGTCCTCCCGGCCGACCGCACCCCCCTGACCCGCCGGCCCTCACCCGCCGGCCAGGACCCCCTGCAGCGCGCCGTGCTCGCCGGTGACGCGCCCGGAGCGGCCGCGGCCGTCATGGCCGCCTGCGCCTCCCGGGGGCCGGTGGCCGCCTGGGAGCAGGTGGTGGAGCCGGCGCGCCGGGCGCTGGCCCGCCGCTGGGAGGCCACCGGAGCGGGCGTCGACGCCGGCGTCCTGCTCACCGCCGCCGCCATGGAGGCGCTGCGCGCGCTGCGGCGCCCGCCGGAGCGCACCACGGCCGTGGTGCTGCTGGCGGCCGCCGAGGGGGAGTCCGACCCGATGCCCCTGCACGTCCTCGCCGCGGCCGTCGCCGCGGGCGGGGTGCGCCCCTGGGTCCTGGCACCGGGCCTGCCCCGCGAGGCCGTGGCCGCCGCCGTGCGCCGCACCGGCCCCGCGGCCGTGCTGCTGCACGCCGAGCACGGCGTCGCCGACGCCGCCGCCCAGCTCGGCCCCCTCCCGAGGCTGCGGCACCCGGTGCGCCTGGTCCTGTCCGGGCCCGGGTGGGCCTGGGCGCACGTGCCCGAGGGCAGGCCCGCGCTGCGCGCACCGACCCTCTCGGAGGCGCTCGAGGTGCTCCAGGAGGCCACGGAGCCGTAGGCGGCCGCGGGCTGGTGGTCGACGCGCGGTCGACGATCGGTCGACGGAGCGGCCCCCAGGTCTCAGGTCGGCCCGATCCGTGCCGATGACACCTCCAGGACAGCCGACCGCACGGGTCGGCGCACACGGAGGTGGCGACGGTGTCTGCGGTGGCGACGGTGATGGTCTGCGACGACTCCCCCCTGGTCAGGGAGAACCTGCGTCGCGCGGTGGCGGGGGTGGCCGGCGTCGGCCGCGTCGTCGGCGCGAGCTCGGGGGAGGAGGTGCTCGCCCGCTGGACGGCCGAGCGCCCCGCCCTGGTGCTGATGGACGTCCGCATGCCCGGCATCGGCGGCGTCGAGGCCGCGCGGCGCCTGCTCGCCCGCCACCCCGGTGCCGGCGTGCTGATGCTGACGGTGGCCGAGGACGTCGAGGGCGTGGCCCGCGCGGTCGCCGCCGGCGCCCGCGGCTACGTCGTCAAGGACGCCACCCGCTCCGAGCTGGTCGCCGCCGTCATCGGCGCCATCGGCGACCCGAGCGGCCGCAGCCGCGGGGCGCGCCGCACCGAGGCCGGCGCCGCCCCCGCGCTCACCGAGCGCGAGCTGCAGGTGCTGACCGGCATGGGCGAGGGCCGCAGCAACGCCGAGATCGGCAAGCAGCTGTTCCTGTCCGAGGACACCGTCAAGACCCACGCGCGCCGGCTCTTCCGCAAGCTCGACGCCGCGGACCGCGCCCAGGCCGTGGCCAAGGGCTTCCGGCTCGGCATGGTGCACTGAGCGACCAGCACCACCCACCCAGCGCCACGAGGCGCCCGGGGCGTCCTCGGCGCCCGTCCGAGGACGCCGGCCAGCCCCCGTACGATCGGGGGGTGACCGGCGTCCTCGGTGCTTCCACCCTCCCGCTCGACGGCCTCGGCCTGACCTTCGACGACGTGCTGCTCCTGCCGGGGCAGAGCGACGTCGTCCCCAGCGCCGCGGACACCGCCTCCCGCGTCTCCCGGCGCGTGGAGGTCGCCGTCCCCCTGCTCAGCTCGGCGATGGACACCGTCACCGAGT
This sequence comes from Actinomycetales bacterium, assembly GCA_022701985.1. Taxonomy (GTDB): domain Bacteria; phylum Actinomycetota; class Actinomycetes; order Actinomycetales; family Quadrisphaeraceae; genus Quadrisphaera. Next base: position 10,209 of record JAKONK010000189.1, read on the forward strand.
CGCGGATGGCCATCGCCATGGCGCGCCAGGGCGGCCTCGGCGTGCTCCACCGCAACCTCTCGCCCGAGGAGCAGGCCACCCAGGTCGACCTGGTGAAGCGCTCCGAGTCCGGCATGGTGACCGACCCCGTGGTCTGCGGCCCGGAGGCCACCCTCGACGAGGTCGACGCGCTGTGCGCCCGCTACCGCATCTCCGGCGTCCCCGTCGTCGACGAGGGCTCCCGCCTGGTGGGCATCGTCACCAACCGCGACCTGCGCTTCGAGACCGACCGCACCCGCACCGCCGGTGAGGTCATGACGCGGATGCCGCTGGTGACCGCCCCCGTGGGCACCTCCGGCGAGGACGCGATGGCGCTCCTGGCCAAGCACAAGGTCGAGAAGCTGCCGCTGGTCGACGGCGAGGGCCGCCTCAAGGGCCTGATCACCGTCAAGGACTTCACCAAGCGCGAGCAGTACCCCCTGGCCACCAAGGACGAGGCCGGCCGGCTGCGCGTGGCCGCCGCGATGGGCGTCTTCGACGGCGCCTGGAAGCGCGCGATGCTCCTGGTCGAGGCGGGCGTCGACGTCCTCGTCGTCGACATGGCCCACGGCCACTCCCGGGCGGTGCTGGAGATGGTCGCCGCCCTCAAGGCCGAGCCCTCCGCCGCCCACGTCGACGTGGTGGGCGGCAACGTGGCCACCCGCGCCGCCGCCGCCGCGCTGGTCGAGGCGGGCGTCGACGGCGTCAAGGTGGGCGTCGGCCCGGGTTCGATCTGCACCACCCGCGTGGTCGCCGGCGTCGGCGTGCCCCAGGTCACCGCGATCTCCGAGGCGGCGGCCGCGTGCCGCCCGGCCGGCGTCCCGGTCATCGGCGACGGCGGCCTGCAGTACTCCGGAGACATCGCCAAGGCCCTCGTGGCGGGTGCTGACACCGTCATGCTCGGGTCGCTGCTCGCCGGCTGCGCCGAGAGCCCCGGCGAGCTCGTCTTCATCAACGGCAAGCAGTACAAGTCCTACCGGGGCATGGGCTCCCTGGGCGCGCAGCAGACGCGCGCCGGGGGCCGCGGCTTCTCCAAGGACCGCTACTTCCAGAACGACGTCGCCGCCGCCGAGCAGTTCGTGCCCGAGGGCATCGAGGGCCAGGTGCCCTACCGCGGTCCGCTGGCCGCCGTCGCGCACCAGCTGGTGGGCGGCCTGCGGCAGTCGATGTTCTACACCGGCGCCGCGACCGTGCCCGAGCTCAAGGAGCGCGGCCGGTTCGTGCAGATCACGTCGGCGGGGCTCAAGGAGAGCCACCCGCACGACGTCCAGATGGTCCTCGAGGCCCCCAACTACAGCGGTCGCTGACCGG
>JAKONK010000197.1 GCA_022701985.1 Actinomycetales bacterium
GTCGTCCCCATCAGCGTCTGCGGGGCGGTCGAGGACAGCTCCAGCCGGTAGCGCACGTGCTGCACCCCGCCGGCCGGGATGCTGCTGGTGCCGGTGGTCACGGTGCCGGTGAGGGGGCCGCCGCCCAACGCCGTCGTCGTCCCGCCGCAGGTGCCCGCGGTGGTGTCCCAGGCCACCGAGCAGGCGGTGGCGCTCACCAGCAGGCCGGCGCTCAGCGGACCGGTGGCCGAGGCGGTCAGCGCGGTCGGGGCGGCGCCGGAGCCGGCGTTCTTCACGTCGACGTAGCGGTGCAGCCAGTCACCGGGCAGCAGGTCGGCGACGGCCACCGACAGGCGGCCGCCGCTGGCGTCGATGGCCTCGAGGGAGGTGGTGGCGGCGTCGAGGGAGGCGGTGGACGCCGAGGCCGTGGCCTGCCACGAGGCGTACGCGCCGGTGCTGAGCAGCCCCACCCCGCCAGCGGCCACGAGCGCCGCCAGGGGGCGGCGCCAGCGGTCACGGGTCCGGGGGCACGCTCCCCCGTGCTGGGCGTCCCGCGCGCCGGTGCCTCCGGTCGGCGCAGGGCCGCGGGCGTGCCGGGGTGCGTACGGGCCGACGTGCTGGCCGACGTGCTGTGCTGCTGGACGGACCACGACCGACCACCCCCGGGTGCGCGAGCGCCGTCCGAGACCGGGCGGCTCCCCTGGCATCGGCCGGCCGGAGCCGCACGTGCAGGGCCTCGCGGACGACCGCTCCGCCACCTGCTGATGACCTCGTGATCTGCGGCCCATGACCTGCAGATCACACCCCGTCACGGAGAAGATCCCGTCGGCCCTCGCGCGATGCGCTCCGTCACCGATACTGGGGTGGTGCAGACCACGGGGAGTCCTGAGGGCTCTGCGGCGCTCGCCGCCGGCCACGACCTGGCCCAGGCGCGTCTGCAGGTGGCGACCGAGGCCGCGCAGCTGGGTCTGTGGGACTGGGACCTCATCGACGACTCGCTCGTGTGGGACGCCCGCAGCCGCGTCATGTACGGCCAGACCGAGATGCCGTTGACCGGCCTGGTCTCCGACATCAACCGCACCATCCACCCCGACGACCAGGCCACCATCGCCGAGGCCCTGGGGCGGGCCATCGAGTCCCGCGGGAACCTCGAGGTCGAGTTCCGCGTCGTGCACCCCGACGGCACCGAGCGGATCGTGTACGCCCGCGGGCAGGTGCTCGTCGACGCCGCCGGCCGCGCCGTGCGCATGCTGGGCACCAACGCCGACGTGACCGACGTCCGCAGCGTGCAGCGGCAGGCCGTCCAGGACACCGAGCGCACCGCGGCCCTGGTCGACGTCGCCCGCGCCCTCGGCGAGGCCGACGACGAGGACGCCGTGGTCGCCGTGGTCGACGGCGCCGCCCGCAGGCTGCTCGCGGCGAACGGCGTCGCCTTCGTCATCTCCACCGACGACCAGCTGCCCCCGCAGCGGGTGCGGGGCCGGGTGACCTTCGAGGCGCCCGCCGAGGTGGTCGCCCACCTCGCTGACCTGCCCGTCGAGACCGCCGTTCCCGCCGTCGAGACGCTCCTGTCGGGACGCTCCTACTTCTACGCCGACCGCGCCGGCGGCACCCAGCAGTTCCCCGCGGGCGAAGCGCTGTGGCAGGCGGCCGGCGTCGAGGCGCTGGCCACCGTGCCCATGACCTCCCCCGACGGCGTGTTCGGCTCGCTGTCGGTCACCTGCGCGGGGCCGCGCACCTGGCGCCCGGCCGACGAGCGCCTCGTGGAGACCTTCGCGAGCCTCGTCGCCCAGGCCCTGCGGCGGATCTGGGCGCGGGCCGCCGAGGTCTCCGCCCGCCGCAGCGCCCAGCGGTGGGCGGCCCAGCAGGGCACCCTGGTGGCCCTGGCCTCCTCCCTGGAGATCTCGAACGACGTCGAGGAGGTTCTCGCCGTCGTCACCGGCGGCGGGGTCGGCCTGCTCGGCGCGCGCGGCACCGTCCTGACGCTGCGCGAGGGCGACGGGCTCCGCTCGCGCACGACGTCGTTCTTCGACGCGCAGATCAGGTCGGAGGTGTCCGACCTCCCGCTCGACTTCCCCCTGCCGATGGCCGACGCGGTCGCCACCGGCCGCGACCACTTCCTCGCCGACGCCGACGCCGCCGTCGCGCTGTTCCCGGAGCAGGCCGCCACCACCCGCGCCCTGTACGAGCAGGCCCGCACGCGCGCCTCGGCGGCCGTGCCGCTGCGGCGGGGCGACGAGGTCATCGGGTCCCTGTCGGTGGGGCTCGACACCGAGCACGAGTGGACCCGCCCCGAGCAGCAGCTGCTGGGGGCCTTCGCGGCGCTGACGGCGCAGGCGCTGGAGCGCATCCGCGCCCGCGACGCCGAGGAGGCCGCCAACGCCGCCGTCCGCCGCTTCTCGGAGACGCTGCAGCGCAGCCTGCTCACCAGCCCGCCCGAGCCCGCCGGCCTCGAGGTGGCCGTGCGCTACGTGCCGGCGGCCGCGGAGGCCCAGGTCGGCGGCGACTGGTACGACGCCTTCCAGCTGACCGACGGTGCCACCAGCGTCGTCGTCGGCGACGTCACCGGCCACGACCGCGAGGCCGCCGCCGCCATGGCGCAGATGCGCAACATGCTCCGCGGCATCGCGTACTCCAGCGGCGCGCACCCCGCGCAGGTGCTCTCCCGCCTCGACGCCGCCGTCGAGGGCCTGGCCGTCGGAGCCATGGCCACGGTGCTGCTGGCGGTGGTCGAGCAGCCCGACGAGCGGGGCGAGCGCCTGCTGCGGTGGTCCAACGCCGGTCACCCGCCGCCGCTGCTGCTGCGCGCCGACGGCACCACGGAGTTCCTGGAGACCGAGCCCGACCTGCTGATCGGCCTGGCCGCCGGCATCCCCCGCACCGACCACTCGGTGGTGCTGGAGCCCGGCGCGACGCTCCTGGTCTTCACCGACGGCCTGGTGGAGCGGCGCGACTCGTCGCTGACCGAGGGCCTGGAGTGGCTCGCCGCCGCGGTGCGCGAGCTGCGCCACCTGTCGCCGGGGGCGCTGTGCGACGAGCTGCTCGCCCGCGTCGGCGCCGGCTCGGAGGACGACGTCGCGCTGCTGGCGCTGCGCTCGGCTCCGCCGGAGGCCTAGGCCCCGCTGAGCGCGCCGGCCGGCGACTGGGTGGAGCGGCCCGGCGCGGTCGGGCCGTCGAGGCGGGCGGTGGCGAGCAGCGGCTGGGGCACCGCCGCCGCCGGCACCGGCTTGCCGTGCAGGTACCCCTGCGTCACGTCACAGCCCATGCTGACCAGGGCGAGCAGCTCGTGGGCGTGCTCCACGCCCTCGGCCACGACCTTCATGCCGAGCCGGTGGGCCAGGTCGATGATCGAGCTGACGAGCACCTCGTCGCCGACGGCCGCGGCGGGACCGTCCTTGACGGCACCGGCGACCATCCCGAGGCCGGTGACGAAGGCGCGGTCGAGCTTGACCTCGTCGACCGGCAGGCGCCGCAGGTACGACAGCGAGGAGTAGCCGGTGCCGAAGTCGTCGATGGAGGTGCTGATCCCCATCGCGCGCAGCTCGGTGATGACGCTCGCGGCGGCCTCCGGGTCGGCGACCAGGGCGTCCTCGGTGATCTCGACGCGCAGCAGGTGGGCGGGCAGCGACCGGCGGGCCAGCATCTGCGCCACCGAGGTGACGAACTCCGGGTGCGTCAGGCAGCGCGGCGACACGTTCACGGCCACCGGCACGTCGTAGCCGGCCTCGAGCCACGCCCGCGCCTGGTCCAGGCCCAGCTCCAGCACCTTGTCGGTGAAGGCGTGGACGAGGTCGGTGCGCTCGAGCACCGGGATGAAGTCGCTGGGGGGCATGAAGCCGCGCACCGGGTGCTGCCAGCGCACCAGGGCCTCCACGCCCACCAGGCGCCCGTCGTCCGCGCCGAGCTTCGGCTGGAAGTGGAGCAGCAGCTCGTCGTCGCGCTGGACGGCGATGCGCAGGTCGCGGGTGATCTCCAGGCGTGCGGTGCTGTGGTGGTCCAGCGCCGGGTCGAACTCGGTGGCGCCCCCGCCGGAGGCCTTCGCGACGTACATGGCGATGTCGGCGTGGCGCAGCAGGTCCTCGGCGACGCGCGCGCGGCCCGCGGCGTCGAGCAGCTGGCCGCCGGGGTGCACCGCGACGCCCGCGGACAGGTCGAGGTCGAGGTCGACCCCGGCCACCTGCGCGCCCTCACGCAGCTGCTGGCGCAGCAGCTCGGCGATCGCCGTGCCCGACTGGCCGTCGGCTCCCGGCAGCAGCAGCGCGAACTCGTCACCGCCGAGGCGGGCCAGCAGGCCGACGCCGTCGACCATGGACCGCATGGTCGTGGCGACGCTGCGCAGCAGCTCGTCGCCGGCGGAGTGGCCGAGGGTGTCGTTGACCTCCTTGAAGCGGTTGAGGTCCATGACGACGACGGCGACCGGCATCGACTCGACGTCCTCCACGGACGCGTCGGTGCCGGCCACCAGGGCCCCGGGGAGGTCCTCACCCGCTCGGGTCGAGAGCCCCGCCGACGAGGGCACCAGGGCCGCCGCGCCCAGCGTGGCCAGCAGCTCGGGCCCGGTGGAGGGTCGGCGCAGCACGAGGTCGAGCCCCTCGGCCAGACCGGTGCGGTTGGCCAGGCCCGTGAGCTCGTCGCGCCGGGTCTGGCGCTGGAGCTCGCCGACGACGGCGGCGGCCTCCGCGCGGGCGGCCTCCGCGCCGCGCCAGGCGATCATCGACGCGGCGCAGGCGAGGGCGAACAGCAGCCCGTGCACGGCCGCCGAGTGCCAGACCCCGCCGAAGTGGTGCAGGGTCGGCGCCTGCCAGCCGAACACCGCAGAGGGGACCAGCGTGCCGACCACCCCGTGCTCCAGCACCACCAGGGCGATGGCGACCAGGAACGGCAGCCACGCCTCGTACAGGGCCACCAGCGGGATGAAGATGAAGAAGAGGAAGTGCGCCTCGGGAGCGCCGCCGAACAGGGCGACCGCGATGGCGGCGACGGACATGAGGCCGCTGGCGGTGGCGGCGGAGCGCACCCACCGCGACGCCCTGGGGCTGAGACCGGCGAGCGGCAGGCTGGCCGCCGCGGCGACCACCCCGAGCACGGCGTACCCGCCCCAGGCGACCAGCGGGTCCGCGTACCAGGGGTGCTCCATCGCGACGGTGAGCACGGCGCTCGCGGCGAGGGACGCCCACAGCAGGAGGGTCAGCCAGCGGTGGCGCGCCTCCCAGGCGGCCTGCGGGAGCGTCGACCCTGACGGCAGCCACGCGGGGGTGCGGGAGGTCGACGGGGTCACACGATCTTCATCGGCGGCCCGCGCTCCCGCTTGAGATCCACTGCTGCGCGCGGGCGTCCCCCCGTGGGCGGACAGCCCGTCCGGAGCAGTCACGCCACGTGGACGGCGCCGGTGGGGGCGCTGGTGGGAGTGGTCGCGACGGCGGTGCGGGACCCGCCGCGGCGGGTGACCAGGGGCGGCAGGGGCCCGGCGGCCGTCGGCGGGGCCACCAGCCTGCCCTGCACCACGTCGCACCCGAGCTGCCGCAGCACGGCGGCCTCCTCGGGGCGCTCGACGCCCTCGGCCACCACGCGCACGCCCAGCCGGTGCGCCAGGGCGATGACGGACTCCACGAGCACCTCGTCGGCGTGCCCGGCCGGGGCGGGCACCCCGAGCCCCGCGACGAACGACCTGTCGAGCTTCACCTCCTCCACCGGCAGGCGCCGCAGGTGGGCCAGGGAGGAGTACCCGGTGCCGAAGTCGTCGACCGACACCCCGACGCCCATGGCGCGCAGCTCGGTGATGGCCAGCAGGGCGAGGTGGGGGTCCTCCGCGACGTCGTCCTCGGTGATCTCGACGCGCAGCAGGCTCGGGGCGACCCGCTGCTCGGCCAGCGCCGCCGCCACCAGCGGCACGAACCCGGGGCGCACCAGGCAGTGCCGGGAGGCGTTGACCGCCACCGGGACGGCGCACCCGGCGTCGGCCCAGCGGCCCACCTGCACCAGCGCCAGGCGCACCACCTCCTCGGTCAGGCGGTGCTCGGCACCGCACGCGGCCACGGCCTCCAGGAAGTCCCCGGGCAGGAGCAGGCCCCGCTGGGGGTGCTGCCAGCGCACGAGGGCCTCGACGCCCACCACCCGCCCGGCGTCCTCGCCCACCAGGCCCACCTGGGGCTGGAAGTGCAGCAGCAGCTGGTCATCGCGCTCGAGGGCGGTCCGCAGGTCGCGCGCGAGGCCCGTGCGCCGGGCGGCCCGCTCGTCGAGCTCGCCGTCGTGCACCACGACGTCGTCGCCGGCCGCCTTCGCGGCGCAGAGGGCGACGTCGGCGCGGCGGAGCAGCTCCTCGGCGAGCCCGGCGCGCCCCGCCGCGTCGAGCGCGGAACCGCCGGGGTGGGCGACGACCCCCGCGGAGACGCGCTGCTCCACGGAGACGCCGGCCACCCTGACCCCCGCGCGCAGGCCGTGCGCCACCAGGTGCGCGAGGGCCACCGCCTGCTCGGCGCCGGCCCCGGGGAGCAGCGCGGCGAACTCGTCACCGCCGAGGCGGGCGGTGGTGACGGCCGCCGCCGCACGGTCGGCGGCGCGGTCGGCGGCGCGGTCGGCGGCGCGGTCGGTGGCGCGGTCGGTGGCGCGGTCGGTGGCCGCGGCGGCGCGCCGCAGGACCGAGGCCACCCGGGTGAGCAGCTCGTCACCGGCGGAGTGGCCCAGGGAGTCGTTGACGTCCTTGAAGCCGTCGAGGTCGAAGAGCACCAGGGCGAGCGGGCGGGTGCGGTCCGCCCCCGGTGCGCCCCGGGGCTCCTCGGCGGGGCTGAGGGCGGCGTCGAGGGCCAGTGCGGCGCCGCGCCGGTCGAGCAGGCCCGTCAGCGCGTCGTGGCGGGCGCGGTGCCGCAGCTCGGCGACCTTCCCGTCCGCGGCGGCGCGGGCCGCCTCGGCGACCTTCCAGGCCACCACCGCTCCGACGAGGGCCAGGGACAGCAGCCCGGCGTGGACCAGCCCGTCACCCACAGCGCCCCGGTGCGGGTCCGCAGCGCCGTGGCCGGCGACGACGGGCACCAGCACCCACGCCGCGTGCGACACCAGCGCCGTGGAGGCGGCGGCGAGGTAGGGGGCCCAGGTCTCGTGGAGGGCGATGAGCGGCACGGCGACGTACAGGAGCAGGTGCGCCTCGAAGGCTCCCCCGCTGAGCACGGGCGCGAGCACCGCGCAGACCACGATGCCGGTGGTCGCGCAGCCGGCGCGCAGCTGCTCGGCGCGGGCGCGCGGCAGCCGTGCCCAGCGCGCGGAGGCGACGGCGGCGAGGGCGAGCGGCACGCCCACCGCGGCGATGAGGAGGAGGGCGACGCGCGTGCTGCCGGCGTCCCAGGCGGTCCGCCCGGCCGCGGTGGCCCAGGCCGGTGAGGTGGTCCAGGCGGCCTGGACGGCGACGGCGGCTGCACCGACCAGCAGCAGGCGCACGAGCAGGCGGTGGCGCAGCTCCCAGGTCGCCCGAGGCAGGGTCCCGCCCCGCGGCAGAGCACCCGCCACCGCCGCTGCGCCGGCCGCCACGGCGGCGGCACCGGACGCGACCCACCCGGGGGCGGAGGGGGCGCCGCGGGGGCGGTGCGGCGCGGCGGGCATGGAGATCACATCGGCCGCGCACCGGCGCACCTGAAGATCCGCGCGGTCCCGATGTCTCCACGACGGAGGACACCCCCGGTCACCACCCCGTGGGTGGCGGCCGGGGGTGCCGACCGGCTGGCTGCCGGGGGTCAGACCCGGGTCAGACCGGGGTCAGACCCGAGTCAGCGGAGCAGTCCCCGGCGCAGCGCCGTCGCGAACGAGGGCTCCAGCGGCAGGCGCGGCACGAGGGTGGCCTGCACCGCGTGGTACAGGTCGGCCTTGCCCGGCCAGACGGTGCCGATGGGCCGGTTCTTCGCGTCGAGCTGGTGGTGCCACGACCCGTTCTCGTGGTCGATGACCACGTCGGCGATGTGGTCCCACCACAGCGCGTACTGCGCCGCGTAGCCCTCGGCCCGCTCGGCGAGCCCGCCCTCACCGCCCGCGGTGCGCAGGGCGAGGGCCGCGGCGACGGCCGTCGCCTCGGCCGGCACCCAGTGCATGCGGTCGCGCACCACGGGGGTGCCCGACCAGTCGGTCGTGTAGACGAAGCCCGGTGTCCCGTCGACGTCCCACCCGTCGGCCACGGCGGCGGCGAACAGCGCCTCGGCCGCCTCGAGCAGACCCGCGGGGGCCTCCTCGCCGGCGGCGTGCGCCGCGGCCTCGGCGTGGAGCATCAGGCGGGCCCACTCGAGGCCGTGGCCGATCGTCGCGCCGTAGGGCTTGAAGGGGTCGGCCTTCTTGTCGGCGTTGTACTCGAGGTCGGCGGTCCAGGAGGAGTCGAAGTGCTCCGGGATGCGCCAGCCGTTGCCGCGGGCCCAGCCGGCGACGCGCGCGAAGATGCCGAGGGCGCGGCCGCGCCAGACCGCCGCCGCGGCGGCGTCACCGACGACGTCGGCGAGCACGTCGGCCGCTGCGAGCAGCGCCTCGGTGGAGTGCATCGCACCGTTGATGCCGCGGTAGCCGTCGAGCTCGGTGAACGACGCGTCCCAGGTGTCGACGGGCATGCCCGCCTCCTCGTCCCAGAACCGCTCCTCGTAGACGGCCAGCGCGCGGGCGAACAGCTCGGCCGCGCCGGGGCGCCCCGCCGCCGTCGCGGTGGAGGCGGCCAGCACCACGAAGGCGTGGGCGTAGCAGGCCTTGGTCCCGTCCGGGGTGCCGTCGGCGTCGACGGCGGCGTACCAGCCGCCGTGCTCGGCGTCGTGGAGCACACCGCCGGGCAGGAGCCCGGCAAGGGCCTCGTCGGCCAGCGGGCCCGCGCCGGGCACGCCCATGAGGTGGCCCAGCGCGTACACGTGGGCCATGCGCGCGGTGATCCAGCACTGGACGCCGCGGCTCGGGTCGGGGTCGCCCTCGTCGTCCAGCCACGCCGCTCCCCCGCCCTCGGCGGGGAACAGCTGCCCGAAGGCGAGCAGGTCGCGGCAGTGCTCGTCGAGCCACGCGCGGTGCGTGGCCTGGCCGAGCCAGCCCGGCAGCGCGCCGGTCGCGCTCCCGGTCACAGGGCGCTCCGGGAGAACCGCAGGGTCACGATCTGGAAGGGCCGCAGGGCCAGCTCGCTCACCCGGCCATCCTGGTCCGCGGTACCGGCTGCGAGGGCGCGGGGCTCCTCGACCGGGCGCTCCAGCAGGTCGACCTCCGTGACCGCGCCGTGCGCGAACCCGGCGACGACGCGGGCCGCGGCCCGTCCGCCGAGGGCCTCGTACAGGCGGACGACGACGTCGCCGCTGCGGTCCTCGGCCATCTTCACGGCCTCGACGACCACACCGGTCGAGGGGGTGCCGTCGGCGTCGAGGACCTGGACGACGGGGGCGAGCTCGCGGGCGGTGCTGCCGGCGGGGGTGGCCACCTCGCGCACCGGCAGGTTCATCCGGTAGCCCTCGCGGACGGCGTCCGCGACGTCGGCCCCCACCACGAGCCCGACGCGCAGGCGGTGCGCGCCCTGGTCGGCGTCGGGGTCGGGGTAGACCGGCGCGCGCAGCAGCGACATGCGGACGGTGGTGGTGGTGCCGCCGTCCTCGCGGGTCGCGCGGCCGACGTCGTGGCCGTAGGTGGAGTCGTTGA
>JAKONK010000198.1 GCA_022701985.1 Actinomycetales bacterium
TGTAGATCGGCGCGGTGCAGCCCTCGACGTAGTGCACGTAGGAGCCCTCGTCGGCGATGATCAGCGTGCGCTCGAACTGGCCCATGTTCTCGGTGTTGATCCGGAAGTAGGCCTGCAGCGGGATCTCCACGTGCACGCCCGGCGGCACGTAGATGAAGGAGCCGCCCGACCACACGGCGGTGTTCAGCGCGGCGAACTTGTTGTCGCCCGGGGGGATCACGGAGCCGAAGTACTCCTGGAACAGCTCCGGGTGCTCGCGCATCCCGGAGTCGGTGTCCAGGAAGATGACGCCCTGGCGCTCGAGCTCCTCGTTGATCTGGTGGTAGACCACCTCGGACTCGTACTGCGCGGCGACGCCGGCGACCAGGCGCTGCTTCTCCGCCTCGGGGATGCCGAGCCGGTCGTAGGTGCTCTTGATGTCGGCGGGCAGGTCGTCCCAGCTGGTGGCCTGCTTCTCCGTCGACTTCACGAAGTACTTGATGTTCTCGAAGTCGATCTCCGAGAGGTCGCTGCCCCAGTCGGGCATCGGCTTGCGGCCGAACATCTTCAGGGCCTTCAGGCGGGTGCGGAGCATCCACTCGGGCTCGTCCTTGCGGGCGGAGATGTCGCGGACGACGTCCTCCGACAGGCCGCGCCGCGCGGTCTCGCCGGCGGAGTCGGAGTCGGCCCAGCCGTACTGGTAGGTGCCGAGGCCGGCGAGCTCGGGGTTGCGGGCCTCGATGTCGTTGAGCTGCGAGGTGCTCTCTGCGCTGGTGTCCGTGCTCATGAGGTCATGCGCTCCGTCCCTGGGTGGTGGGTGCGGTCCGGGTGGTCTGGTGCGTGGTGCTGGTCTGGTGGCCGGTCTGCTCGTCGGGCCGTGCGGTGGTCACGTGCGTCGTGCAGGCGTGGTGCCCGGCGGCGAGGGTCGCCAGGCGCCTGACCGGCACCCCCAGCAGCCGCGAGAACGCGGCCGTCTCGGCCTCGCACAGCTCGGGGTAGCGCGCCGCCACCGACTGCACGGGGCAGTGGCCCTGGCACAGCTGCACCCCCGGCTGGTGGGTGTGGCGCGCACCGACCACGGCGGCCCGGGCAGCGTATCCGTCGCCCGTCAGGCCCTGCGCGAGCGCTCCGGCCCGCGCCGCGGGGGCCGTGCCGGCGGCCTCCACCTGGTCGCGGTGGCGCGCCTCGAGCTCGTCGGCGCGGGCCTGCGCGAAGCGCTCCAGCGCCCCGCGGCCGAGCTCGCGCTCGAGGGCGGCGAGGGCCGCGGTGGCGAGGTCGTCGTAGGCGCCGGGCTCGGCGGCGTGGGCGGCCTCGGTGGCCACCCAGCCGCGGGCCGGTCGGCCCGGACCGCGGCTGCCGGCCGCCAGGGGTGCCTGGCGGACGAGGCCGTCGGCGGCGAGCGCGTCGAGGTGGCGGCGGACGGCGGCGGGCGTGACGCCCAGCTCGGCCGAGAGCTGCGCGGCCGTCACCGGGCCGCGGGTCAGCACGGTGCGCGAGACGCGCTCACGGGTGCCCCGCGAGGCGAGCGCGGCGGCGCCCTGCGCGGGCGCTCCGGTGGTCGCGTCGGCAGACGCGTCGACGGGGCCCTCGGAGGGGCTGCCCGCCGGGCGCCTCCCGGGGCTCTCGTCGCTGACCACGCTTTGCACAACACCATGGTGCCCTAATCCACTCCCCGCTGGTCGGGCCGCCGTCGGGGACGGTGCCCGGACGGCCCCCGGGCACCCGCGCGGCCGCCCGCCGCTCGGCGGGGCGCCGCGGCGGGGAACCTAGACTCCAGCCCGTGAGGACCGCCCGCGGTGACGCCGCCGCAGCGCTGGTGGTGCGCGGGCTCGTCAAGGACTACGGCCGGCGCCGCGCCCTCGACGGGCTCGACCTCGAGGCGGCCCGCGGCGCCGTGACCGCCGTCCTCGGGCCGAACGGCGCCGGCAAGACCACCTTCGTCGAGTGCTGCACCGGCCTGCGCCGTCCCGACGGCGGGCAGCTGGAGGTCCTCGGCCTCGACCCCGCGCGCCGCGGTCGCGAGCTCGCCACCCGCACCGGGGTCCTGCTGCAGGACGGCGGCCTCCCGAACGGCGCCCCCGCGATGGCCGTGCTCCGCCTCGTGGCCGCGCAGCACAGCGATCCCATGGACGTCCCGGCGCTGGCGGCCCTCCTGGGCGTCGACGCGTTCGCACGGACCGCGGTGCGCCGCTTGTCCGGCGGCCAGCGGCAGCGCCTGGCCCTGGCCTGCGCCGTCGTCGGTCGCCCCGAGCTCGCCTTCCTCGACGAGCCGAGCACCGGGCTGGACCCCCACGGGCGCGCAGCCGTCTGGGACCTGCTGGAGCGCCTGCGCGCGGCCGGGGCGGCTGTGATCCTCACCACCCACTCCATGGCCGAGGTCGAGCGCCTGGCCGACGCGGTCGTCGTGGTCCGCGACGGGCGCACCGTCGCCACCGGCACCGTGGGCGAGCTCACCTCGTCCGGTCCGGAGGTGGCGCGCTTCGGCGCCACCGCGGGCCTGCCGCTGGCGGCGCTGCGCTCCGCGCTGCCCACCACGGTCTCCGCCGACGAGCCCGCGCCGGGCCGGTACGAGGTGACGGCGCTCCAGCCCGGCGCCGTCGACCCGCAGGTCGTGGCGACCGTGGCCTCCTGGTGCGCCTCGCACGGCGTGCTCCCGGAGGGCCTGTCGGTGGGGCGCCGCTCGCTGGAGGAGGTCGTCCTGGAGCTCACGGGCGGTCCCACGACCTGGGGCGGCGCCCCGGACGGCCGTGACGCCGCGGGACCGGCGCCGACCGCGCGGGCAGGGGCCTCGCGGTGAGCGCCGACCTCCAGCTCTCCCCCGGCGGCGGGGCCGCACCCGCCGCCCGCCGGGTCCTCGCCCAGGCCCGGTTCGAGGTGTCGGTGCTGCTCCGCAACGGCGAGCAGCTCCTGGTCAGCCTGGTGCTGCCCGCCCTGGCGCTGCTGGCGCTGGCCCGCACCCCGCTCGGCGGCCTGGTGGCCCCGGCCTCGGCAGCCGGCGGCCGGCTGGCGGAGCTCCCCCTCATCGACGTCGTCACGCCCGGCGTGCTCGGCCTGGCGGTGCTGTCCACCGCGTTCACCGGCCAGGCCATCGGGCTGGGCTTCGACCGCCGCTACGGCGTGCTGCGCCTGATGGCCACCACTCCCCTGGGGCGCTCCGGGCTCCTGGCCGGCAAGCTGCTCGCCGTCCTGGTGGTCGAGGTGCTGCAGGTCGTCGTGCTGGGCGGGCTGGCGCTGGCGCTGGGGTGGTCGCCGCTGGCGGCCGGGCCCGCGGCCCTCCCGCTGCTCGGGGTGGCCCTGCTCCTGGGCACGGCGGCCTTCGCGGCCCTGGCCCTGCTGCTCGCCGGCACCCTGCGGGCCGAGGCGGTGCTCGCCGTCGCCAACCTGGCCTGGGTGCTCCTGGCCGGGGCGGGCCTGCTCGTGCCCCGCGAGGTCACGGGCGCGCTGGCCCCCGTCGTGGCGGTGCTGCCCTCGGCGGCCCTGGGGGACGCCGTCCGCGCCGCCGCCCTCGGCGGCTCCCTGGCCGTCGTCCCGTGCCTGGTGCTGCTGGCCTGGGCCGCCGGGGCGACGGCGCTCGTGGTGCGCACGTTCCGCTGGTCCTGACGCGGGCGCGACGCGAGCAGCGGCTCGCGGACCGGCCGAGCGCCGACCTGAGCCCCTGGTCACACCCGCCCCGGCGCGGGGCCGGAGCGCTGCCGGCGGGTCCTACCCTTCTCGGGTGACGAGCACCGCCCCCCGATCCCCCGGCGCCCGCACCGCGGAGCCGTCGGCGGCCACCAGCGCCACCCGCGCCAGCGGGCTCCGGGCCCGCCTGCTGCAGGGCGCCCGCCAGGGGCGGTGGCTGCGCCCGGTGCTGCTCGCGAACCTCGTGGCCCAGGTGGTCATCGTCATCACCGGAGGCGTCGTCAGGCTCACCGGCTCCGGGCTCGGCTGCCCGGACTGGCCCACCTGCGCGGCGGGCTCGATCGCCCCCGTGGTGCACCAGGCGGAGGGCTTCCACAAGTACATCGAGTTCGGCAACCGCCTCCTCACCGGTCCGGTGGGGATCCTCGCCGTCGCGGCCCTCGTGGCCGTGCTCCTGCTGCGCCCCGCCCGGCCGCGCCTGAGGCTCGTCGCCGCCCTGCCGGTGGTCGGCGTGCTCGTGCAGGCGGTGATCGGCGGCATCACCGTCCACACCGACCTCTCCCCGGTCACGGTCTCCACGCACTTCCTGGTCTCGATGGGGCTCATCGCCGTCTCCACGCTCCTCCTGCTGCGCGCCGGCGAGGGCGACGGCGCTCCCCGGCCCCTCGTGCCCACCGCGGTGCGCGCCCTGGCCGTCGCGCTGGCGGCGACCACCGCCGCGGTGCTCGTGGTCGGCACCGTGGTCACCGGCTCCGGTCCCCACTCCGGCGACGCCGACGAGCCCGCCCGCTACGGCTTCGACCCCCGCACCGTGAGCTGGCTCCACGCCGACCTCGTGCTCCTGCTCGTCGGCCTGCTCGTCGGGCTCCTGGTGGCGCTGCACATCGCGCCGTCCACCCCCGTGGCGCGCCGACGCGCCTGGTGGGTGATGGGCGTCGTGCTGGTCCAGGGGCTCATCGGCTACGTCCAGTACGCCACGGACCTGCCCGTGGTCCTGGTGGCGCTGCACATGCTGGGCGCCTGCCTGCTCGTGGTGGCGGTGACGGCCCTGTGGGCCTCGCTGCGCGAGCGCACGGACGAGCTCGTCCCCGCCGCCTGACGGGACCGCCGCCCCCGGCGACCCGGCGGGCGGCTCTGCGCCCCGTCATCCCGCCCTCGCCCGGGCCGCCGGGTGACCTCAGGCACCCGGCGACTGCACGTCCCGGGGTTCCGGCACGCCGCACGAGCCCGGTCGACGACCGCGGCGACCGCGGTCACCCGGCGACGCGGCCTCCTGGGTCCTCCCGCTCCGTCTGACCGCCGTCAGGCGGCGGACCTCGTGGCGTGCACGCGCCTCGGAGGCCGACGGCCGGCCGGCGAGGTCCAGGAGCGCCGGTCTCCCGGCGCCGTCAGAGGACGGGGGGCAGGTGCAGGACGGCGTCGAGGGCGATCGCGAGGAACAGCAGCGTCAGGTAGCTGATCGAGGTGTGGAACAGGCGCATGGCCCCCACCTGGTCGGCCGTCTCCACGCGCTTGGCGCGGCGAAGCAGGCCGTGGGACTCCACCAGGAACCACCCGCCGAGCAGGACGGCCGCACCGGCGTAGACCCAGCCCGTCGGGGCGACCGGCACGAGGACCAGCGAGGCGGCGACCATGGCCCACGCGTAGGCGACGACCTGGCGGCCCACGACCAGGGGCGAGGCCACCACGGGCAGCATCGGCACGCCGACCTCGGCGTAGTCGGCCCGGTACTTGATGGACAGCGGCCAGTAGTGCGGCGGCGTCCAGAGGAAGATGATCGCGAACAGCACCCAGGGGGCCCAGCTCAGCGAGCCGGTCACCGCGGACCAGCCGATGAGCACCGGCATGCAGCCGGCGGCCCCGCCCCAGACGATGTTCTGGCTGGTGCGGCGCTTGAGGCCCATCGTGTAGACGACCACGTAGAAGGCGATCGCCGCCGCGGCGAGCAGCGCCGAGAGCCCGTTGACGACCAGGCCGAGCCAGGCGACGGAGGCGGCGCCCAGCGCCAGACCGAAGACGAGCGCCTCGCGGGGCGTGACGACGCCGGTGACCAGCGGCCGCTTGCCCGTGCGGTGCATCCGCATGTCGATGTCGCGGTCGAGGTAGCAGTTGAGCGCGTTGGCGCTGCCCGCGGCGAGGGACCCGCCGACGAGCGTCGCGCCCAGCAGCCACAGCGGCGGCAGGCCGCGCTGCGCCAGCATCATCGTGGGGACCGTGGTCATGAGCAGCAGCTCGATGATGCGCGGCTTGGTCAGACCGACGAAGCCGGCCAGCCGCTGGCGGGTGGTCCAGCGGGTGCGGCCGACTCGGGCGTCCTCGACGGCGGTCACGGGCGGTCGCGGTCCTCGCTGGAGCAGGGGCCCGTCGTGCGCTTCGCGCTCGGCCGGGCACGGTCACCCGCACTCTACGGCCCCCGCACGGGCTACCGGTGGCACCGGCGCAGTGCCGAGCGGGGCCGCCGTGAGTAGGCTCACAGGCACAGGGCTCGCGCGCCGCTCGATCGGTGCCCGCCCCCGCACGTGCCAGACCCTGCACCACCACCTGACACGCCGACTCACAGGCCCGCGAAGCGCCTCCCACCGCGCCTCGCGGAGGGAAGGACCCACGCAGTGACCGTCACGCAGAACAGCTCCCAGGCCACCGGCTCCCACGCGCTCGAGTGGGACGACGTCGACGCCCGCGCCGTCGACACCGTCCGAGCCCTGGCCGCCGACGCCGTCCAGAAGGTCGGCAACGGCCACCCCGGCACCGCCATCTCCCTGGCGCCGCTGGCGTACGTGCTCTACCAGAAGCTGCTCCAGCACGACCCGGCCGACACCACCTGGGACGGCCGCGACCGCTTCGTGCTGTCCGCCGGCCACTCGGCGCTGACGCAGTACATCCAGCTGTACCTGGGCGGGTTCGGCCTGGAGCTGGAGGACCTGCAGGCGCTGCGCACGTGGGGCTCCAAGACCCCCGGCCACCCTGAGTACAAGCACACCAAGGGCGTCGAGGTCACCACCGGCCCCCTGGGCCAGGGCGTCGCCAACGCCGTGGGCATGGCGATGGCCGCCCGCCGCGAGCGGGGCCTGCTGGACCCCGACGCCGCACCCGGCGAGTCGGTGTTCGACCACCAGGTCGTCGCGGTCGCCTCGGACGGTGACCTGCAGGAGGGCGTCTCCGGCGAGGCCTCCTCCCTGGCGGGCACCCAGGAGCTCGGCAACCTCACGGTCATCTACGACGCGAACTCGATCTCCATCGAGGACGTTCCCGACGTCGCCTTCACCGAGGACGCCGCCAAGCGCTACGAGGCGTACGGCTGGCACGTCCAGACCGTCGACTGGACCCGCGGCGGCGACCACACCGACGGCGAGGGCTACCGCGAGGACGTCCAGGCGCTGTGGGCCGCGCTGCAGGCCGCCCGGGCCGAGACCACCCGCCCGAGCTTCATCCGGCTGCGCACGATCATCGCCTGGCCGGTGCCGAAGCTCCAGAACACCGGCAAGTCCCACGGCTCCGCCCTGGGCGAGGAGGCCATCAAGGGCCTGAAGGCCGCCACCGGGCTGGACCCGGAGAAGACCTTCGCCGTCGACGACGAGGTGCTCGAGCGCACCCGCGGCCTGGCCGCGCGCGCCGCCGAGGCCCGCAAGGACTGGGACGCGCGGTTCGCCGCGTGGCAGGAGGCCAACCCCGAGCGCGCCGCGCTCCTGGCGCGCCTCAAGACCCGCACCCTGCCCGAGGGCTGGACGGACTCGCTGAAGACCTTCCCCGCCGGCAAGGCGGTCTCCACCCGCAAGGCCTCCGGCGAGGTCCTCACCGGTCTGGCCGAGGTGCTGCCGGAGCTGTGGGGCGGCTCGGCCGACCTCGCCGAGTCGAACAACACCACGATGGAGGGCGAGCCCTCCTTCCTGCCGCCCTCGCGCCAGACGCGCTCCTGGAAGGGCGGTCCCTTCGGGCGCACCCTCCACTTCGGCATCCGCGAGCACGCCATGGGCGCCGCCATCAACGGCATCGTGCTGCACGGCGGCACCCGCGCCTACGGCGGCACCTTCCTGCAGTTCAGCGACTACATGCGCGCCTCGGTGCGCCTGGCAGCGCTGATGGAGATCCCCTCGATCTTCGTGTGGACCCACGACTCGATCGGCCTGGGCGAGGACGGCCCGACCCACCAGCCGGTCGAGCACATCGCCGCGCTGCGCCTCATCCCGGGCCTGGCCGTGGTCCGCCCGGCGGACGCCAACGAGACCGCCTGCGCGTGGCGCGGTGCGCTGGAGCACACCGAGAGCCCGACGGGCCTGGTGCTCTCGCGCCAGAACCTGCCGGTCTTCGACCGCGAGGTCTTCGGCAGTGCGGAGGGCACCCTGCGGGGCGGCTACGTGCTGGTGGACGCCGAGGGCGACCTGCAGGTGGTCCTCGTGGCGACCGGCTCCGAGGTCGAGGTCGCCGTGGCGGCCCGCGAGCAGCTCCAGGCCGCCGGCATCGGCACCCGCGTGGTGTCCATGCCGTGCCGCGAGTGGTTCGCCGAGCAGGACGACGACTACCGCGCGTCGGTGCTGCCCCCGTCCGTGCGGGCGCGCGTCTCCGTCGAGGCCGGCGTGTCCGCCGGCTGGCACGACATCGTCGGCGACGCCGGCCGCACGGTCTCCCTGGAGCACTTCGGCGCTTCCGCCGACGGCGCCCGCCTGATGCAGGAGTTCGGCTTCACGCCCGAGAACGTCGTCGCGAAGGCCCACGAGTCGCTGCAGGCGGCGGCCGACGGCGACAGCCCCGGCTCGGCCGCGGGCTCCTCCTCGCCCACCGGCGGCACCGGCGACCGCTGACCCACCGGGCCCCCGGACCGCGACCGCGGTCCGGGGGCCCTCCTGCTCCACCCCTCTCGACACCCGGGCCCGAGCCCGGACCGTCCCCCCTGGAGGACCAGCGTGACCACGCAGAGCACCAACCCCGAGACCCAGAACAACCGCCCCCTGGACGAGCTCTCGCGCGCCGGCGTGGCCGTGTGGCTGGACGACCTGTCGCGCGAGCTCGTGCAGTCGGGGTCGCTGGCCGGCCTGGTGCACGACCGCAGCGTCGTCGGCGTCACCAGCAACCCGACGATCTTCGCGTCGGCCCTGTCCAAGGGCGACCGCTACACCGAGCAGGTGGCGCAGCTCGCCGCCGACGGCGCCGACGTCGACAGGACCGTCTTCGAGGTCACCACCCAGGACGTCCGCGAGGCCTGCGACGTGCTGCGCCCGGTCTACGACGACACGCACGGCCAGGACGGCCGCGTCTCCCTCGAGGTCGACCCGCGCCTGGCCCGCGACACCGCGCGCACCGAGGAGTCCGCCCGCCAGCTGTGGGCCGCCGTCGACCGCCCCAACCTGCTCATCAAGATCCCGGCGACGGTCGAGGGCCTGCCCGCGATCAGCACCGCCATCTCCGAGGGCATCAGCGTGAACGTGACGCTGATCTTCAGCCTCGACCGCTACCGCGCCGTCATGAACGCCTTCCTCACCGGCCTGGAGCAGGCCCGCGAGAAGGGCCTCGACCTCTCGGGCATCCACTCGGTGGCGAGCTTCTTCGTCTCGCGCGTCGACACCAACGTCAACGCCAAGCTGGACCAGCTCGACGGAGCCGGCGCCGAGGAGGGCAGGGCCCTGCGCTCCAAGGCGGGCCTGGCCAACGCCCGCCTCGCGTTCCAGGCGTTCGAGGAGGTCTTCTCCAGCCCGCGGTGGAAGGTCCTCGCCGAGGCCGGCGCCAACGCCCAGCGCCCCCTGTGGGCCTCCACCGGCGTCAAGGACAAGGACCTCCCCGACACCCTCTACGTCGCGGGCCTGGTCACCGACGGCACGGTCAACACGATGCCCGGCGCGACGCTGGAGGCCTTCGCCGACCACGGCGAGGTGACCGGCGACACCGTGCGCGGCACCTACGAGGAGTCCTCCAAGCTGTTCGACCACCTGGAGCGCCTCGGGGTCTCCTACGAGCAGGTCGTCACCGAGCTCGAGGCCGAGGGCCTGGAGAAGTTCGACGCCTCCTGGGCGGAGCTGGGCGAGACCGTCCAGGCCGAGCTCGACCGGCAACGCTAACGGACCGCAGCGTGCTCGGCGGCTTGATGGCGACCCTTCGAGCCTGTGATCACCAGGCAGGCGGGCATAGCCAACGTCTCTGCCGTAGTCACATCGAGTATTTGACATGCGCTCCCTGCTCGATAGCAGGTGGGGACACGCGACGCTCGACAGCTGGTGGGCGCACGCGACGCAAATGCCATAGGTCTGTGCTCATGCACATGTGAACGGGCCGCCGAGCGGGTTGGGCGGAGGCCCGCGGCGCGCGCCGCCCCGTCTCGGTGACGACCGCTGAGCGGACGAACTAAACGTCGCCGGTCTGGGTCTCGTCACGCCGCGTGCTCAAGTCGCATTTGGCCTGTTCGTTGAAGCGTCTCGTTCAGGTACGACATACGAACATCACGTCTGGGCATCACCGGTCACAGAGGAGCACGAAGAGTGGTCATCAGAGTTGGCCGCTCACCCGACGTAGATCGGCACCTTGCGGGACTTGAACGGCTTGACTCCGCGCAGCAGGTAGATGCACTCCTCCTCCTTCATCCGCCCCAGCTCGTCGGGGGTCATGAGGTCGCGGTGGGTCTTCTTGAGGGTGCGCGAGGAAGAGCCGTTGCGCCCCCTGCTCTGGCTGGTGTCCTCCACCTTGATCGTGGAGCGGCCCAGGCGTCTGGACAGCCACTCCAGCGTCGTCGCGTCGTTCCCGCCCAGGAAGAGGAAGCTGTCGCAGTTGCCGGCGATGACTTCCCACTCGTCGCGGTACAGAGCTTTCAGTTGACCGAGGGTCTGCAAGATGACGGCGACGCTGATGCCGCGGCTGCGGATGGTGGAGATGACCTGCGGGAAGTCCGGGATGCGTCCGATGTTGGCGAACTCGTCCAGGTAGCACTGGATCGGTACTTCTAACTGGCCCTCAGGGCGGTGGTCGGCCGCGTAGACATTCACTGAGAACATCGAGTGCCAGAACAGCGCCGAGATGAATCGGAAGGTCTGATGGGTGTCCGGCAGGATGCAGAACAATACGCCTAGAGTGAGCCCCAGCTGCTCGATCGCGAGTTCGTCATGTGAAAGCAACCGGCGCACGTCGGGCACATCTAACACGGCCAGGCGGACCCCCAGGGAGATGATGACCCCCTTCTTGGTCTCACCGGCGCCCTGCTGGAAGATGCGGTACTGGCCGGCGGCGAAGTGCAGGCCGTCGCGGATGTGGTCGGACTCCTCCGGACGCATGTCCGGAAGGTCGCTCCAGTTCTCCAGCAGGTCGCGGACGACTTCCATCATCTCGTCGACCTCGGAGGTGTGCTTTTCGTTGTCCTCGCTGGCTTCGAGCTTCTTGACCAGCTCGACCACGTCGATGAGCGAGGCCGGCCGCAGGCCCTTGGGCGGTACCGACCCGGGGCTCCTGGCCTCATCGGCCAGCGCCGCGAGCCTCGCTGCCTCACCCATGAAGTAGGCGTACGCGGTCAGCGACGTCAGCAGCGCCCGCTCGGCACGGTCCCAGAACGCGTCCTTGCCGTCGACGCCCTTGCTCTCGGTGTTGCTGACGATGGTGGCCGCCAGCTGCGCGATACCGACCTCGGGCTGGTCGCGGTCGATGTAGGCCAGCGGGTTGAACCCGCTCGAGGAGCGCAGGTCGACCAGGTTCAGCGCCCGCACGTCGTACCCGGCGGCTCGCAGCGGCTCGGCAGCCTGGCGGTACAGCTCACCCTTGGGGTCGGTGGCAGCGAAGGAGACGCCGTTGCCCGAGAGCAGGTTCGGCAGCACGAAGCTGCGGGTCTTGCGACTGCCTGCGCCTCCGACGGCCAGGACGTTGAGGTTGCGCCGGGTGGTCCGGGTGTCCAACGACAGCGTCTCAGTGGCGGTGAAGCGCAGCCTCGGCTCACCCCGTCGTCCCGCGTAAGGGGCGATGTCACGTCCCCCTCCCCAGGCCGCTGATCCGTGCTCCTCGCCGATGCGCTCGGTCTGCCGTCCAGCACGGCTGTAGGCGATCATCAGCAGGACCACCACCAGCAGCCCGAGCCCGCCGAGCCAGTCCATCCCCTGGACGTCCAGGGACCACCACCGGCGGCCTTCCAGCTGCAGTGCGGGGGTGATCGCCCCCAGACGCTCGGTGATCACGTCAGAGCTGGTCCAGGACTCGCGCACCGCGCGGGTGGCCTTGGCGCCGACGGCGACCAGCAGCACGGCCCCCAGCCCAGGGGCGATCCGGCCCTTCACCGGGGACCGCGCGGGGTGCGTGCGGACGTGGACCGTCCAGCGCGCACCGGCGCCGAGCGAGCAGCGCCACGAGGGCGAGCCTCCCCAGTCCGCGCGCCGGTTGCCCGCTGCCGCGCCAGGTAGAGGGTGCGCTGCTCCAAGCTCATGCGGGCGAAGTTCGCCGGGACTTCTGGGCCATCGGTACGGCTCACAACTCCTGCTGCACGCGACCGCCCCGCGACCGGGCCAACGGCCTCCCGGGCAACCTCTCGGGCAGGAGCTGGGTCCACCTGTCGAGTCTGGGAAGGCACGGTGCGGTCCACGACGCGGTCCACGGTGCGCTCCGGCGTGGTCGTCCTGCGCTGGGGGTTCGCTGCCTCCCGCTTAGCTGCGCGGTCCTGCTCCCGCTGGATCTGGCGAGCCACGGTCGACTCGGCGTGCTTCATCGCGGCGTCCAGAAGCGCGGCGTTGCCGGCACCGATGTGCACGCGGAACTCCCCGGCCTCCTTGGTCACCGCGAACGTGACGCCGTAGCGCCGCAGCGTCTGGCGCACCACGCGAAAGGTGCGTGGGTCCTCCAGGTTGACGATGGCGCGCTGGCCGTTGGTGAACTTCTCCAGGTCCACCGTGGAGACGCGACCACCCATGGACCCGCCGCGGCCCGGCACCGTCGTGAGCGCCTTGGTGACCAGGGCGCGCGAGGCAGCCCACAGGAGGCTGCTGAGCGGCCCGACGAGTTTGACCGCCTCCACACCCATCTCGAACGAGACTCGACGGGCTGTGCTCTCGATGCTCTCGACCGACATGGTCAGCGCCTCCGCTTCGGTGTATTGTCGTCGGCCTCGCGCGCGCGCTCGCGCACCGACCTGCCACTGAGCCAGGCAGCGCGCTCCGTCAAGCTCATCGTCTTCCATCCCGCGGGCCGCTGGGACACGTCCCGCCCTGGCCCACTACGTGAGGCACTGCGACGCTCGGTAGAACGCTCGATCGGACGGTCGGCGCACTCCTCTTCCACATCGAGACCTCCGGGGTCACTGGCGCCGCCGCCCGGGCCAGCCGGGTGGACCAGGCTGTCGGACATCTCCCCGACGTCCTCCCAGGACACCTCGACGGCGTCCTCGAGCGGCTGGGCGTGCTGGCCGTCACGACCTTCGGCGGCCTGCGGGGGGAGAGTCCCGTCCCCCGCGAGGTCGCCATGGTCACTCCGCCCAAGCGCCTCGCGCGCACGCTCTGGCGCGTCGGCCAACAGGTCGGCCGGTGCCTCAGCTGACACGTCGACACGGTCTGCCGACGCGTTAGCCGGCCCTCCCGCCGGCCCCTGTTCCGGCCGCTCCGTGACTCCGCCGGAGGCTGCCTGGTCCAGCAGCTGGCTCACGCGTTCCGCAGGGACGCCTATGGCGCTGAGGTCAGCGGGGTCGACGTCGCCCAGCCGCTCGCGCAGCGCCACGTCGGCCAGGTCAGCCAGCTCAGTACCGGCTGTTCCGCGATGCCCGCTCTCCCGCGACGGCGCGGTCTTGGCCCACTGGATCAGTTCGGTCGCGGTGGTCTGCAGGTCCTGCATGCTGCGACTGGCGTCGGCCAGCTGCACGCGCAGGTCCGCGCGCTCCTGGCCCCCCGGCGCGCTCTCATCCAGGGCGACCGCCAGGTGCTGGATGCGGGTCTCCGCACGCTCGATCTCCGCGCCCAGCGCAGCGACATGCGCCAGCGCGTCGGTCTCGGTGAGGATCCCGAAGCGGCCCCGCACATTGAGCAGGTTCGCGCTCGTCGCCAAACGCTCCACCTGCTCACGAACACGCTTGCCGCCGCGCAGCCCACGCGAGCTTTCGATCTGGTGGAGGCGACCCGCGAGTTCCCGCGCGGGCGGCGTGAAGGCCGCGTAGAGGGCTTTGGTCGGGACGTTGGCCACGATGCCTCCGCTGCGGTTCAGGATCGCCTGGGTGCCGTGCTCGGGCAGGTAGATCCGCAGCGTCTTGCCATGCTGAACGACTTGGTCAGGGTGCACCGCGATGCAGCGCTGCCCTGCTGTGCCCGGCACCTTGATGGTCACGGCGTGCTGCATCGAGGCGTTGGCCGCGTCATGCACGGGCGCAGTTCCTTGCGTTTCCCGGTGCACCTCCCCATGCGACTGCACAGGGACGCGGCTGGACGCTCGTGAGGATGCACGAGTCGATGTTCGGACCGGCACGACCAGGGACTCGTGGGCATCGAAGCGCAGCACGCTGGTCTTACCCAGCCGCGCCATCACCGCCCCTTCGGAATAGGCCGGCCCGAGCCGAACGTCGCGCACCGCGCGGGCCATCGACTCGGTGCGGTAGGTCACTGCTCGCTTCTGGCTGCGACCGACCTCAATGCCCTGGGCCTCCAACGTCAGCTCGTAGTCAAGCCAGTTGCTAGACGCAGACACCGCATGGTCAATCGCGAGGCGTACCTGCTCATGCCGTGAGGCGCCACGAGCGCGCGTGTAGACCTCCGCCAGCCGCGGACGCACCACCGTGTCCGTGCGCGTCTCATCACGCTCGACAGTCCGCTCGATGACGCTCAGACCCATCCCGCGGCACAGCTCGTCACTGATGGCGCGGTAGTCCCCGAGCGTCTGCTTCTGCACCCGCAAGGCCTTGCCGTCGACGTGGCTGACGGCGTTGATGATGAGGTGGTTGT
>JAKONK010000081.1 GCA_022701985.1 Actinomycetales bacterium
CCGGTCTGCGGGCCGACGACGTGCACGATGCCCTGGTCGACGTCGCCCAGGGAGTGGATGCGGACGCCGAACTCCTCGGCGTTGCGGCGCAGCGTGTCGACCTGGGTGCGGCTGACGAGGTCGGCGATCGGCTTGTCGATGTCGACCGTGGGGATGTTGTGGTCCTCGGTCGCGACCGTGAGGTCGGGGCGGCGCACGGGGCGGCCCGCCTCGCGCAGGCCGTCGAAGGCCTGGGGGCTGGTGACCTCGTGGATCAGGTGCAGGTCGATGTAGAGCAGGTCGGGCTCACCCGCCGCTCCCCGGCGCACGACGTGCGCGTCCCAGACCTTCTCCGCCAGCGTGCGTCCCACAGCGTCCTCCGAAGCATCAGCACCACGAACCTGTCGCCCGCCGGGCCGCTGCCGCGCGTTCGGTTGCGCTCTCAGCATGCGAGACGGGAGTATCGAGCCGTGGACAAGTCTAGCGGAGTCGGCGTCCTGGACAAGGCCGTCGCGGTGCTCGCCGCCCTGGAGGCCGGCCCGGCCTCCCTCGCGCAGCTCGTGGCGACCACCGGCCTGTCGCGCCCGACGGCCCACCGCCTGGCCGTCGCCCTCGAGCACCACCGGCTCGCCGCGCGCGACCTGCAGGGCCGGTTCGTGCTCGGCGCGCGCCTCGGGGAGCTGGCCGCGGCCGCGGGCGAGGACCGCCTGCTCGCGAGCGCCGGGCCCGTGCTGGCGGCCCTGCGCGACGGCACCCACGAGAGCGCCCAGCTGTACCGCCGCCAGGGAGACCTGCGGGTCTGCGTGGCCGCCGCCGACCGCCCCGGGCCGGGCCTGCGCGACTCGGTGCCCGTGGGGGCCTCCCTGTCGATGCTGGCGGGCTCGGCCGCCCAGGTGCTCCTGGCCTGGGAGGACCCGGAGCGCCTGCACCGGGGACTGGCGGGCGCCGCCTTCACCGCCGCCGGGCTCGCCGCGGTGCGACGTCGCGGGTGGGCCTCCTCCGCCGCCGAGCGCGAGGACGGCGTGGCGTCGGTCTCGGCGCCGGTGCGCTCCCCCTCGGGGCGGGTCGTCGCCGCCGTCTCCGTCTCGGGCCCCCTGCAGCGCCTGGGGCGCCAGCCGGGCCGGTCGCACGCCGAGGCCGTGGTGACGGCGGCTGCGCGGCTGACGGAGTCGCTCGCCCGCACGGCCTGACCACCCCCCGCCCCGTTCTGCAGCCGAGCGCCTGGTCGCGGTCCACCGGGCGCGCAGAACCGCAGCCGAGCGCTTGGTTGCGCGATGCCCGTGCTGGCTGCAGACGCAGAAGAGGCCCGGTGCGCATCTGCGCACCGGGCCTCAGGTGTAGCCCCGACGGGATTCGAACCCGCGCTACCGCCTTGAGAGGGCGGCGTGCTAGGCCACTACACAACGGGGCCGCTGGGGTACCAGGACTCGAACCTAGACTAAGGGAATCAGAATCCCTTGTGCTGCCAATTACACCATACCCCACCCGGCCACCTGGGCTCTCACCCCGGCGACCGAAGCACTGGCGCTGTCTCAGCCTCCGGCCGGAGCCGGGCCCGTGACCGTGCCGAGGGAAGACTCTACCCGAGGCGGGACCGTGAGCCGAACCAGCCCCCTCCGACGGGCGAGCCACGCCGTCCCCGCGGCGATCACCGCGAAGCCCACCGCGTCGACGAGCACCAGGAACGGCGACGCGCTGGTGGTCTCGAGGGCGTCACCGAGCCCACCGGCGATCACCGTCGGCACGAAGACGACGACGTTGTTCACCGCGTGGAAGGCGATGGCGGTCTCCAGGCCCCCGGTGCGCCAGACCAGGTACGACGCCGTGAGGCCGAAGAGGAACCTGTCGGCGTAGAGCCAGGGGTCCTGGTCGCCGTGGGCGAGCCCGAAGAGCGCTGCGGAGACGAGGGCCGCCACGACGGCGCCGACCGCGGGTGCTCGGAACCACGCGCCGACGGCCTGGCTCATCCAGCCGCGGAAGAAGTACTCCTCCCCCGCGGCCTGCAGCGGCGTGGTGAGCAGCACCACGACGAGGAGCAGCGCCGTCGTCGCGAGCGTCCGCTGGTCGCCGGAGCCGAACGGCTCCTCGCCCGCCAGCACCCCGAGCAGGCCCAGCCCACCGACGCCGAGGACCACGACGGCGGCGGGCAGCACCCCCGACAGGAGCAGCCAGCGCCACCGCAGACCGCCCCGCACCGAGGAGAGCCACCGCGGACGCACGCCGTGGCCCGCCCACACCGCCAGCCACGCCAGGGGGACGAGCGCGGCCAGCAGGAGGTTGGTGCCCAGGAACGCCCACGGGCTGACGAGCAGCTCCTCGTCGGTGGGGAACCTGCCGATGACGAGCGACACGACGCCGACGGCCAGGGAGGACCCCAGGAGCAGCAGCGCCACTCCCGCGCCGGCCACGGCCAGCCCCACCAGGGGACGCCACCACCGGTACCCCGGCCCCCGCAGCAGCTGCGGGTACGGCCGGGGCCCCCACCTGACGGCGAGGTCGGCGAGCGCGGCGGGACCGTCGGCCCCCCGGCTGGCGCTCACCCCAGCGACGAGCGCAGCGCCCGCAGGCGCACGAGCGAGCTGGACCGCCCGAGCAGCTCCATCGACTCGAACAGCGGCGGCGAGACGCGGCGGCCGGTGACGGCCACCCGCAGCGGCGCGAAGGCGAACTTCGGCTTCACCCCGAGCCCGTCGACGAGCGCTGCGCGCAGCGCCGCCTCGATGTCGGCCGTGATCCACTCCGGCAGCCCCTCGAGGGCGGCCAGGGAGGCGTCCAGCAGGTCGGCGGCCTCGGGGCGCAGGGACGCGCGGGCGTCGTCCTCCACCGCCACCGCGTCGTCAGGGGCGAAGAGGAACCCGAGCATGCCGGCGGCCTCGCCCAGGAGCACCATCCGCTCCTGCACCAGGGGCGCCGCGGCCGCGAGGACCTCGAGCTCCCGCGCGGACGGCTCGGAGGTGAGCACCCCGTCGGACTGCAGCCGGGCGAGCACCCGGTCGCGGAAGTCGTCCGGGGCCAGCAGGCGCACGTGCGCGGCGTTGATGGCCTCGGCCTTGCGCAGGTCGAACCTCGACGGGCTCGCCACGACGTCGGCGATGTCGAACGCCTCGACCATCTCCGCGGGCGTGAAGACGTCGCGGTCGGGCCCGATGGACCAGCCCAGCAGCGCCAGGTAGTTCAGCAGCCCCTCGGGGAGGAAGCCGCGGTCGCGGTGGACGAAGAGGTTGGACTCCGGGTCGCGCTTGGACAGCTTCCGGTTGCCCTCCCCCATGACGTACGGCATGTGGCCGTACAGCGGTGTGACGTGCGCCGTCCCGATGGCCTTCAGCGCGTCGAACAGCGCCAGCTGGCGGGGCGTGGAGGAGAGCAGGTCCTCGCCGCGCAGCACGTGGGTGATGCCCATGAGCGCGTCGTCGACGGGGTTGACCAGCGTGTAGAGCGGCGTGCCGTCGGCGCGGGCCACGACGTAGTCGGGGACCGACCCTGCGGGGAAGCGCACCTCGCCGCGCACGAGGTCGTGGAAGGAGTGGTCGCCGTCGGGCATCCGCAGGCGCCACACCGGCTCGCGGCCGGCCGCGCGGAACGCGGTCTTCTGCTCCTCGGTGGTGTCGCGGTCGGCGTTGTCGTAGCCGCGCTGGGGGTCCTCCCCCGCGGCACGACGGCGGTC
The DNA here is from genome assembly GCA_022701985.1 of Actinomycetales bacterium. Taxonomy (GTDB): domain Bacteria; phylum Actinomycetota; class Actinomycetes; order Actinomycetales; family Quadrisphaeraceae; genus Quadrisphaera. Next base: position 3,644 of record JAKONK010000081.1, read on the forward strand.
GGCGGCCTCCTCCGGGGTGGAGAACGACTCGTAGACGTACCCGCCTTCGACGAGCTTCGCGAGGACGTCCGCGTACAGCCCGCTGCGCTGCGACTGCCGGTAGGGCTCGTGCGGGCCGCCGACCTCCACGCCCTCGTCCCAGTCGAGGCCCAGCCAGCGCAGCGCCTCCACCATCTGGTGGTAGCTCTCCTCGCTGTGGCGGGCGAGGTCGGTGTCCTCGATGCGCAGCACGAAGGTGCCGCCGGTGTGCCGGGCGTAGGCCCAGTTGAACAGCGCCGTGCGCAGGAAGCCGACGTGCGGGACGCCGGTGGGCGACGGCGCGATGCGCACCCGGACGGGGCTGGTCGGGCTCATCGCCGCACCACCGGGTTGCTCAGCACGCCGATGCCCTCGACCTCGACCTCGACGCGCTGGCCCGCGCGCAGCTCGCCGACGCCGGCGGGGGTCCCGGTGAGGATCACGTCACCCGGCAGCAGCGTGAACGCGCGGCTCGCCGCCACGACGAGCTCGGCGACGCCGAAGACCATGTCCCTCGTGGTGCCGTCCTGCACCACCTCGCCGTCGAGGCGGGTGGTGAGGCGCAGGTCCTCGACGTCCTCCAGCGACAGGTCGGGGACGATGTACGGCCCCAGCGGCTTGGAGGAGTCGAAGCCCTTGGCGCGGGCCCACTGCCCGTCACCCTTCTGCCAGTCGCGGGCGGTGACGTCGTTGGCCGCGGTGTAGCCGAAGACCACCTCGGCGACGCGGTCCTCGGGCACGTCCTTGCAGACCCGGCCGATGACGACGGCGAGCTCGCCCTCGTAGTCGACGCGCTCGGAGCCCTCGGGGAGGACCACCGGGTCGCCCGGACCGACCACCGCGGTGTTCGGCACGAGGAACATCAGCGGCTTCTCGGGGAGCTCGTTGCCCATCTCGCGGGCGTGGTCGGCGTAGTTGCGGCCGATCCCCACGATCTTGCTCCGCGGGATCACCGGCGCCAGCAGGCGGGCGTCGGCGAGCAGCACCCGCTCGCCCGTCGGCTGCAGCGGCGCGTAGAGCGGGTCGCCCACGACGACGTGGATCACCTCCTCGCCGGGCTCGCCCTCGACGAGCCCGAAGCGGGGCTCGTCTCCCGTCGTGAACCTGGTGATGCGCACCCCCCGAGCCTAGATCGGGTGACGCCCGCCGCCTCTCCCCGCCCGCGCAGCCCGGCGGCAGGGGCCCCGTACCCTCCCGGCGTGACCCAGGACAGCGACAGCACCACCGAGCAGCCCGTCGTCGAGATGTGGACGGACGGCGCCTGCAAGGGCAACCCCGGCGTCGGGGGCTGGGGGGCGCTGCTGCGCTCGGGCGAGCACACCAAGGAGCTCTTCGGCGGGGAGGCTGCCACCACGAACAACCGCATGGAGCTCACCGCCGTCATCGAGGCGCTCGGTGCGCTGAACCGCCGCTCCACGGTGCTGCTGCACGTCGACTCGACCTACGTGATGCAGGGCATCCAGAGCTGGATCGCCGGGTGGAAGCGCAACGGGTGGCGCACCGCCTCCAAGCAGCCGGTGAAGAACGCCGACCTCTGGCGCCTGCTCGACGCGGCGGTCGCCGAGCACGACGTGCAGTGGAGGTGGGTCAAGGGCCACGCCGGGGACCCCGGCAACGAGGCCGCCGACGCGCTGGCCAACCGGGGCGTCGACCAGGTGCGCGCCGCCCGCTGAGGCGGGCCTCAGGCGGTGGCGGGCTCCGACGCCGTCGATCCGGCCGACGCACCGGCCTTGAGCAGGCCGTAGGTGATCCCGTCGACCAGGGCCTGCCAGGAGGCCTCGACCAGGTTGGGGGCGACGCCGACCGTCGTCCACGTGGCGCGGCCGTCGGTGGTGTCGATGAGCACCCGGGTGGTGGCGTCCGTGCCGGCGTCGGCGTCGAGGATGCGCACGCGGAAGTCCGTCAGGTCGAGCCCGGCGATCTGGGGGTACACCGGGATCAGCGCCTGCCGCAGCGCGGCGTCGAGGGCGTTGACGGGGCCGTTGCCCTCTCCGGTGGCGACGAGGCGGCGGCCGCCGGCGTGGAGCTTGACCGTGGCCTCCGACGTGGGACCCGTGCCCTTGCCGTGCTCGATGAACGCCCGCCAGCTCTCCACCTCGAAGTACGAGGGGCGGGCGCCGTCGCGCTCCTCGCGCAGCAGCAGGTCGAAGCTGGCGTCGGCGGCCTCGAAGGTCCACCCGGCCAGCTCGAGCTCCTTGACGCGGGCGACGACGCGCGAGAGCACGTCGTCGTCGCCGGCGAGGTCGTGGCCGAGCTCGCGGCCCTTGAGCTCGATGGACGCCCGCCCCGCCATGTCGGAGACGAGCATCCTCATGTCGTTGCCGACGGCCGTCGGGTCGGTGTGCTGGTACAGGTCGGGGTCGACGCGGATGGCGCTGGCGTGCAGCCCGGCCTTGTGGGCGAAGGCGCTGGCGCCGACGTAGGGCGAGCGCGCGTAGGGCGCCACGTTGGTGACCTCGGCGACGGCGTGGGCGATGCGCGTGGCCTCGCGCAGGCACTCGGCGGGCACCACCTGGCGCCCGAGCTTCAGCACGAGGTCGGCGACGACGACCACCAGGTCGGCGTTGCCGGTGCGCTCCCCGTACCCGTTGACGCAGCCCTGCACGTGGGTGGCGCCGGCGCGGACGGCGGCCAGCGAGTTCGCGACGGCGCAGCCGGAGTCGTTGTGGGCGTGCATCCCCACGCGCGTGCCGGCCGGGGAGGCGGCCAGCGTCGCGGCGACGACCTCCTCGACCTGGTGCGGGAGCATCCCGCCGTTGGTGTCGCACAGGACGACGGCCTCGGCGCCCGCCTCCACGGCGGTGCGGACGACGGCGAGGGCGTGGTCGCGGTCGAGCTCGTAGCCGTCGAAGTAGTGCTCCGCGTCGAGGAAGACCCGGCGGCCGTGGGCCACGAGGTGCTCGACGGTGTCGCGCACCATGGCGAGGTTCTCGTCCTCGGTGGTGCGCAGCGCGAGCTTCACGTGCCCGACGTGGCTCTTGGCCACCAGCGTCACCACGGGGGTCTGCGCGTCGAGGAGCGCCTGCACCTGGGGGTCGGTGGCCGCTGAGCCGCCGGCGCGGCGCGTGGCGCCGAACGCGGCGAGCACCGCGTGGCGCAGGTCGAGCTCGGTGCGGGCGCGGGCGAAGAACTCGGTGTCGCGGGGGTTGGCCCCGGGCCAGCCGCCCTCGATGAAGCCGACGCCGAGCTCGTCCAGGTGGGCGGCGATCGCCAGCTTGTCGGCGACCGAGAGGTTGAGGCCCTCCTGCTGGGCGCCGTCGCGCAGGGTCGTGTCGTAGACCTGCACGTGGTCAGCCGTCGGGGTGGTCGGACCGGTCGGGGTGCTCATCGTGGGTCTCCTCAGACCAGGCGGTGCATCCAGCCGCGGCGGTCCTCGGCGCGGCCGTACTGGACGTCGAGCAGGGTGGAGCGGACCGCCTCGGTGATCTTCCCGGCGGTCTCGGCGTCGGCCGCGGCGGGCTTGGTGTCACCGCCGTCGACGAAGCTGCCGATCGGGGTCACGACGGCGGCGGTGCCGCACGCGAACGCCTCGGTGACCTCCCCGGAGGCCGCCATCGAGAGCCAGTCGTCGAGGGCGACCCGCTGCTCGACGGGCTCCAGGCCCAGGTCGCGGGCGATCTCCAGGATCGAGTCGCGGGTGACGCCCTCGAGGATCGAGCCGCTGAGCTCCGGGGTGAGCAGGCGCCCGTCGGAGGTGACCAGGAAGACGTTCATGCCGCCCAGCTCCTCGACCCAGCGCTGCTCGGCGGCGTCGAGGAAGACCACCTGGTCGCAGCCGGCCGCGTAGGCCTCCTGCTGCGCCAGCAGGGACGCGGCGTAGTTGCCACCGCACTTGGCGGCACCGGTGCCCCCCGCGGCCGCGCGCGTGTAGGTGCGGCTGACCAGCAGCTTCACCGGCCGCGGACCGGAGGTGAAGTACGAGCCCGCCGGTGAGGCGATGACGAGGAAGTCGACCTTCGCCGCCGGGCGCACGCCGAGGAACGCCTCGGAGGCGAACATGAACGGCCGCAGGTACAGGCTGGTCTCACCGCCGGTGGGCACCCACGCCTCGTCGGCGGAGACCAGGGCCTCGAGGGCGGCGAGGAAGTCGGTCTCGGGCAGCTCGGGCAGCGCGAGGCGGCGGGCCGAGCGGGCGAAGCGGGCGGCGTTCGCCTGCGGGCGGAAGGTCCACACCGAGCCGTCGGCCCACCGGTAGGCCTTCATGCCCTCGAAGACCTCCTGCGCGTAGTGCAGGACGGCCGCGGACGGGTCCAGCAGCAGGGGGCCGTAGGGCTCGACGCGCGCCTCGCCCCAGCCGCCGTCGGCGGTCCAGACCGCGTGCGCCATGTGGTCGGTGAAGTGCTTGCCGAAGCCCGGGTCGGCCAGGACCGCTGCCCGGTCAGCCTCGGAGACGGGGCTGGGGTGGGGCTCGCGCTCGAAGGTGAGCGGCGCGGTGGCGCTGTCGGCGGACATGCTGCGGAAGCGTAGCCTCACCGCCCGGCTGGCCGGACGGCCTCCGGCGCTCAGGGCGGAACCGCCGGGTGCCGATGGTGGCGAGGTGGTGGCATCGAGACCCCCCGCGCGCTGGGAGGTGGTGGCGGCAGGGCTGTGCGCCCTGGCCGCCGTGGCGGTCCCCCTCTCGCCGCACCACCCGCTCGCGAGCGCCGCCGCCGTGGTCGGACCGGTGCTCCTCCTGCTGGTGGTCGCGCTGCGGCGCCGCCTGCTGTGGACCGCCGCCGGAGCCGCCCTGATGGCCGCGGGCGACGTCGTCTTCCGCGTCCTGTGGTGGGTGCACGGCGCACCGGTGGTCCCCTCGCCCGCCGACCTCGGCTTCCTCCTGGGCTACCTCGCCCTGCTGCGCGCGGTGCACCTCGCGGCGCGCGGGGGCCGCACGGGGGCGGGGCTGGACGCCCTCATCGTGGTCGTGGGCCCCGCCGCGGTGGTGGCCGCAGCCGTCCACGCGCCGCTGTCGGCGCTCGCGACGACGGGTGACCCGCTGCGCACCGCCCAGGCGCTCGTGGCCCCGCTGTTCGACCTGGCGCTGCTCGTGCTGGTGGTGCGGGCCTCGGTGGCGGGCGCGCTCACCCGCCTCCAGGCCGCCGCCCTGCAGCTGGCCGTGGTGCTGCTCCTGCTCGGCAACGCCGGGTACCTCGTGCTCGTGGAGATCGCCCCCGACGTCCTGCGCCCCTGGCTCGGGGCTCCCTTCGGCCTGGCGTTCTCGCTGGCGGTGCTCGCCGTCGTCCTGCACCCCGCTCGACCACCATCGGCCGGGCCGGGCGCCGGCAGCTCGCGCCTGGTGCTGGCGCTGCTGCCCGCGTCGGTGTGCCTGCCCGCCGGGGCGCTGGTGGCCCAGGGCCTCGCCGGGGCCGACGTCGACTGGCAGGTCCTCGGCACGGGGGCGCTCCTGGCGGCCGCGCTGAGCACGGCCCGGCTGCTCGGAGCGCTGCGCACCGCCGCCGCCCAGGCCCGCGAGCTCGAGCGCCTGGTGCTGGTCGACGACCTCACCGGGCTGCCCAACCGCCGCGCCTGCGCCGCCGACCTCGAGCAGGCGCTGGCCGCCGAGGACGGCGGCGCGGCGCTCGCGCTGCTCGACCTGGACAGGTTCAAGGCCGTCAACGACTCCCTCGGCCACGCCGGCGGTGACGCGCTGCTGCGTGCGGCGGCCCTCGCCTGGGCGTCGGCGCTCCCCCCGACCGCCGGCCTCTACCGCTGGGGCGGGGAGGAGTTCGTGGTGCTGCTCCGCGGCACCGACGCCCCGCGGGCCGAGGGCGTGCTCCAGGACGTCCGGCTGGCGACCCCGGCGCCGCAGACCGTCTCGGCGGGTCTGGTGGCCCGGCGGTCCGGCGAGGGGGCTCGGGAGCTGCTCGCTCGGGCGGACGCACTGCTCTACCGCGCGAAGGACACCGGTCGCGACCGCGTGTGCACCGATGCGCCCCCCTCCGGGACGCGGGAGGCCGCCGGGGCGCACGCCCCGACGGCCTCCTGAGGACCGGGTCGTCAGCCCAGGCGCGCGGCCAGGGCGTCACCGACCTGGGAGGTCGAGCGCTTCGCGGTGCCGCGCTCGGCGAGGTCGGCAGCCACGGCAGCCTCGACGCGGGCCGCGGCGCCGGCGTGGCCCAGGTGCGCCAGCAGCATGCCGACGCTCAGCACGGTGGCGGTCGGGTCGGCGACCCCCTGGCCGGCGATGTCGGGCGCGGAGCCGTGGACCGGCTCGAACATGGACGGCGCGGTGCGGTCGGGGTTGATGTTGCCACTGGCCGCCAGGCCGATGCCGCCGCAGACCGCCGCGGCGAGGTCGGTGACGATGTCGCCGAAGAGGTTGTCGGTGACGATGACGTCGAAGCGGCTCGGGTCCTGGACCAGGTAGATCATCGCGGCGTCGACGTGCGCGTAGTCGGCGGTGACCTCGGGGAAGTCGGCGTTCACGCGCTCGACGGTGCGGCGCCACAGGTGCCCGGCGAAGGTCAGCACGTTGTGCTTGTGCAGCAGGGTCAGCTTCTTGCGGGGGCGGGCGGCAGCGCGGGTGAAGGCGTCGCGCACCACCCGCTCCACGCCGAAGGCGGTGTTGACGCTCACCTCGGTCGCGATCTCGTTCGGGGTGCCGACGCGCAGCGCGCCGCCGTTGCCCGTGTACGGGCCCTCGGTGCCCTCGCGGACGACGACGAAGTCGACGTCGCCGGGCTCGGCCAGCGGACCGCGGACGCCGGGGAAGAGCTTGCCGGGGCGCAGGTTGACGTAGTGGTCCAGCTCGAAGCGCAGCTTCAGGAGCAGGCCGCGCTCCAGCACGCCCGAGGGGACGCCCGGGTCGCCGACGGCGCCGAGCAGGATCGCGTCGGCGCCGCGGACCTCCTCGAGGACGCTGTCGGGGAGGGTCTCGCCGGTGGCGTGCCAGCGCTTGGCGCCGAGGTCGTACTCCGTGGTGGCGACCGTCGTGCCGGTGGGCTCGACGGCGGCGCGCAGCACCTTGAGGCCCTCGGCCACGACCTCCGGGCCGATGCCGTCGCCGGCGATGACGGCGAGCTGGACGCTCGAGGGCGCAGAGGACGACGCGGTGCTGGTCATG
>JAKONK010000211.1 GCA_022701985.1 Actinomycetales bacterium
CCCGGGGCGCAGGGCGTAGTAGTCGTACAGGAAGTCGTCGACGGGGTCGACCGCACCGGCAGCGGCACCCCGGCCGCGGCGCTCGCGGCGCCCGGCGGTGAGCGCGTCGGCGCGGGTCTCGTGGGCCCGCACCCGGGCCCGCCACTGCTCGCGCACCAGCAGTCGGCCCGCCGTCGTCGTGCTCACGCCCCGAGCATCACACGCGCCGGGCCCTGGTCGGCCCTCCGGGACGGGGGAGCAGGCTGGGCGGGTGCGCCTCGTCGACCTCTCGCAGCCGGTGGCCCCGGGGATGCCGGTCTTCCCGGGCGACCCGGAGGTCACCGCTCAGCCCGCGCTCGACGTGGTGCGCGACGGGTGCGCGGTCACCGCCTGGCGGCTGGGCAGCCACAGCGGCACCCACGTCGACGCCCCCTCGCACGTGGTGCCCGGTGGTGCTGACCTCGACGCGCTGGACCTCGGCCTCTTCACGGGGCCGGCGGTCGTCGTCGACATCCGCGGGGCGGGGCCGGGGGAGCGGGTGGGGTGGCAGCGCTTCGCCGGGCCGGGCGGTCGCGTCGAGGGGCTGGCGCCGGGCGTCGTGGTGCTCGTGCGGACCGGGTGGGACGCGCGGTGGGGCGGGGCGTCGTACGCCGAGCAGCCCTGGCTCGACGTGGAGGTGGCCGAGCGGCTCGTCGAGGCGGGGGTGCGGACCCTCGGCGTCGACGCGCTGAGCCCCGACGCGACGGGCTCCACCGACCTGGCCGTGCACCACGCCGTGCTGGGGGCGGGCGGGGTGCTCGCCGAGAACCTGCGCGGCCTGGGGGCGGTGCAGGCGATGGCGCGGCCGCGGGTGGCGCTGCTGCCGCTGCGGCTCGCCGGCGGTGACGGGGCGCCGGTGCGGGCCGTCGCCTGGGACGAGGGCTGAGGGCCGGCGGTCCCGGACCGGTCCCCGTCAGCCCCCTTTCGCCCTGGTCAGCCTCAGCGACCGTCGAGCAGTGCGCTCTGCGACGCCGCGAGGTGCTCGTGCACGGCCGCGGGCCCGCGGAGGCGGACGCCGTCGAGGTAGGCCCGGTGCTCCGCCACCAGCCCGGCCGGCTCCACGTGCAGGCGCAGGTGCGCCGTGAAGAGCCGCACCTCGGCGCTCAGCCCGGCGGAGACCTCGGTGAGCCGCTCGCTGCCGGCCGCCGCGACCAGGGCGTGGTGGAGGGCCGCGTGGTCGCCGAGGACGGCGAGGCGGTCGCCCTCACCGGACGCCGAGCGCGTCAGCCGGGCCAGGTGCTGGGCCAGGACGTCGGTGACCGCCTCCGGCCAGGCGCGCCCGTGCCGCTCGACCAGCAGGCGGACCGCCTCGCTCTCGACGGCGCGGCGCAGGTCCTGCAGGGAGCGGACCGCGGCGTCGTCGAGGGAGGCCACCCGCACGCCCCGGAACGGGGCGGTCTCGGCGAGGCGCTCGGCGGCCAGCTGCTGCAGCGCGCTCCGCACGGTGTGCCGGCTGACCCCGTGCTCGCCGGCCAGGGCCTCCTCGCGCAGGGGCGTCCCGGGGGCCAGGTGGCCGTCGAGCACCTGGGAGCGCAGCACGCCCGCGAGCGCCGCGGCCGCCGTCGGCCTGCTGCCCGCGGGCCTCACGAGGGCACGGCCGTCGCGGCGGCCAGCCGGCGGCGGGCGGGGGCGGCGAGGACGGCGAGCGCGCCCGCCAGCAGGAGGAGGGCCACCACCTGGGCGGAGCCGAGGTGCTCGTGCAGGACCACGAGCCCCAGCAGGGTCGCGGTCAGCGGCTCGGCGAGGGTCAGCGTGGCCACCGTCGCGGCGGGCAGGTGCCGCAACCCGCGGGCGAAGAGCGCGTAGGCCAGTGCGGTGGTCACCGCGCCGAGCCAGAGCACGGCGCCCCAGGGAGCCGGCCCGTCGAGCCAGGTGAGGTCGGTGGCCAGCAGCACCGGCGCGCTCAGCGCCGCCGCGCCCCCGAAGACGGCTCCGGTGCTGGTGGCCGGGGTCCAGCCGCGGTCGAGCAGGGCCTTGGTGACCAGCGCGAACACCGCGTAGCTGGTGCCCGCCCCGAGGGAGGCCATCAGTCCGGCCGGTGACGTGCTGCTCCCGGCACCTCCCGCACCTCCTGCGGCACCGGCAGCACCGGCCAGCAGCGCCAGCCCGACGACGGCGACGCCGGTGGCGAGCATCCAGCGCCGGCCGGGGACCGTCCGCGTGAGCACCCAGCCGAGGACGCCGGTGACCAGCGGCGCCGACCCGAGGGCCACCACGGTGCCCACGGCCACGCCGTTGGCGGCGGTGCCGGCGAAGAAGAGCGGCTGGTAGGCGACGACGCCGAGCGCGCCGACCACGACGAGGCCCCAGGTGCGGGCGCGGGCGCCGCGCAGAGCGGTCACCAGCGCACCGCCTGCGAGCAGCGCCAGCAGGGCGCCGCCCACCAGCACGCGCGCGGCGCCCACCGACAGCGGCGAGGCCCCCGGTGCCCCGAGGGCGACGGCGGTGCCGGTCGAGCCGAAGAAGACGGCTGCCAGCACGACGAGGACGGCGGCACGCACGACAGGATTGTTACACAATCCGAGGTGCGTGCCGACGGCACGCGGCGGTCAGCTGCGGACGCGGAGCCCCCTGGGCGTCGCGGTGAAGCCCGCGGCCTCGAGCGCTGCCCCGAGGGCCGAGCTGCCGGGGGTGAGGACGCCCGCGCCGTCGGCCTTCTCGACGGTCAGGCGCCCGAGGGCGCCGTCGCGGACCGCCAGGGCCAGGGCGTCGGCCCCGGCCTGCAGGGCGGTCGGGTCGTCGGTGAAGGACAGCAGGGTCCGCCCGCCCCTCTCGACGTAGAGCACGAGGTCACCCTCGAGCAGCACCACGAGCGCACCGGCCTTGCGCCCGGCGCGGTGGCCCGTGGCGGCACCGGAGCCGGACTCGCCGCTGGCGCTGGAGCCCCGCTCCGGCCACGGCAGCGCCGCGCCGTAGGGGTTGGCCGGGTCCGAGGCCGCCAGCACGACGGTGCGCGGCCGGTCGGCTCCGTCTCGCTCACCGCCCGGTCCTCCTGAGCCGCTCGAGCCGCCGGCGGGGCCGAGCCCGGCTGCCTCCCACGGGTCGGAGCTCGCTGCGCCCCGCCCGGGGGCGCTGTGCTGCCACTCGCCGCGCCCGATCGTCGACAGCGGGCGGCTCGCCGCGCGCAGCCTGTCGACGGCACCCGTGCTCGCGAACTGCGAGGCCCCCAGCCCCTCCACGAAGTAGCCCCGGCGCACGCGACCGGCCTCCTCCATGGCGGCCAGCACCCGGTACACCGCGGCGAAGCCGCCGGGCAGCCGCTCGGAGGCCACCGCTCCGCGGGTCAGCACGCCGTGCCGGTCGAGCAGCACCTCGGCGGTCACCGAGGCGCGGACGGTGGCGTCGGGCTCGAGCTCGGGCAGCAGCGACCAGCGGCCCACCGTGCTGGGCGGTCCGGAGCGCGGCGCCCCGCCGGCGGTGCTTCCCGGACGCCCCAGGCCCCCGCCGGCGCGCCCCAGCCCGTAGCGGGCGCCGGTGGCCCCCGTCCGCCCGTACCTCGAGCGCGGGGCCGAGCGCGGGGCCCGGTGGGCGGTGCGACCCCCGCCGAGGCGGGCGCGGAGCGGGGCGAGGGTGTCGTTGGTGGCGTACCCGGCCCAGGTGAGGTCCCACAGCACCCGCTCGAGGGTCGAGTCGTCGACGCCCCCGAGGGCCTTCCCCTCCGCGTCGACCTGGCCCTCCAGGGCCGTGGCCACCGACCGGAAGAAGTGCGCCCCGCCCGCGCCGAGCAGCTCGAGCACGGCGCGGTGCACGTCGGTCAGCTCGAGCGACTCGTCGGGCAGGGCCATCGTCACCGGGGCCGCGTCGGCGGCGTGCAGCGAGACCCAGCCGTCCTCGCCCGGGAGCGACCCGTGGCCCTGCCAGACCACCTCGCCCGCGGCGGTCAGCTCGTCGAGCAGCGAGGGGGAGTACCGCTCGACCCGGACCGGCAGCACCAGGGTCTCCAGGGCGCTCGCGGGCACCTGGGCCCCGGCCAGCTGCTCGACGGCGCGCAGCAGCCCGTCGGCGCCGCGCAGCCGGGAGCCCACCTGCTGCCACCCGGGCAGGAACCGCGCGAGGTCGCGCGGGGGCACCGGCTCCACCTCGGAGCGCAGCGCCGCGAGCGAGCGGCGGCGCAGCAGGCGCAGCACCTCCGCGTCGCACCAGTCGGGGGCGGCCCCGGGGACGCCGGGGTCGCCGGACCCGGGGCCGTCGAGCGCCCGCCGCACCTCGGCGGGCAGCAGGTCGCCCGAGGTCACCCGGCCGCTGGCGGACAGGCGCTCCAGCGCGTCGACGACGACCGCCACACCCGTGCCCAGCCGCGCCGCGACGGTGGCCGCCGTGAACGGCACGTGCGTGCGGGCGTACCGCGAGACCAGGTCGGCGACCGGGTCGGGCACGGGTGCGGTGAACGCCTCGGGGACGCCGACCGGCAGGGGCGCGCCGAGGGCGTCGCGCAGGCGCCCCGCGTCCTCCACGGCCGCCCAGCGCTCCTCACCGGCGATGCGGACCCGGATGACGCGGCGGGCGCCCTCCAGCTCGGACAGCCACGCACCGACCGCGTCGGGCACCAGCGAGCGCTGCGCGACCTCCGCGGTGGTCTGCGGGCCGAGCACGCGCAGCAGGTCGGCGGCGTCCTCGGCGTCGCGGCAGCGCCGGTCCTCCGCGAGCCGCTGCAGCTCGGACTGGGTGCGCGTGAGCTGCTCGGGGTCGAGCAGGTCGGCCAGGGACGCGCCGTCACCGCGGCCCAGCAGCTCGGCGAGCAGGGTCGGGTCGAGGGAGAGCGCCGCCGCGCGCTTCTCGGCGAGGGGCGTGTCGCCCTCGTAGAGGAACTGCGCCACGTACCCGAAGAGCATCGAGCGCGCGAAGGGCGAGGGCTGCTCGGTGGTCACCTGGACCACGCGGACGGCCCCGGAGCGCAGGTCGCGCAGCAGGCCGGCCAGGCCCGGCACGTCGAAGACGTCGGAGAGGACCTCGCGGGCGGTCTCCAGCACCACGGGGAAGCTGGGGTAGCGGCTCGCGACCTCCAGCAGCTGCGCGGCGCGCTGGCGCTGCTGCCACAGCGGGGTGCGGCGGTCGGGGCGGCGGCGGGGCAGCAGCAGGGAGCGGGCGGCGCACTCGCGGAAGCGCGAGGCGAACAGCGCCGAGCCGCCCAGCTCGGCGGTGACCACCGCCTCGACGTCCTCGGGCTCGGCCATCACCGCCTCCAGGACGTCGGGCGGCTCGCTGCGGGCGCTGAGCTGCCCAGCGCCGAGCTGGCCGTCGCCCAGGAGCGACCCGCCGCCGTCCCAGTCCGAGCCGGCGCCGCCGAGCAGGTCGAGGTCGGGCAGGCGCAGCACGATGCCGTCGTCGGCGCTCATGGCCTGGGCGTCGAGCCCGAACCGCTCCCGCAGGCGCGCCGCCAGCGCCAGGGCCCAGGGCGCGTGCAGCTGGGCGCCGAAGGGGGAGTGGAGCACCACGCGCCAGTCACCCAGCTCGTCGCGGAAGCGCTCGACCACGACGGTCCGGTCGTCGGGCAGGTGGCCGGTGGCCTCCTGCTGCTCGCGCAGGTAGGTGACGAGGTTGTCGGCGGCCCACTCGTCGAGCCCCGCGGCGCGGGCGCGGGCGAGGGCCCCCGCGGCGTCGTCGTCGCGCAGCTGCGCGCCCAGCTCGCGGGTGAAGGCGCCGATGGCGCGGCCCAGCTCGTAGGGGCGCCCGAGCGCCTCGCCGTGCCAGAACGGCAGCTTGCCGGGCACGCCGGGCGCGGGGGTCACCAGGACGCGGTCGTGGGTGATGTCCTCGATGCGCCAGGTGGAGGTGCCCAGGGTGAAGACGTCGCCGACGCGCGACTCGTAGACCATCTCCTCGTCGAGCTCGCCGACGCGGCGGCCGGGGCCCTCGCCGGAGGCCAGGAAGACCCCGTAGAGCCCCCGGTCGGGGATGGTGCCGCCGCTGGTGACGGCCAGGCGCTGCGCGCCGGGGCGACCGGTCAGGACGCCGGTGACCCGGTCCCACACGATGCGGGGGCGCAGCTCGGCGAACTCCTCGCTGGGGTAGCGCCCGGCGAGCATGTCGAGCACCGCCTCGAGCACCCCGCGCGTCAGCCCGGAGAAGGGCGCGGCGCGGCGGACGAGGCGCTCGAGCTCCTCGACGGTGACCTCGTCCATGGCGGTGATCGCGACGACCTGCTGGGCCAGCACGTCGAGGGGGCTCGCGGGGACCTTCAGCGCCTCGATGCCGCCGGAGCGCATGCGCTCGGTGACGACGGCGGTTTGCACCAGGTCGCTGCGGTGCTGGGGGAACAGGGCGCCTCGGCTCGTGGCGCCGACCTGGTGGCCGGCGCGTCCGACGCGCTGCAGCCCCGAGGCCACGGACGGCGGCGAGCCGACCTGGACCACCAGGTCGACCGCGCCCATGTCGATGCCCAGCTCCAGGCTGGACGTGGCGACGACGGCGGGCAGACGACCTGCCTTCAGGTCCTCCTCGATGAGCGAGCGCTGCTCGCGGCTGACCGACCCGTGGTGCGCGCGGGCGAGGACCGGCGCGTCAGCGGGAAGCCCGCGGGTCTGGCCGGCCTGGGCCATGATCTCCGCGGGAGCCCGCCGCACGAGCGCGCCCACGGCCTCCGGACCTGCGGAGACGTCTGGACCCTCACCCTCACCCTCGACCTCAGGTGGAGCGTTGCGCTCGGCCCAGACCTCGTTCAGGCGCGTGGTCAGGCGCTCCGCGACGCGGCGGGAGTTGGCGAAGACGATGGTCGAGCGGTGCGCGGCGACGAGGTCGACCACGCGCTCCTCGACGGCCGGCCAGATCGAGTGGCGCTGCGGCTGTCCGGCCGCCAGGCCGGACAGGTCGTCCTGGACGGGCTGGCCCAGCTCGCCCATGTCGGGCACCGCGACGACCACCGACAGGTCCCACGACTTGGTCGACTCCGGCTGGACGATCGTGACCGGCCGGCCCCCGCCGTCGCCCCCCTCGGGGGTCTCACCGATGGGGCGCGCCCCGGCGAGGAAGCGCGCGACGTCCTCCACCGGGCGGACCGTGGCGGACAGCCCGATGCGCTGGGCGGGCCGCCCGCCGGCGGCCTCGACGACCGCGTCGAGCCGCTCCAGCGTCAGCGCCAGGTGCGCACCGCGCTTGGTGCCGGCGACGGCGTGGACCTCGTCGAGGATCACCGTCTCGACGCCGGCGAGCACCTCGCGGGCCCTGGAGGTCATCAGGAGGAACAGCGACTCGGGCGTGGTGATCAGCACGTCGGGCGGACGGCGCGTGAACAGCCGGCGCTCCTCCGCGGGGGTGTCTCCGGAGCGGATGGAGACGGTGACCTCCGGCGCGGGCTGCCCGAGGCGCTGGGCGGCGTAGCCGATGCCCAGCAGCGGGGAGCGGAGGTTGCGCTCGACGTCGGTGGCGAGCGCCTTCAGCGGTGAGACGTAGACGACGCGGGTGCGGCGCAGCGGGTCCTCGGGGCGGCCCTCCGCGGCGAGCCTGTCGAGCGACCACAGGAACGCCGAGAGCGTCTTGCCCGAGCCGGTGGGGGCGACGACGAGCGCGTGGTCACCGCTGGAGATCGCCCGCCAGGCCCCCTCCTGCGCCGCGGTCGGCTTCTCGAAGGCGCCGCGGAACCAGTCCCGGGTGGGCGCGGAGAACCGCTCCAGCACGTCGTCGGTGCTGGTGGGAGTCCCCGTCGAAGCCACCGGTGGATGGTCGCACCGACCACCGACAACGGCCCCCCAGCACTGCTCCGGCCGCCGGCCGCCCACGACACCGCTGTCAGGCGAGCAGCGGCTCCAGCGCAGCGGCGCACCCCCGGGCGGCGGGCAGGTGCTCCAGCGGGGGGCGCTGGCGGGGGCCGGTGAGCAGCACGGCGCCGACCAGTGCCCCGTCGGCGCCGCGGACGGGGGCCGCGAGGCAGGCCACGTCGTCGTGGACCTCGCCCGCCTGCGCGGCCCACCCCCGCTCGGCCGTCTCGTCCAGACGGGCCTGCAGCTGGTGGGGTCGCACCGGGGTCTCGGCCGTGAGCCGCACGAGCCGCGACGGCGGGTGCACCTCCCGCCAGTCGGGCTGGTCGGCCAGCAGCAGGCGCCCGGCCGCCCCGGCGTGGAGGTGGCGCTCCAGCAGGTACGGGTCGCGCAGCGGCAGCTCGGGGTCGACGTCGGCGCAGTGCAGGGAGGTGGGTCCGAAGACGACCAGGTGCACTCCCACGCGCAGCGCCCCCCGCAGCCGGCCCAGCTCCTCCTTCGCCGCCCGGGACAGCCGCGGCTCGGGGGCGCCCCCGGCGAGCCCGGCCGCCTTGCGGCCCAGCGCGAAGCCCCGCAGGTCGGGCATCCGCACCAGGTACTCCTCGCCGACCAGGAGGTTCAGCAGCCGGTAGGTCGTGGCCGGCGGCAGCCCGACCAGCTCGCCCACCTCCCTGGCGCTCACCCCGGCACCGGCGTGCGAGACCGCCTCCAGCACCGCGAGGGCGTTCTGCACGGCACCCGGCTGGCGCCCGGTCAGGCCCCGGTCGCTCACGGCTCCGCCCGCAGGACGCTGCGCCGGGTCGGCTCGTCGTAGACGCCGGCGCGCGCGAGCCGCTCCGGGTGGCGCCGCCGGAGCCAGACCACGCGGAGCAGCCCCGGCACCATCAGGGCGGCGAAGACCAGCGCCAGCGACTGCCCGCCCGCCCACGGGCCGGCCACCGCGGCCACCACGAGCAGGGCGGTGCACGACGCCGAGGCGACCACGCCCCCCAGGAGCGCGGCCGGGGTCAGCTCGCCGATGCGGTGGAGCAGCACCGGCGCGGATGCGCTCACCAGGGCGTAGGCCAGCAGGGACCCGAAGGCGGCGACGGTCACCGCACCGCTGAGGACCGCACGGGGGGCCGCACCGGCCAGGAGCGCGACCGCGGGCACCAGGGCGACCAGCGGCAGGGTCACCAGCAGCGCGCGGACCGGGGTGCCGGTGCTCTCGCGGACCTCGCCGAGGGTCCGGGGCAGCACCCCCTCGCGGCCCATGGAGAACAGCACCCGCACCAGCGCGGTGACCGACCCGCCGGCGCACGCGACGAACGCGGCCGCGGCGGCGGCGTCGAGCAGGGCCGGCAGGGGGCCCCCGGCCTCCGCCCTCACGAGCCCGTCGAGGGGGGCGCCGGAGAGCAGCACCTCGAGGGGGGCCTCGCGCAGCAGCACCACCTGCGCGCTGGCGCCGAGGAGCAGCACCACACCGCCCACGGCCGGGGTCCACAGCACGGCCCGCGGCACGTAGAGGAGGGGACGGCGGGACTCCACCCCCAGCACCGAGGAGCTCTCGAAGCCCACGAACGCGGTCACGGCCAGCAGCACCGCCAGGGCCGCGCCGCCGGGCGACGGGACGGCGTCGACGAGGACGGCGCCGGTCGGCCGAGCGCCCTCCGCCGGCGTGCCGCCCCGGAGCACGAGCGCGCCCAGGAGCACGAGCACGAGGGTGAGCGAGACCGCCTCCAGCGCCAGCACCAGCCGCGCGGACAGCTGCACCCCGCGTGCGGTGACCAGCCCCGCCCCGGCGGCCACCAGGACGGCGCCGAGGGCGACGGCGGCGGGGTGGTGACCCGGGGCCAGCAGGGCCACCGCGTACAGCGCCGCTCCCGTGCAGGACGACACCGCGAGCGCGGCGTAGGCCACCACCAGCGCCCACCCGCAGACGACGCCGGGGACGGGGCCGAGCCCCCGGGCGCAGTAGCTGTAGACGCCGCCGACGGCGGCCATCCGGCGCGCGGCGTGCCGGACGCACCAGGCGACCAGCACGACCAGCAGGGCCGCCCCCGCGAAGGCGGGGACCGCCAGCGACCCGCCCGCCGCGACGACCAGCGCGGGCACCGTGACCAGCGCCGCGGTGGGGGCGAGCACCGCCACGGACTGCGCGAGCACCTCGAGGAAGCCCAGCCTGCGGCGCCGCAGGCCCTCCACGGGGGAGGTGGCGGAGAGGGCGGGTGCTGGCACGCCGAGAGGGTGGCGCAGGCGTGTTGCGCCGGTGTTACCCCGGTTGAGAACGCGGTCCGGGCGTTCCCGATCGCCGTCGACGACCCGACCCACGACCGGAACGGCGGCGCAACCCGGGCGGCCCAGGGTCGTCGGCCATGGCCACCACGTCAGCTCCCCAGGGAGCCACCGCCACGAGCTCCCCAGCGCGCCTGACCGGACGCCTCGGCGTCGGGGCCGTCGTCTTCATGGTCGTCGCCGCAGCGGCGCCCCTCACCGTCGTCGCGGGGGCGGTGCCGATCGGCATCGCGAACGGGAACGGCGCCGGCTACCCGATGATGTTCGCCGTCTCCGCGGTGGTGCTGGCGCTCTTCGCCGCCGGCTTCACCGCGATGGCGCGCCACGTCCCCAACGCCGGTGCCTTCTACTCCTACGTCGGCGTCGGGCTGGGGCGGGGCGCCGGCCTGGGCAGCGCCCTCGTGGCCCTGATCAGCTACGTCACCGTGCAGGGCGCCGTGTACGCCTACCTCGGCTACGCCACCGGTGAGCTCGTCGCGTCCTGGACCGGGCTGTCGCTGCCCTGGTGGGCGTGGGCCCTCGGGGGTCTCACCGCCACCGGGCTCCTGGGGTACCGGCGCATCGAGCTCTCGGGCCGCGTGCTCGGGGTGCTCCTGCTGGCCGAGATCGGCATCGTGCTCGCGCTCGACGCCGCCGTCCTCGTGCGCGGCGGTGCCGCGGACGGGCCCGCGGGGATGTCGACGGCCCTGTTCGAGCCCGCGCAGCTGCTGTCGGGCTCTCCCGGGCTGGGCCTCATGTTCGCCATCGCCGGCTTCATCGGCTTCGAGGCCACCGCGGTGTTCCGCGACGAGGCCCGCCGCCCCGAGCGCACCATCCCCGTCGCCACCTACGTGGCGCTCGCGGTGGTCGGGGTCTTCTACACCTTCTCCGCGTGGGCCGTCGTGTCCGCGTTCGGCGACGAGGACGCCGTGACCGCCGCCACCGCCGACCCCGGCACGATGGTCGCGGTCGCGACGGAGCGCTACCTGGGCGGCGCCGCGTCCGACGTGCTGCAGGTGCTGCTGCTGACCAGCCTCTTCGCGGCGGTCCTGTCCTTCCACAACGTGCTGGCGCGGTACGCCTTCTCGCTGGCGAGGGCCCGGGTGCTCCCGGCCGCGGCCGGCGCCAGCCACGCCCGCCACGGCTCACCGCACGTCGCCTCGCTGGCCACCTCCCTGGTGGGGGCCGCCGTGCTGGTCGTCTGCGCGGTCGCCGGCCTGGACCCGGTCCTGCAGGTCTTCACCTGGCTGTCGGGCATCGCGACCGTCGGGATCATCGCGCTGATGCTGCTCACCTGCATCGCCGTGATCGTCTTCTTCCGCCGCACCCGCGCGGACCGCCGCCTGTGGCACACGCTGCTCGCCCCCTCGCTGGGCCTGCTCGGCCTCGCCGGGGCGCTCGCGCTCGTCGTCGTCAACCTGCCGCTGCTCATGGGCGGGTCGGTGGCCCTCGGCGTCGGGGCCGGCGTGCTCCTGCTCGCCGCCCTCGGTGCCGGCTGGGTGCTCGCCGCCGCGCGGCCGGCTGCGGCCGCCGAGCTCCTCCTCACCCCGCGCGCCGAGGGTGCGCCCCGGATCTGACCCCCTGAGACCACCCGACCAGCCTGCACCGCGAGAGAGAAGGACCCTGCCATGACCCTGCTCGACGAGCCCACCACCGGCTCCACCGCCGGCTCGACCGCCACCCACCCGCTGTCCCGGCTCTCCCCGGCCGAGATCACCGCCGCGGCCGACGCCGTCCGCGCCGCCGGCCTTGCGGGGGAGAGCACCGCCTTCGTCTTCATCGGCGCCGACGAGCCGCACAAGGACGTCGTCCGCCGCTGGTCCCCCGGTGAGGAGGTGCCGCGCTCGGTGCGCGTGATGCTGCTCGACAGGACCACCGGGACGGGCACCGACGCCCACGTCGACCTCGCGGCCGCGGGCGGGCCGGTCGTGACGGCCAGCACGGCCGTCGACGGGCTCGAGGGCCACATGCCCATCCTCGACGGCGAGTTCGAGGTCATCGAGGGCCTCCTCGCCGACGACGAGCGCTGGGCCGCGGCGCTCGCCAAGCGCGGCGTGGCCGTGGCCGACGTGCGGGCCGTGCCGCTGTCGGCGGGCTCCTACTTCCCCGAGGAGCACGGCCACCGCGTCGTCCGCGTGCTCGGCTTCCACCAGGCCGACCCCGACGACCTGCCCTGGGCGCACCCGGTGGACGGCGTGGTCGCCTACGTCGACATCACCACCGGCGCGGTGAACGCCGTCCACGACCTCGTGGACCTGGAGGTGCCGGCCGAGCGCGGTGACCTGCTGTCCGGCGTCCACACCGCTCCCGCCCGCGACCTCAGGCCGCTGGAGATCACCCAGCCGCAGGGCCCGTCCTTCACCGTGGAGGACGACGTCGTCCGGTGGGCCGGGTGGGAGGCCCGCATCGGCTTCGACGCGCGCGAGGGGCTCGTGCTGCACCAGGTGGGGCTCGACGGGCGCTCGATCCTGCACCGGGCCTCGATCTCGGAGATGGTCGTGCCCTACGCCGACCCGTCACCGGTGAGGTTCTGGCAGAACTACTTCGACACCGGCGAGTACCTCTTCGCCCGGTACTCCAACAGCCTGGAGCTGGGCTGCGACTGCCTCGGCGACATCACGTACCTCGACGCCGTCATCGCCGCCGAGGACGGCAGCCCGCGCACCATCCGCAACGCCATCTGCCTGCACGAGGAGGACTACGGCGTCGGGTGGAAGCACTCCGACATGTTCACCGGCGCCTCCGACACCCGCCGCGCCCGCCGCATGGTCATCAGCTTCTTCACCACCATCGGCAACTACGACTACGGCTTCTACTGGTACCTCTACACCGACGGCCGCATCGAGCTGGAGGCCAAGGCCACCGGCATCGTCTTCACCTCCGCCTACCGCGGCGAGGAGCACCCCTACGCCACGCAGATGGC
>JAKONK010000225.1 GCA_022701985.1 Actinomycetales bacterium
GTGATCTCGCCGAAGGTGTCCCAGGCGCGCAGGTCGACCAGGGTCACGTTGACGACGTTCTCGCCGTACCCGAGCTCGTAGGCGAGCCGGGCGAAGTCGACCGAGACCGGGGTCGCCGTGCGCGCCCCGAGGGCGACGGCGGCCAGCAGCGAGGCCACGAGCCCCGCGCCGACGGCCAGCACGGCCCGCACCCACGGCCTGGGGCCGCGGACGAGGCTGTCGGGGGAGGGCTCGAAGGTGGGCGGCAGGCCGCGCAGCACCAGCACGGCCGCGGCCAGGGTGATGCTCTCCACCAGGGCCTGGGTGAGGGCGACGTCGGGCGCCCCCGCGACCACGAAGAGCCCGGCGACGGCGTAGCCGGAGACCCCGGCCATCACGAAGGCCGCGCGGCGGTTGCGCGAGACGGCGGTGGCCACGGCCGTGCCGAGCGCGACCACCACGAGCACGGCCTGCAGCGGCTCGTCCCACCAGCGCCACACGGCCGGCCAGGCGCCGGTGGTCGAGGCCACCACGAGCGCCGACCCG
Source organism: Actinomycetales bacterium (assembly GCA_022701985.1). Lineage (GTDB taxonomy): Bacteria > Actinomycetota > Actinomycetes > Actinomycetales > Quadrisphaeraceae > Quadrisphaera. The sequence continues at coordinate 526 of JAKONK010000225.1, forward strand.
GGACCCAGGACGAGCACGGCGGCCGCCGTGAGCACGTACTGGGGGAGCGACCCGCGCTGGTAGACCAGCGTGGTGGAGGCGGCGACGGCGTCGATCCACCCGCGGGCGCGGTCCTGCAGGCGGCCACCGGTGAGGTGCCTCATCGCGGGGACGTCGAGGCGGTGCTGCAGGCGCTCGACCCGGCCCCGGACCAGGAAGAACAGCCCGCCGAGGGCCAGGCACAGCACCGACAGGCCCAGCACCGGGGTGATCCCGTGCCACAGGGCGAGGTGGTACTCCTCCTCACCGGCGGGGAAGCCCGCGGTGGCGGCGGCCACCACGCCGTCGACCGCCCGCACCACGGCCGGGACGGCGCCGGTCACCAGGCTGCCGACGCCGGCGACGAGCAGCGGCACGGCCATCGCGGGGCCGGGGGCGTGGAAGTCGGCGGGGTCGGGGGCTCCCTCGGGCAGCTCGCGGCTGGCGAAGGCCCCCCACACGAAGCGCGCGCTGTAGGCCGCGGTGAGGACGGACCCGACGACCAGGACGGCGAGGACGGCCGCGTCGGCGGCGGGCGTCGAGCCCGGCGGCCAGCCGCCACCGACGAGGAAGCCCTCGAAGGCCGCCTCGTGGGTGATGAAGCCGAGCATGGGTGGGAAGCCCGCCATCGAGCCCGCGGCCAGCACCGAGGCGACGCACAGCACCGGGGCGCGGCGGGCCAGGCCCGACAGCTTGCGCAGGTCGCGGGTGTGGGCGCCGTGGTCGATGGCGCCGACCACCATGAACAGGCAGGACTTGAACAGCGCGTGCGCCAGCAGCAGCCCGGTGCCGGCGATCGCCCCCGTGCGGCCCCCGGCGCCCACGAGCAGGGCGATGAAGCCCAGCTCGCTGACGGTGCCGTGGGCGAGCAGCAGCTTGAGGTCGTGCTGGCGCAGGGCGCGCCACGCACCGACGACCATCGTGGCGCCGCCCAGGACGACGATGGTCCAGCGCCAGGCGGGCACCTCGGTGAACACCGGGCCGAAGCGCACGACGAGGTAGACGCCGGCCTTCACCATCGCCGCGGCGTGCAGGTAGGCGCTGATGGGGGTGGGGGCCACCATCGCGCCGGGGAGCCACGCCGTCGTGGGCAGCAGCGCCGACTTCGTGACGGCACCGGCCAGCAGCAGCAGGGCCGCGACCGTGGTGGCGGCGCCCGCGGGCGGCGGGTCGGCCAGGAGCCCGCTGATCGAGGTGGTGCCCGTGGTGACCGCGAGGACGACGATGCCGACGAGCATCGCCAGACCGCCCGCGGTGGTGACGACGAGCGCCTGGCTGGCGGCGTACCGGGCGGCGCGGGAGCGCCCGTCACCGCCGATGAGGAGCCACGACAGCACCGTCGTGAGCTCCCAGGCCACGTACAGGAGGACGAGGTCGTCGGCGAGGACGAGCACGAGCATGACGGCGCAGAACGCCACCAGCAGCGGCACGGTGCGGTTGCGGGTGGCCCGCTGCGACTCGCCGCCGAAGTACCCCGAGGAGTAGGCCAGCACCAGGGCCCCGACGCCGGCCACGACCAGCACCATGATCGCCGAGAGCGGGTCGAGCCGGAGCGCCACCTCGACGCCCAGGGCCGGGATCCACGACACCGACTCGCGCAGCGCCGAGCCGTCCGACCCGGCCGTTCCCGAGGCCCACTGGGCCACCAGCCAGACCAGCACCGCCAGCGGCGCGAGCGCGGTGAGGAGGACTCCCCGGGGCCCCCAGCGGCGCACCACGGGCACCGCGATGCCGGCGGCCGCGGCGTGGGCCGTCAGGAGGAGGATCATGTCCGCCCAACCCTAAGGGCTGGAGACCCTCCGAGCCCGCCCGCGGCGCACTTCTCGGGTGACGGCCACCCCCAGGCCCAGCAGTACCAGCGGCCCGGCGAAGACCACCAGGGCGGTGCCCAGGAGCCCGGCGGCCTCGTGGTCGTCGGCGGCCAGCAGCAAGTAGGAGAGGTAGGCCGCGAAGGCGAGGAGCAGCAGCGCACCCTCGGCGCGGGAGATGCGGGTCGCCGTCCAGGCCAGCGGGACGAGCAGCAGCGTCGCGAGCAGCATCACCGGCAGGTCGAAGCGAAGCGCCTGGGGGTCGACGGGCAGCCCGCCCGCGCCGACGACGGCCGCCGCGCCCACCACCGCGGCGGTGTTGACCGTGCAGCTGCCGACCACGGTGCCGAGCGCCAGGTCGCGCTGACCGCGCAGGCTCGCCACCACCACGGTGATGATCTCCGGGGTCGCCGTGCCGATCGCGACCACCGTCAGCCCGATCACCAGGTCGGACAGCCCCAGGCCGGCGGCCAGGCCCGTGCCCCCCGAGACCAGGAGGTCAGCACCCAGCACCAGCGCCGCGACCCCGCCGACCGCGGCGACGGCGTGCAGGGCGGACCTGCGGGCGCCGGGGCGGGAGCCCTCCTCGGTGGCGGCGTCCCCGTCGTCGGACGCGCCGCCCTCTCGCGCGCCACCGCGCCGCTCGCGCAGCACGCACCACGCGAAGTAGGCCACCAGCCCGACCAGCAGCAGCGCGCCCTCCGCGCGGCTGACCCTCCCGTCGAGGCAGACCAGCAGCAGCACCACCGAGGCGCCCAGCAGCACGGGCAGGTCGGCCCGCAGGAGGTCGCGGCCCACGGTGATCGGCGCCAGCACCGCGCCCAGGCCGAGCACCAGCAGCACGTTGACCGTGTTGCTGCCGATGGCGTTGCCGAGCGCCAGGTCGGGCACCCCGCCCAGGACGGCGTCGACCGAGACGGCGATCTCCGGGGCGCTCGTGGCCAGGGAGACCACGGTCAGCCCGACGACGGCCTGCGACAGCCCGGCCCGGCGCCCCAGGCCGGAGGCGCCCCGGACCAGCGCCTCCCCGCCGCCGGCGAGCAGCAGCAGGCCGAGCAGCACGGCGCCGAGGTCGAGGAGCACCGACCGATCATGGCGACGAGGGGCCTACCGTGCCCGCCGTGAGCCCCGCCGCCGGTCCTGCCTCCCAGCCGTCCGCGTCGGCGGTCGTCCCCCCCGCGGCCCCGCCCCACAGCCCCCTCGAGGACGGCGCGGCCCTCCTGGTGGGCTCGTTCCTGCTGGCGTGGGCGCTCCTGCTCCTGCAGCAGGCCGAGGCGGTCTCCGGGGGCCTGGCGGGCGTGGCCTTCCTCGTGGCCCAGCTGGCGCCGGTGCCCCTCGGTGCCGCCTTCTTCGTGATCAACCTGCCCTTCTACGGGCTGGCCGTCCGGCGGCTGGGCTGGGGCTTCACGCTGCGGACCCTGGTGTGCGTGACCCTGACCTCGGTGCTCGCCGAGCTGGTGCCGCAGGTGGTGCGGGTGTCGATGCCGCTGTGGCTGGCCACCGCCTTCGCGGGGCTGAGCCTGGGCATCGGGTTCCTGGTGCTGTTCCGCCACCGCGCGAGCGCCGGCGGCTTCGGCATCCTCGCCTTCCACCTGCAGGACCGGTACGGCTGGCGGGCGGGGCACGTGCAGATGGCCTTCGACGCCGTCGTCATGACCGGTGCCCTGGTCGTGGTGGGGCCGCGGCTCGCGGCGGCGTCGCTGCTCGGGGTCGTCGTCGTGAACGTCGTGCTCGCGATGAACCACCGCCCCGGGCGCTACCTGGTCCGCTGACCCGTCCCGGGCCCCCGCGTGTGGCACAGGGCCACCCCGTGCCACTCCTACGAGCACGGGGTGGCCCTGTGCTGTCCGGGGACTGGTGCAGACCCACCCACCGGTGTCCAGCGTGCGGCCGAGGACGACGAGGGCGGACTCCGAGGTCGTGACGGACCTGTTCGGGCCCCACCCCGGGCCGGCGACGAGGGCCACGGACGGCGGCTGACGGGTGTCACAGGCATCTGCCAGAGTGCGGACATGACCGCGCTCGAGGGGGTCGCCGACGGAGCTGTCGACGGCGTGGAGCTGCAGCTCGAGGACTACCGCCGCGAGCTCACCGGCTACTGCTACCGGATGCTGGGCTCCCTGGCCGATGCCGAGGACGCCGTGCAGGACGCGATGGTCCGCGCCTGGCGGCACGCCGGGTCCCTGCGCGACCCGGCGGCCCAGCGGGGCTGGCTGTACCGGATCGCCACCCGGGTCTGCTTCGACAGCCTCGACGGCCGCAGGCGGCGCGCCCTGCCGGTCGACATGTCACCGGCGCCGTCACCGCCGGTGGTGTCGTCCCTGGGTCCCGCGCTGGAGAGCGCCTCCTGGGTGGAGCCCGCCCCCGACGCGCTGGTGCTCGGCACGGCACCCGCCGCCGACCCCGCCGACGTCGCCGCGGACCGCGAGTCGGTGCGCCTGGCCCTCGTGGCGGCCCTCCAGCTGCTGCCACCACGCCAGCGCGCCGTGCTGGTGCTCCGCGAGGTGCTCCACTGGCACGCCGACGAGGTCGCGACCCTCCTCGAGACGTCCGTCCCCTCGGTCAACAGCCTGCTCCAGCGGGCGCGCGCCACCCTCGCGGCCCGAGACGCCCGCGAGGCCGCGCTCCGGCCCCTCGACGACCGGCACGCCGAGCTGCTCGCCCGCTACACCGAGGCGTTCGAGCGGTACGACGTCGACGCGCTGGTCACCCTGCTCCACGCCGAGGCGACGATGTCGATGCCGCCGTACGCGCTGTGGCTGCGGGGTCCGTCCGACGTCGCGGCGTGGCTGCGCGGGCCGGGCCGCGACTGCGAGGGCTCGCGGCTGCTGCCGGTGCGCCTCAACGGCCAGCGGGCGCTGGCGCAGTACCGCCGCGCCGACCACGGCGCCGCCGCCCCCGACCCGGCGGCGGGACACACCCCGTGGGCCCTGGTGGTGATGGCCGAGCGCGACGGCAAGGTGGCCGACCTGGTCTTCTTCCTCGACGCCGACCGCGGCCTGTTCGAGCGCTGCGGCCTGCCGACCCACCTGCCCGCCGCCGGCTGAGCCCACGGCCGAGCAGGGCCGTCAGCCGGCCAGGGACTCCATGCCCGCGGGCAGCGGCTCCGAGGCCACCACCACCAGCCGCTGCGTGGGGCGGGTGAGCGCCACGTACAGGTCGCCGGCGCCGCGGGGGGAGGCCTCGAGGACCGCGCGGGGCTCCACGAGAACCACGGCGTCGAACTCGAGGCCCTTGACGCCGTAGACCCCCGAGACGGTGACCGCGGCGTCGGAGGAGTCGGTGACGGCCCGGACGCGCTCCGCACCGACCGCCCCCACCAGCGCCGCGTGCAGGCCGGAGACCGCGGCGTCCGGCGCCACGACCACGAGGCGGCCCTCGTCGAGCACCGCCACCTGCGCGCGGACGGCGTCGACCACGGCGTCCGTCCACGCCGGCGAGCCCACGGGCCCGGGAGCGGACACCGCCGACGGCGCCACCTCGGCGTCGCGGATGGAGCTGGGGGCCTCCTCGGGGGAGCCGTGGGCCGCCAGCACCGCGCTCGCCACGTCCATGACCTGCCTCGGCGTGCGGTAGTTGACCGTCAGCCGCGCCAGGGTGAAGTCGCGCGAGAGGTCCACCCCGCCGCGCGACCGCGTTCCCGTGCCCAGCACGGGGGCCAGCGCCTGGGCCCAGCTCCGCGCCCCGGCGGCGCTGGAGGTCTGGGCCAGGTCGCCCACCACCGTCATCGACCGCGAGGGGCAGCGCCGGGTCAGCACGCGCCAGGCCATCGCCGAGAGCTCCTGCGCCTCGTCGACCACCACGTGCCCGTAGGTCCACGTGCGGTCGCTGGAGGCGCGGTCGGCCACGCTGCCCCCGCCGGCGTCCAGCGCCCACCGGTCGGCGAGCACGTCGGCGGACAGGACGGCGCTCCCGCCCTCGTCGACCAGACCCGACTCCAGCACCCCGCGCGCCTGGGAGAGCAGCTGGTCGCGGTCGCGGGCGGCCCGGCGCTCCTCGGCGCGGCCGGCGTCGGGGTCGTCTCCGAGCAGCTCGGCCAGCTCGTCGAGCAGGGGGACGTCAGCCGTGGTCAGCGGGTCGGTCCGGTCGCGGACCAGCAGCTTCAGCTCGCGCGAGGTGAAGCCGGCGGCGGCGCCGGCCGCGGCGAGCAGCCGGGGCTTGGACCACAGGTCGCGCAGCACCCCGGCCGGGGTCAGCGGCATCCAGCAGAGGTTGACCTCGCGGCGCACGTCGGTCGACTCGCGCAGCTCGGCGTCGAGCGACTGGCGGGTGTCGGCGTCGAGGTCGTCACCACGGGTGCCCTGCGCGGTGCCCAGCTGGCGGACCAGGTCGTTCACGACCTTGCGCACGAACGTCGTCCGCGCCGCGTTGTGCGGCTGCCGGGTGTCGCGGGCGGCGTCCAGCGCCGAGCGCACCACCCGCGGGCGCAGCTGCACGTGGTGGTGGCCGACCTCCAGGCGCACCGGCTGCGCGGGCACCCGCTGGCGCTGGCGCACGGCGGCGGTGAGCAGGTCGACCATCCGCGCGCTGCCCTTGAGGGCGGCGACGTCGTCCGCGTCGGTGGCCGTGGCGACCACCCCCGGGAAGAGCTCCCCGACGCTCGCCATCACCACGCCGGTCTCGCCCAGCGCCGGCAGCACCTGGTCGATGTAGCGCAGGAACGCCCGGTTCGGGCCGATGACGAGCACGCCCGACCTGGCGATGCGCTCGCGGTGGGCGTACAGCAGGTAGGCCGCGCGGTGCAGCGCCACAGCGGTCTTGCCGGTGCCGGGGCCTCCCTGCACCACCAGCACGCCGGGCAGGGGAGCGCGGACGACGGCGTCCTGCTCGGCCTGCAGCGTGGCCACGACGTCCTTCATCCGCCCGGTGCGCGCCGCGGTGACGGCCGCCATGAGCGCGCCGCCGCCGGCCACGACCATCCCCTCGGGCAGCGCCGCGCCGTCGGCGACGACGTCGTCCTCCAGTGCGGTCACCCTCCGGCCGGTGAGCGTGACGTGCCGGCGGCGGACCACGCCCAGGGGGTCGGCGGAGGTCGCGCGGTAGAACGGCTCGGCCGCGGGGGCGCGCCAGTCGGTGAGCAGCTGCTCCTGGGAGGTGTCGGACAGGCCGATGCGACCGACGTAGCGCACGTCGCCGTCGTCGAGGTCGAGCCGGCCGAAGACCAGGCGGTCCTCGACGGCGCGGAGCTGCGCGAGCCGGTCCTCGTAGAGGGTGGCGAAGGCGTCGCGCTCCATCCGCGCCGCGGGGGTCCCCACCGAGCCCGCGGCGCGCACGTCCTTCAGGCGCTGCTCCGCGGCGGTGCGCAGCAGGTCGAGCCGGGCGTAGCGCTCGTCGACGCGCCCCTGCTCCGCCGCGGTCTCGCGCTCCAGCCCGCTCACCGGACCACCCCTCCGTCGACCGTCGCCCGCTCGCCCACCCGAGCGGGGCCCCTGCGCTCGGCGCGAGGACGGTCAAGCCTGCCAGGTGACCCGCTCCGCTCCACCGGGCGGGCCCGGCGCCGCGCCGCTAGCCTCCGCCGAGATGACCATGGTGGCGGCGCTCGTGCTGCTCGCGGCGCTGGCCGCGGGGGCGCCCCTGCTCGCGCGCCGGCTCGGCCGGGCCACCGGGTACGTGCTCTCGGCGGGGTTCCTGGCGGCCGCCGGCCTGCTCGTCGCCCTGGCCCCGCGGGTGCTGGGCGGCGGCGCCGTCGAGGCGTCCACCCCGTGGCTGCCCTCCCTCGGCGTCGAGGCCGCGCTGCGCCTCGACGGGCTCTCCCTCGTCTTCGCCCTCGTCGCCCTCGTGGTGGGCGCCCTGGTCATGGCGTACTGCGCCCGCTACCTCTCCGACGCCTCCGCGCGGGGCCCGGTGCTCCCGCTGCTGACGGTCTTCGCCGCGGCGATGGTCGGGCTGGTCCTCGCCGACGACCTCGTCCTGCTCTACCTGTTCTGGGAGCTCACCACGCTGTGCTCCTTCGCCCTCCTCTCCTCGGCGGGCGCGAAGGCCGTGGCTCCGGCGCGCCGGGCGCTGGTCATCACCATCGCGGGGGGTCTGGCACTGCTGGTCGCCGTCGTCCTGCTCGCCCTGGCGGGCGGGACCACCCGCATCTCGGTGCTGCTCGCCGAGCCCGAGGTGGTGCTCGGCTCGCCGCTGGCCTGGCCGGTGGCCGCCTGCGTGCTCCTGGCCGCGATGAGCAAGTCGGCGCAGCTGCCGCTGCAGTTCTGGCTGCCCGGCGCGATGGTCGCCATGACGCCGGTCAGCGCCTACCTCCACGCCGCGACGATGGTGAAGGCCGGCATCTACCTGCTGGTCCGCGCCTCCACGCTCTTCGCCGAGCAGACCCCGTGGCAGGTCGCGCTGGTGGCCGTGGGGATGGCGACGGCGCTGGTGGGGGCCGTGATGGCGCTGCGCGAGCACGACCTCAAGGGCATCCTCGCCCACTCCACCGTCAGCCAGCTGGGCCTGCTGGTGGCCGCCATCGGCGTCGGCACGCCCACCGCCCTGGGGGCGGCCCTGCTGCACACGATGGCGCACGCCCTGTTCAAGGCGACGCTGTTCATGCTGGTCGGGATCATCGACAAGGAGACCGGCAGCCGCGACATCCGCGACCTGTCCGGCCTGCGGCGGGCGATGCCCTGGACCGCGGCGGCCACGGCCCTGGCCGCCCTGTCGATGGCGGGGGTGCCCCCGGCGCTGGGCTTCGTCAGCAAGGAGTACCTCTACCAGGGCTTCGTCTCCGCCCCCGGGCCCGCGTGGGTGGCCCCGGCCGCCGCGGCCTGCGCCGTGACGGCCTCCGCGCTGACCTTCGCGTACTCGATGCGCATCGTCTGGGGGGCCTTCGGCGGCCCCGACCACCCCGAGCTGTACGAGCCCGCGAGGAGCTTCCTGGCGCCCGCCGCGGTCGCCGCGGTCGCCGGCCTGCTGCTGGGCCCGGCGGTCTTCCTGTTCGACCCCCTCGTCGACGCCGCCACCAGCGCCGCGCTCCCGGGGTCGGTCCCTCCGCGGATCTACTTCTGGCACGGCCTGTCGACCGAGGTGGTGCTCTCCGGGGTGACCGTGGCGCTGGGGTCGGCGCTGTTCTGGCAGCGCGACCGCGTGGACGCGGTCCTGGTGCGCCTGCGCCTGCCCGACGCCGGAGGGGTCTTCGACGCCGGCCACAGCGGCCTGCTGGCCCTCGGCGGCCGCATCGGCGCCGGCACCCGGGCCCGTCCGCTGGGCGCCCACCTGGCCCGGCCGCTGGCCGTGGTGGCCGTGCTCGGCGTCGTGGGGGCGGTCGCCCTGGGCGGCGCGCTCCCGGAGCGGACCGCGACGGCGGTGCCCGGCGAGCCCGTGCTGCTGGTGGTGCTCGCCGTCGCCCTGGCCTGCGCGGCGGTGACCTCCTCGGCGGTGGTGCTGGTCGCCCTCGTGGGGCTGGTCGGGCTCGTCGTGGCCGTGCGGATGGTCCTGGTGGGGGCCGCCGACGTCGCCCTGACGCTGCTGCTGGTCGAGGTCCTCACCGCGGTGGTGCTCGTGCTGGTGCTGCGCGGGGGCGGCCTCCACCTGCCCCCCGTCGTCAGGCCGGCCGGCCGGGGGGCCCTGCCGGCGGTGCTGCCCGCGGCGCTGCTGGCGGTGGGCGCGGGGACGGCGGCGGGCCTCGGCACGTGGTCGCTCACCGGGCGCCGGGAGCTGTCACCCACCGGCGCCTACCTGCTCGACAACGCCGAGGAGCTCACCGGCGGCACCAACGTGGTCAACACCGTCCTCGTCGACTTCCGCGGCCTCGACACGCTCCTGGAGTCCGTGCTGGTCGGCGTCGTCGCCCTCGGTCTGGGCGTGCTCACCCGCGGTCCGGGCCGCGAGGTCCGCGAGCGGCCCGACGTCGTCCTGCGGGTGGCCAGCCGCGTGCTCGCGCCGCTGGCGGTGCTGGCCTCCGTCGTGCTGCTGTGGCGCGGCCACGACCAGCCCGGCGGCGGCTTCATCGGCGCGCTGGTGGCCGGGGCGGGGGTGGTGCTCGTGCACCTCGCCGGCACCGGTGGCGGCGAGGGGGCCGGGGGCACGGGACGCGCGGTGCGCCTGGAGCGCCTCACCGACCCGGTGCTGCTCGCCGGGGCAGGGGCGCTCGTGGCCGTCGGCACCGGCCTGGTGCCGCTGGTGTGGGGCGGTGCGCTGATGGAGCCCTTCTCGGTACCGGGGCTGTACGCCCTGGGCATCAGCTCGGCGCTGCTGTTCGACCTCGGGGTCTACGCCCTCGTGGTCTCCCTGGTCGCCGCGTGCGTGCGCGGCTTCGGGCGGGTCCCCTCCGCCGTTCCCGCAGCCGCACCAGCAGCCGCCCCCGGCGCCGAGCACGCGGAGGTGGTCCGGTGACGACGGCGGTCGTGGTGGCCCTCCTCGTCGCCACGGGGACCTGGCTGGTGCTGCGCCGCGGCCTCCTGCGGGTGGTCGTCGGCTTCGTGCTGCTGGGCCACGGGGTCAACCTGCTGGTGCTGACCGCCGGCGGCACCGACCGCCGCGGCTTCGCCCTGCCCGGCCAGCAGGGGCAGGGCCCGGTCGCCGACCCGCTGCCGCAGGCGTTCGTGCTCACCGCGGTCGTCATCGCCTTCGCCGTCACCGTGCACCTGCTGGGGCTCCTCCGGCAGGGCCAGGCGCTCGACGAGGACGACGACGCGGAGGGCCCGGCGTGAGCGCGCTCGTCCTCGTGCCCGTCGTCGTGCCGCTGGTGGCAGCGGCGCTGCTCCTGCTGCGCCGGCGGCGGCCCGGGGCGGACGCCCTCGACCGGGCCGCGGGGGTGGGCGTGCCGCTGCTGGTGGTGATCGCTGCCGCGGTGCTGCTCGCGGCGACCCTCGAGGGGCGGACCGCAGGGGCGGCTGCGGGCGGCTGGCCCGACGGCGTGGCCATCGCGCTCGTGGCCGACGCCACCGCCTGCCTCGGCGTCCTGCTCACCAGCGCCCTCACGGCCGCCAGCCTCGTGGTGGCCGCCGGCACCCGGGAGGACCACGAGCCGCTGCTGGTGCCGCTGGTCCTCGTCATGTCGGCCGGGGTCTCCGGGGCTCTGCTCACCACCGACCTGTTCAACCTCTTCGTCTTCGTCGAGGTGATGCTCGTGCCCAGCTACGTGCTCGTGGCCCTCGGGCGGCGCGGGCCGGCCGGCGGGCGGCTCTACGTCACGGTGAACCTGCTGGCCTCGACCGTCTTCCTCGCCGGCGTGGGGCTCGTCTACGGCACCACCGGCACGGTCTCCCTGGCCGAGCTCCGCGGTGCCGCCGCCGCCGACCCCGCCGCGGCGGTCGCCGTCGGCGTGGTGCTGGTGGCGCTGGCCGTGAAGTCGGCGGCGGTGCCGCTGCACTCCTGGCTCCCCGGTTCGTACGGGGCGGTGGGTCCCGCCGTCGCCGTCCTGTTCTCCGGGCTGCTCACCAAGGTGGGCGTGCTCGCGCTGCTGCGGGTCTGGGCGGTGGTCTTCGAGGGCGACGCGCGGGTGGCGTGGGCCCTGCTCGCGGTCGCCGTCCTCACGATGGTGGTCGGGGTGCTCTCAGCCGTGGGCGAGGGCTCGGTCCGGGCGGTGCTGACCAACCACATGGTCAGCCAGATCGGGTACCTGCTGGTCGGGGTGGGGCTCGCCACGGCCGCGGGGTACGCCGCCGCCCTGTTCTTCCTGGTCCAGTACGCGGTGGTGAAGGCCGCGCTGCTCGCGGTCTCCGCCGCCGTGGAGGTCCGCGAGGGCACCGACGCGCTGGGTCGCCTCGGGGGCCTCGGCCGCGCCGAGCCCCTGCTGGCGGTGGCCTTCGCCGTCGCCGCGCTCGGCCTGGTGGGCGTGCCCCCCACCAGCGGCTTCGTGGCCAAGCTCCAGCTCGCCACCGCCGCGGCGGACTCCGGCAGCTGGTGGGTCCTCGCGGCCGTCGTGGCGGTCAGCCTCGTCACGCTGGTCTCGATGCTGAAGCTGTGGAACGGCGTGTTCGCCGGCTCCCGCCCGGAGGCGGCCGGCGCCGGCGGGGCGGTGACGGGCACCGGGAGGGTCCCGCGCGCGGTGCTCGTGCCCGCGCTGGCCCTCGCGGTGTGCGCGCTGGTGCTCGGGGTGTGGGCCGAGCCGCTGCTCGTCGCGAGCGAGGCGGCGGCCGCCCAGCTCGTGGCCGGGAGCCGCTCGTGAGCCGGCTGCGCCACGGCGCGGTGTTCCTCGCCGTCTACGCCAAGGAGTTCGTCGTGGCCAACGCCCAGGTGGTCCGCGAGGTGGTGACCCCCGGCAGCGCGGTCCGCCCCGCGGTGCTGAGGGTGCCCCTGCGCTCCCGCACCGACGCCGAGGTGGCCACGTTCGTGGCTCTGGTGGGCCTCACGCCCGGCACCACCGTGCTCGACGTGCAGCGCACCGGCGGTGCGGCCGGGGGTGCGGACGGTGGTGCGGCCGGGGGTGCGGTGGGTCCTGCGCAGCGCGCGGAGCTGGTGGTCCACGCCATGGACGCCCCCGACCCCGACGCCCAGCGCCGCGACCTCCAGCGCCTCGAGGGGCTGCTGCTCGCCGCCTGGCGGGGTGCGGCGTGATCCTCGACGCCGCCCTCGTGGTGCTGGCGGTCGCCGCCGTGGTCGCGACGGTCCGCGTGGTGGTCGGACCGACCGACGCCGACCGCGTGCTCGCCGTCGACCTCGGCTTCGTGGTGCTCCTGGCCGCCCTCGCGCTGCTGGCGCTGAGGCTGGGCGCCCCCGCCCTGCTCGACCTGGTGCTGGTGGGCACCCTCGTGGGGTTCCTGGCGACCGTGGCGCTCGCCCGGCTGGCTGCGCGGAGGTCCGGATGACCGCGTCGATGACCGGGGGGGCCCTCGGCGTCGTCGGCCAGCTCCTCGTGGTGCTGGGTGTGGCTCTCGTCGCGGTCGGGGCCCTCGGCCTCGTGCGGCTCCCCGACGCCTACCTGCGGGCCAACGCCGTCACCAAGGCGGCGGCGCTCGGCCTCGTGCTCGTGCTCGTGGGCGCCGCGGTGCTCGCCCCGGGGCTCGACGCCGTGGTGGTGCTCCTGGTGGCCGCCGCGCTGCAGCTGTTCACCGTGCCGGTCGCCGGCTACGCCGTCGGCGGCGCCGCCTGGCGGGCCCGGGCTCCGATGGACCCCCGCACTCAGCGGGAGGAGGGCACCGACCCCACGGACGACCCCGAGGACCCCGACGGCGGGTGCACGGAGGGGACCGGCCCCTGAGGCGAGGACGCCGGCCGCTCCAGCACCAGCACGGCGAGGTCGTCGCGCAGGCGACCGCGCGTCCACCGCGACAGGCCCCGGACCACGCCGTCCAGGCCGTCCGTCATCGAGCCGCGGCCCAGGTGCTCGCCGAGGAGCTCCTCGGCGTCGACGAACGGGCCGGTGGCCTCCCGCGACAGCAGCCGGGGCCTGCGGGCCTCGAGCACCCCGTCGGTGACCAGCACCAGCCGGTCCGACGGGCGGAGCAGGTGGGTCAGGGCGACGGGGGCGCCGGTCAGGTGCATCAGGCCCAGCGGCGGGCCGGGTTCCACCGGCAGCTCCTCGGCGCGCACCGGTCCGCCGGCCGGCGCCGGGGCCACGAGGAAGGGCGCCGGGTGGCCGCAGGAGACCACCTCCAGCTCGCCCGTCGCGCCGTCGACCTGCACGAGCACGGCGGTGACGAAGACCTCCTGGCCGAGCGAGGCGCGACGCACCGTCCTGTCGAGCGCCTCGGCGAGCTCGGGGAGGGCGACGTCGTCGTGGGCGCGCTCGCGGAAGCTGCCGAGCACGTAGCCGGCCAGCCTCACGGCCTCGAGGCCCTTCCCCTGCACGTCACCCACCAGGGCGCGCACGCCCCGCGGGGTCTCGACCACGGCGACCAGGTCACCGCCGATGCGGGCGAGCTGGGTGGAGGAGCGGTAGGCGCTGGCGCACCGCAGCCCTCCCACGGCGCGCGGCGGGGGCTCGAGGATCGCCAGCTGGGCGGCGTCGGCCACCGCCGCCACCTGCCCCGCGTCGCGCTCGCTGCGGGTGCGCACCTGGGAGGCCACCACGCCGATCAGCGTCATCGAGACGATGAAGAGCAGGCGCGTCAGGGAGGTCTGGCCGTTCGGGTCGTAGAGGACGCGCAGCGACTCGGCGTACGAGATGCCGTACGAGAGGCCGACGGCCACCGCTCCCGCACCCGCTGTCGCCAGCGGGCCCCCCAGCACCGCTGCGAGCAGCGGGACGGACACCAGGACACCCGCGTACTGGACACCCGTGTCCTGGAACCAGTCCAGCGCGACGATGGCCGCCCCGAGCAGAGCCGGGGCGAGCCACCGCGTCAGGCGCGAGGGACGACCCCCGTGTGAGTGACGCACCCGCTGCAGTCTGTCACCCGCCGAGGGCCTTGCCCACCACGTCGCGGGCCTGCTCCTGCACCTGCGCGAGGTGGTCGGCGCCCTTGAAGGACTCGGCGTAGATCTTGTAGACGTCCTCGGTGCCCGAGGGGCGCGCGGCGAACCAGGCGTTCTGGGTGACGACCTTCAGCCCGCCGATCGACTCCCCGTTGCCGGGGGCCTCGGTGAGGACGGCGGTGATGTCCTCGCCCGCGAGCGAGCTGGCGGTGACGTCGGACGGCGAGAGCTTCGCCAGGCGGGCCTTCTGCTCGCGGGAGGCCGGGGCGTCGACGCGGGCGTAGGCCGGGTCGCCGTGCTCGGCGACCAGCGCGGCGTACAGCTCGCTGGGGCTGCTGCCGGTCACGGCCTGGATCTCGCTGGCCAGCAGGGCCAGGAGGATCCCGTCCTTGTCGGTGGTCCACGTGGTGCCGTCGTGGCGCAGGAACGAGGCCCCCGCGGACTCCTCGCCGCCGAAGCCGACGGACCCGTCGAGCAGGCCGGGGACGAAGTGCTTGAAGCCGACCGGCACCTCCAGCAGCCGGCGGCCCAGCGAGGCGACGACGCGGTCGATCATCGACGACGACACGAGGGTCTTGCCGACGGCGGCGCCCCGGTCCCAGCCCGGACGGTGGGCGAACAGGTAGGAGATCGCCACCGCGAGGTAGTGGTTGGGGTTCATCAGCCCGCCGTCGGGCGTGACGATGCCGTGGCGGTCGGCGTCGGCGTCGTTGCCGGTGGCGATGTCGTACGGGGCGCGTCCCCCGTCAGCGGTGCTCATGACCCCGCGCAGCGACGCCATGGCGTTGGGCGAGGAGCAGTCCATGCGGATCTTGCCGTCGCCGTCCAGCGTCATGAACGCCCAGCGCGGGTCGACCTCGGGGTTCACCACGGTCAGGTCGAGGCCGTGGCGGGCGCCGACCTCGCCCCAGTAGCCGACGCTCGCGCCGCCCAGGGGGTCGGCGCCGATGCGGACGCCCGCGCGCCGCACGGCCTCCAGGTCGAGGACGCTGGGCAGGTCGTCGACGTAGTGGTCCAGGAAGTCGTAGGAGCCGGCGCGGCCGCGGGCCTCGTCGAAGGAGACGCGCTGCACGCCGTCGAGGCCGCGCTCGAGCAGCTCGTTGGCGCGCGCGGCGATCGCCGAGGTGGCCTCGGAACCGGCCGGGCCGCCGCTCGGGGGGTTGTACTTGAACCCGCCGTCGCGCGGCGGGTTGTGGGACGGCGTGACCACGATGCCGTCGGCTCCGCCCGCTGCGCCGCGGGCGTTGAGCCGCAGGATGGCGTGGGAGACGGCCGGCGTGGGCGTGTAGCCGTCGCGCGAGTCGACGAGGACGTCGACGCCGTTGGCCACCAGGACCTCCAGCGCCGAGCGCCACGCCGGCTCGGACAGCGCGTGGGTGTCGCGGCCGATGACGAGCGGGCCCGTCACCCCCTGCGCGGCGCGGTGCTCGACGATCGCCTGGGTGGTGGCCAGGATGTGCGCCTCGTTGAAGGCGCTGTCGAGGCTCGAGCCCCGGTGGCCGGAGGTGCCGAACACGACCCTCTGGCCCGGGTCGGACGGGTCGGGCTGCTTCTCGGCGTAGGCGGCGAGGAGGGCGTCGACGTCGACGAGGTCCTCGGGGCGGGCCTGCTGGCCGGCGCGGGGGTGCATGAGCGCCATCCCACCGCGCCCGCCCGGCGCGGCGCAACGCCGGGCGGGAACCGCCCCCCCGAGAGGGTCACCCCTCCTTCGGCATGACCACCCACAGGACGATGTAGGCGATGAACTGCGGCCCGGGCAGCAGGCACGACAGCACGGCCAGGAGCCGCAGCAGCGTCGGGCTCATGCCCCAGCGCCGGGCCAGGCCGGCGCAGACGCCAGCGATCATCTTGCCGTTCCGGGGGCGGACCAGTCCGCCGGGTGCTCCAGCCATGCGGATCACCCTCCCGCAGCCGGGCCCGTCCCGCTCGTCGTGCGGCGCGGCAGCAGGGTCGCCGCCAGCACGGCCGCGGCCGCGACCAGCCCCGCGCACACGAGCATGCCCGCGCGGTACCCGGCGGTCAGCAGCTCCGGGTCGGCGTAGGCCTCCCCGGACAGGCCCACCAGCACCGGCAGCGCCGCCACCGCGAGGAGCCCGGCGGTGCGGGCGACGGCGTTGTTGACCCCCGAGGCGGCACCCGCCAGCTCCTGCGGGGCCGCTGCCAGCACCCCGGCGGTCAGGGGCGCCACCAGCGCCGAGAAGCCCAGCCCCAGGACGAGGACGCCCGGCAGCACCGCCGCGGCGTAGGCGTCACCGGGGGAGGCCCCGGAGAGCAGGGCGAGGCCGCACGCCCCCAGCGCGGCGCCCGCGGTGAGCATCGTGCGGACCCCCAGCCGCTGGCCCAGCTGACCCGCCCACCCCGACAGCGCGCCCAGCAGCAGCGACGACGGCAGCGAGGCCAGGCCCGCCTGGAGCGGGCTGTAGCCCAGCGACACCTGCAGCTGCAGGGCGAGCAGCAGGCCCATCCCCGACAGCGCCCCGTAGACCAGCAGCGTGTAGCCGTTGGCGACGGAGAACGTGCGGTCGGCGAAGAGCGCCGGCGGCACCACCGCAGGCTCCCCGCGGCGGGCCAGGCGCCGCTCGTGCAGCACGAGCACCGCGGCCAGGACGACGGCGGCCGCGGCCGACACGAGGACCGCCGGGGAGGCGCCCGAGTCCCCGGCGGTGATGAGCGCCCAGGTCCCCGCCCCCAGGGCCACCGCCCCGAGCGCGGCCCCGCCGAGGTCGAGCGACCGCAGCCCCCGCCGCGGCACTTCCCCGCGAGCGGGGCCGTCCGCGGGGACCCGGCGGGCCAGCACCACCGCCGCGGCGGCCACCGGGACGTTCAGGGCGAACACCAGCCGCCAGTCCAGCGCCACCAGCGCCCCGCCGACCACGGGCGCCGCGACGGTCGCCAGCGTCGTCGTCCCCGACCACAGGCCGATGGCGCGGGCCCGGTCCTGCGGGCGCAGCACCGACTGCAGCAGCGCCAGCGACACCGGCGTGAGCAGCGCCGCCCCCACCCCCTGCACCGCGCGCGCCGCCACCAGCGCCTCCGCCGACGGGGCCAGCGCGCACGCCAGCGAGGCGACGGCGAACCACACCACCCCGGTGGTGAACACCCGCCGCAGCCCGAACCGGTCTCCCAGGGAGCCACCCAGCAGCACCAGCGCCGCCAGCGCCAGCGTGTACGCGTTGACCGTCCACTGCAGGACCCCGAGCCCCGCGCCGAGCTCCCGGCCGATGGTCGGGAGGGCCACCCCCACCACCTGCACGTCGAGGAAGGCGACCGCGGAGCCGCAGACCGACGCCCCCAGCACCGCCCGGCCCCGCGGCGACGCCAGCACCACCGCGCCGGCGCGCTGGGCCGGACCCTCCTCCTCCCGCACCTCCCGATCGTGGGCCCGGACGGGGGAGGCGGCGAGCGCTGGGCGGCCCGGGGGCCGCGGCGGTGCCACGCTGGCGGACGTGCCCGAGCTCCCCGAGGTCGAGGCCCTCGCGGGCTCCCTGCGCCAGCGCCTGGTCGAGCGGTCCGTCGTGGCCGCCGTCGACGTCGCGGCCATCAACGTGCTGAAGACCTTCGACCCCCCGCCCGGCGCGCTCGCCGGCCTGCCCGTGACGGGGGTGACCCGGCACGGCAAGTGGCTCGACGTCGACTGCGACGGGCTCCACCTGGTGGTGCACCTCGCCCGCGCCGGCTGGCTGCGGTGGTCCGAGCAGCTGCCGACCACGCCGGTGCGCCCGGGCAAGAGCCCGCTGGCGCTGCGGGTGCGCTTCGGGGACCTCGACGACGGCGGGGAGGACGGCCCCGCCGCCGGCCCCGAGCCGAGGCCGGGCTTCGACCTCACCGAGGCCGGGACCCAGAAGCGGCTCGCCGTGCACGTCGTCCGCGACCCCGCCCAGGTGCCCGCCATCGCCTCCCTCGGACCCGACCCCCTGGAGGACTCCTTCGACGTCGAGGCGCTGCAGGCCCTGCTCGCGGGGTCCCGCCAGCAGGTGAAGGGGCTGCTGCGCGAGCAGTCGGTGCTGGCGGGCGTCGGGAACGCCTACAGCGACGAGGTGCTGCACGCCGCGCGGATCTCGCCGTTCGCGGTGTCCGGGAAGCTCGACGACGACCAGGTCTCCCGCCTGTTCGCCTCGCTGAAGGGCGTGCTCGGTGAGGCCGTCACCGCAGCCTCCGGCAAGCCCGCGTCGCAGCTGAAGGATGCCAAGCGCGCCGGCATGCGCGTCCACGGCCGCACCGGCGAGGCGTGCCGGGTGTGCGGCGACGTGGTCCGCGAGGTGTCGTTCGCCGACAGGTCGCTGCAGTACTGCGCCACGTGCCAGACCGGGGGCCAGCCCCTCGCGGACCGGCGCACCTCGAGGTTCCTGCGCTGAGGCACCCTCCGAGCGGCCCAGCGCCGGCGGGTCGTGATCGTCATCCTGCCGCAGACTGGGGGGGTGGAACCCGGCTTGCTCCTCAACATCACCGTCGTCCTCGTCCTGGTGCTCATCGGAGGGTTCTTCGCCGCCTCCGAGCTGGCCGTGGTGTCCCTGCGCGAGGGCCAGGTCAAGGCGATGGTCGCGCGGGGCGGCCGCGGCGCCGCCGTCGGACGGCTCACGGGTGACACCAACCGGTTCCTGTCCGCCGTCCAGATCGGCGTCACCCTGTCGGGGTTCCTCGCCTCGGCGTTCGGCGGCAGCCAGATCGCGGGCGTGGTGGCCCCCTGGCTGGTCTCCCTGGGGGTGCCGGACGGGGTGGCCGACGTCGTCGCCCTGGTGCTGGTCACCGCGCTCGTCACGTACGTCTCGCTGGTGCTCGGCGAGCTCGTGCCCAAGCGCCTCGCGCTGCAGCGCTCCGAGGGCGTGTCGCTGTTCGTGGCGCCGATCCTCGACAGGATCGCCGCCGTCACCACCCCGGTGGTCTGGCTGCTGGGCCGCTCGACCGACGCGGTGGGCCGCCTCATCGGGCTCGACCCGAAGGCCACCCGCGAGGAGGTCTCCGAGGAGGAGCTCCGCGAGATGGTCAGCAGCCACGAGCAGCTGGACGACGACGAGCGCCGCATCGTCACCGACGTCTTCGAGGCGGCGGACCGCCGCCTGTCCGAGGTGATGGTGCCGCGCACCGAGGTCGACTTCCTCGCCGCCGACCTGCCCCTGGAGGAGGCCGCCCTCGTCGTCGAGGACCAGCCCCACTCGCGCTACCCGGTGACGGGGGAGTCCTCCGACGACGTGCTCGGCTTCGTCCACGTCCGCGACCTGCTCACCAGCGTGCACCGGCGCACCGGCGGCACGGTGAGCGACCTGGTCCGGCCGGTCGCGATGCTGCCGGGCAGCAAGACCCTGCTGCCGGCCCTGTCGGAGATGCGGCGCAGCGGCCGCCACCTCGCCGTCGTCGTCGACGAGTACGGGGGCACCGACGGCATCGTCACCCTGGAGGACCTCGTCGAGGAGCTCGTCGGCGAGATCCAGGACGAGTACGACCTCCGCGGCGGCGCGCCCCGGTGGTCCGGTGGCGGGGCCTCGGGCCCGGTCGAGCTCGACGGGCTCCTGCACCGCGACGAGGTCCACGAGGCCACCGGCCTGGAGCTGCCCGACGGCCCCTACGAGACCCTCGCCGGCTTCGTCATGACGGCGCTGGGCCGCCTGCCCGGCCGCGGCGACGAGGTGAGGGACCTGGGCCACCGGTTCACGGTGGTCGAGGTCGACGGGCGCCGCCCCTCCCGCATCCGCGTCGAGGCCGTGGAGCAGTCTGGGGACGACGAGCCCACCTCCGAGACCGTGGAGTCCCCCGCATGAGCGAGCCCGCACCCGTCGTGACCGCCGCCGACGTCCCCGAGGGGGCTGTCCTGCTCGACGTGCGCGAGCAGGACGAGTGGGACGCCGGCCACGCCCCCGGCGCCCTGCACGTGCCCCTCGGCGACCTCCCCTCCCGCCTGGGCGACCTCCCCGCCGACGCCGAGCTGCAGGTCCTGTGCCGCGCCGGGGGCCGTGCGGCCCGGGCCGCGGCCTGGCTGCAGGAGAACGGCTACGACGCCGTCGTCGTCGACGGCGGCATGGGGGCCTGGCAGGACGCCGGCCGTCCCGTGGTCGCCGAGGGCGACGAGGCCCCCCGGGTCCTCTGAGGGCGCCCGCCGCCGGGCGGGAGCCGCCGGGTCACAGGGCCCGGCGGCCCTCCGGGCGGGCGTCGAGCGGCCCGCTGCGCCCCGCGCGGCGGGCGCACTCGGCGCACTCCACGAAGCTGACGGCGGGCACCGCGCGGGTGTCGACGTGCCGCAGGTGGTGCTGTCCCGCCGGGACGGGCAGCCTGCAGCGCGCGCACGTCAGGGGGACCACGCTGACCCGCACCTGGGTGCGGATGCCCCCCGGCGGGCTGCTCGCCGAGCCGCCCGCTGCAGCGCCGTCCTGAGCTCCCGCGTCCACCCGACCATCATCGCGCCCCCGCTCGACCGGTCGCCCCGTGCCGCGCAGGATGTCCCCGTGAGAGCCGTGGTCTACGAGCGCGCCGGTGGCGCCGAGGTGCTGCAGCTGGTCGAGCGCGAGGTCCCCTCGCCCGGGCCGGGGGAGGTGCTCCTGCGGGTCGCCTTCTCGGGGGTCAACCCCACCGACTGGAAGGTCCGCTCCACCACGGCCCCGCCGGCGGGCTGGCAGGTGCCCGGCCAGGACGGCTCCGGCGTGGTCGAGGCGGTCGGCGAGGGCGTCGACCCGGCCCTGGTGGGCCGCCGGGTGTGGGCCTGGGAGGCGGCGGCGGGACGGCCCTGGGGCACCGCGGCCGAGCGCGTGCTGGCGCTGGCGGAGCGGGTGGTCCCGCTGCCCGACCAGGCCCCCCTCGAGCTGGGCGCGGCGCTCGGCATCCCCTTCATCACCGCCCACCGCTGCCTCACCCTGGGGGAGTCCGCGCCCTCGCGGGTCGCCCCGGGCACCTTCGCCGGTCGCACCGTGCTGGTGCAGGGCGGCGCGGGTGCGGTGGGCAACGCCGCCATCCAGCTCGCGGCGTGGGCGGGCGCCCGCGTGCTGACCACCGTCTCGGGCCCCGAGAAGGGCGCGCTGGCCACCGCGGCCGGTGCCGACGTCGTCGTCGACTACCGCCGGGAGGACGTCGTGGACCGCGTCCGGGCCGTCGCCCCGGCCGGTGCGGACGTGGTCGTGGAGGTCTCCGGCGCCAACGCCGCCACCACGGCGAGGGTCGTGGCCCAGCACGGGGCCGTGGCCCTGTACGCGGGATCGCCCGGGGAGCAGCTGGTGGTGCCGCTGCGCGAGCAGATGACCCTCAACGCCCAGTGGCACTTCGTGCTCGTCTACTCGGCGCCCGCCGCCGCCAAGGCCGCCGCCGTGGAGGACGTGGCGGCCGCTGTCGCCGCGGGCGCGGTCCGGGTGGGCCCGGACGCGGGCCTGCCGCTGACCGTGCTGCCGCTGGAGGAGGCGGCGCGCGCCCACGAGGCGGTCGCCGGCGGTGCCGTGGGCAAGGTGCTCCTGGACGTCGGCTCGGCTCACGGGCGCGCCGACGGCGGCGCGAACGGATGAAGGCCGCCCCGGACGGGCGCCCGCCGGTTTCGACCGGTCCGTGACGGGTAAAGATCACACGTCAGCGCGCCGCTGTGGCGGCGCGCAGGTCCACGAGGGGAGTGCACCGTGCCGGTGACGGTCGAGGTGCCCGCCAGCACGCTGCGGTGCCTGCGGGTGCGGCACGAGCCGTCGGAGGTCGCGTCGGTGCGCCGCGCGATGCGCGACGACCTCCTCCACGACCCCCGGCTCGCGCCGGTCGCCGACGACGTGGCCGTCGTCACCAGCGAGCTGGTCGGCAACGCGGTGCGCCACGGCGCCCCCCTCGACGGCGGGCTCCTCGTGCGCTGGCGGGTCGGAGGCGAGGGCGTGGTGGTCGAGGTCGTCGACGGCGGCGGCCCGTCGGCCCCGGGCGAGCAGCCCCAGGTGGAGGCGCGCGACGCCGACCCCCTGGACACCTGCGGGCGCGGCCTGCGCATCGTGGAGGAGCTCTCCCGGCGCTGGGGCACGAGCCTCGACGCCGACGGGCGGCGCACGGTCTGGGCCGTGGTCGCCGGTGCGGTGCCCGCGGTCGCCTGACCGCACCCCCGAGCCGTCCGGCGCCCCACCGCCGGGTCGGTAGCGTGCGGCCGTGAGCTCGCCCGACAGCCGACCCCCCCTCCGCGTCGTCTACCTCGGGCCCTCCGGCACCTTCACCGAGCTGGCCGCCACCCGAGCCCCCGGGGCCGAGGACGCCGAGCGGGTCGCCGTCCCGAGCGTCGACGCGGCCCTGGCCGCCGTCCGCGCCGGCGAGGCCGACCTCGCGGTCGTCCCGATCGAGAACTCCGTCGAGGGCGGGGTCACCTCCACCCTCGACGCCCTCGGCGCCGGCCGGCCCCTGTCGATCCGCGCCGAGGTGCTCGTCACCGTGGCGTTCGTGCTCGCGGTGCGGCCCGGCACCCGGCTCGTCGACGTCACCCGGGTGGGCAGCCACCCCCACGCCCTCGCGCAGTGCCGGGGCTGGGTGGCCCAGCACCTGCCCGCCGCCACCACCGTGCCCGCGCTGTCGACGGCGGCCGCGGCCCAGGCGCTGGCGGCGAGCGCTCCCGGGGCGGCCCCCTACGACGCGGCCCTGTGCGCGGCGCCCGCCGCGGCCGCCGCGGGCCTGGAGGTGCTCGCCGAGGACGTCGCCGACAACGCCGGGGCGGTCACCCGTTTCGTCGTCGTCAGCCGGCCCGCGCCGCCGCCGTCGCCGACCGGCGCGGACAAGACGACCGTGGTGGCGCACCTGGCCGAGGACCGCTCGGGCGCCCTGCTGGAGCTGCTGGAGCAGTTCGCCACCCGCGGGGTCAACCTCACGCGGATCGAGTCGCGGCCGATCGGCACGGCGATGGGCCGCTACACGTTCTCGCTCGACTGCGAGGGCCACATCGCCGACCCGCGGGTCGGCGAGGCGCTGATGGGCCTGCACCGGGTCTGCCCCCAGGTGAGGTACCTCGGCTCCTACCCCCGCGCCGACGGCCTCGCACCGCTCGCCCCCGCGGGCACCGCCGACGCCGACTTCACCGCGGCCCGCTCGTGGCTGGGAGAGCTGCTCGACGCCGGCGAGCCCCGCCGGGGCTGAGCCCGCAGGTCGCGGGCCCGTCCGCGGGCCGGTCGGCGCGGGCGGTCAGCGGGGCAGGGCACGGGCGATGCGGGGCTTCGCCCGCGGCGGGCGGCGCGTGGCCCGGCTGGAGACGCGCACCACGAGCGCCTGCTCGTCGACGCGCACGCGCATCGCGGTCGCCTCACCGATGGTGTCGCCGTCGATCTGCGCCTCCTGGGCCAGCTCGGCGACCAGGTCGATGCGCTGGCCGCGCCAGTGGGCGAGGCGCTGGTCGCCCCAGGTGCGGCGGGTGATGACGCGTCCGGCGACGTCGAGCCAGCCGACCACGCCGCGGGGGCCGATGGCGAGCAGGTCGAGGTAGCCGTCGTCGACCTCGGCGTCGGGCATGAGCGCGAGCCCGCCCTGGACCCTGCCGACGTTGCCGACGACGGCGGTGCGGACCCGGCGGCGGTGGGAAGCGCCGTCGACGGTGATGTCCATCCGGACGCGGTCGCCGTTGAACTGCCGCAGGCCGGAGACGAAGTAGGCGGCCGGCCCCACCCTGGCCTTCAGCGCTTCGGGGGTTCCGGCCATGATCTGCGCGTCGAAGCCCATCCCGGCCATCACCAGGAAGCACTCCTCGGGGTCGGGCTCGGCCCGCCCGGGGCGCTCGACGCTGATCCACCCGACGTCGATGCGGCGGTCGATACCGGACAGCACCACGCGCATCGCGGCCTCGACGTCGTCGGGGGCGATCTCGGCGGCCCGCGAGGTGACCACGTCGAGGTTGCGGGCCAGCAGGTTGCCGGTGCCGGCGGGCACCAGGCCGAGCGGCGTCCCGGTGCCGGCCAGCACGGAGGCGACGCGGCGGACGGTGCCGTCACCGCCGAAGGCGACGACGACGTCGGCGCCGGCCGCCAGCGCGCGGCGCGCCTGGCTGGCGCCGGGCTCCTCGACGGTGGTCTCCAGCCACAGCGGCTCGCGCCACTCCAGGTCGCGGCAGGCCCGGTCCAGGGCGGTGCGCACCGCCCCGACGTCGCCGACCTTGGTCGGGTTCACCACGACGGCGGCCAGCGGGCGGCGGTCGGGGGCGGAGCGCTCCAGCGACGCGGCGCGCTGCGCGATCCGCTCGGCGATGCTGCGGCGCAGCTGGACCGCGATCGTGGTGGAGACCACCGCGAGCACGAGGGAGAGGCTGGCGATGACGAGCGAGATCGCCTCGGTCGTCGTCACAGCGGGCACGCTATCGGCGCGGGCCTTGCTCGGCAGCAGGGCGTCCGTCGCGACTAGGCTCCAGCGCGTGATTGACGTGCGCCTCCTGCGTGACGACCCGGAGGCGGTGCGCGCCAGCCAGCGCGCCCGCGGAGCCGACGAGGGCGTCGTCGACGCCGTCCTGGCGGCCGACGCTCGGCGCCGCGCGGCCATGACCACCTCCGAGGGGCTGCGCGCCGAGCAGAAGGCGCTCGGCAAGCAGGTGGCGCAGGCGAAGGGCGAGGAGAAGACCGCGCTGCTCGCGCGCGCCAAGGAGCTGGCCGAGCAGGCCAGGGGGGCCGCCGCCGAGGCGGAGGTCCAGGGCGCCGAGTACGACCGGCTGATCCGCTCGCTGGCCAACGTCGTCCAGGGCGCGCCCCCCGGCGGCGAGGACGACTTCGTCGTCCTGCGCGAGGTCGGCTCGAAGCCCGAGATCGAGTCCCCGAAGGACCACCTGGAGCTGGGCGAGCTGCTCGGCGCCATCGACGTCGAGCGCGGCGCGAAGGTCTCGGGGTCGCGCTTCTACTTCCTCACCGGGGTCGGAGCGCGCCTCGAGCTGGCGCTGCTGAACCTCGCCGTCGCCAAGGCCGTCGAGGCCGGCTTCACCCCGATGATCACCCCCACGCTGGTCAAGCCCGAGGTGATGGCCGGCACCGGCTTCCTCGGCGAGCACGCCGACGAGGTCTACCGCCTCGCCGCCGACGACCTCTACCTCGTGGGCACCTCGGAGGTGGCCCTCGCCGGGTACCACGCCGACGAGATCCTCGACCTGTCGGCCGGGCCGAAGCGGTACGCCGGCTGGTCGGCCTGCTACCGCCGCGAGGCCGGCAGCCACGGCCGCGACACCCGGGGCATCATCCGCGTCCACCAGTTCCACAAGGTGGAGATGTTCAGCTTCTGCAGCCTGGACGACGCCGCCGCCGAGCACGAGCGGCTGCTCGGTTGGGAGGAGGAGGTGCTCCAGGCCGTCGAGGTGCCCTACCGCGTCATCGACGTGGCCGCCGGAGACCTCGGTTCCAGCGCCGCCCGCAAGTTCGACTGCGAGGGGTGGGTGCCCTCGCAGGGGCGCTACCGCGAGCTGACCTCGACGTCGAACTGCACCACCTTCCAGGCGCGCCGCCTGTCGGTGCGCGAGCGCGGCGACGACGGCTCGACCCGCCCGGTGGCCACCCTCAACGGGACCCTGGCGACGACGCGCTGGCTGGTGGCCATCCTCGAGAACCACCAGCTGCCCGACGGGTCGGTGCGCGTGCCCGAGGCGCTGCGCCCCTACATGGGCGGCCTCGAGGTGCTCACCCCCGTCAGCTGACCCTCGCGGCCCCCTCCCCGCGGAGGGGGCGGCGCGGTGCTGGCCGGTGGTGATCGACTCCGGGAGGTGGGGGCTCCGCCTCCGGGGCGCGGCGGGTAGCGTCGCCGTCGTGTCCGCACCTGGAGGGACTGGCGACGAGGTCGCGCCGATCAGCTTCCGCACCCGCAAGTGGGTGCGCCCCGAGGACCTGAACGCCAACGGCTCCACCTCGGCGGGCAGCGTGCTGCGCTGGGTCGACGAGGAGTCCGCGATCTACGCGATCCTGCAGCTCGGCAGCCACCGCGTGGTGACCAAGCTGATCTCCTCGGCCGTCTTCGAGGCCCCCGCCCGCCTGGGAGACCTGGTCGAGCTCGGGCTGCGCGTCACGCGCTTCGGCCGCACCTCGCTGACCCTGCGCGGCGAGGTCCGCAACATGGTCACCCGCGAGCGCATCGTCACCATCGACGAGATCGTCTTCGTCGTCCTCGACGAGCAGGGCAGGCCCACGCCGCACGGGTTCACCGAGGTCACCTACGCCCGCGACCGCGTGCCCCGGCACCACCCCGACGCCGAGGCCGCCTTCGGCATCGCAGTGCGTCCTCTCGCTCCAGGCGCCTGACCCCGCCGCCTCTTGACCCGGCGTCAAGGACCGGCGCTCTCCACGTGCACGGCTCGCGCTGCGAGCCTTGTCCTGCCCCCATCCTCTGACCTCCGGTACTGGACCAGAGGAGATCGCATGACCGCCCTCGCCCAGCGCAGCGCCGACAGCACCACCGCCGGCGCAGAGCCCCGCGACCCTCGCACCTGGGAGGCCGCCGTGCGCAGGGTCGTCCGCGCAGACCGGGCCGAGCTGGTCGACGGCTCCCGCGACCAGCGGCACCGGCTGGTCACCACGGGAGTCAGGCACGGCGCCCTGCAGACGGCACCTGGGGTGGGAGGCGGGTGCGACCTCTCCGCGCGCCCGCTCGTCGACCTGCTCGTGCCCGCCCTGCGCGCCCGGTGGGAGGCGGATGCCGCAGCGGCTCACGGGGCCTTGGTCGACGGTGCTGACGACGCGTCGGTGCTCGCCGAGGTGATGGCCCGCTTCACCGGCGCGGCTCGCGGTCGCACGCTCTGGGTGGCGCCGTTCTCGTCCCGGGTAGGCGAGGGGCCGGCCCTCGGGGTCCTCGCCACCGACTCCCCCCTCGCCGTCCTGGCGCTGCAGGACCGGGCGGACACGGGCGTCGCGGCGATGGCCCGCGTCGACGCGGGGGAGCCGTGGACGGCGCTCGTCCACTCGGTGCGCCTGCCCCTCGTCGACGAGCACTGCCACGCGCTGCGCGACGACGTCGCCTGGCCCGCGGGGCCGCGCTGGTGCGGTGAGCTGCGCGGTGGGGCCGAGGTCTGGACCTGCGGCTCACCCGCCGTCGTCTCGGGTCTTCCGTGGAGGGCTGTCGACCGCTAGCCTACTCATATGTCAGGACAAACTTCGGCGCTGGAGTCCGAGTCCGAGTCCGGGGGGCTGGAGTTCCGGACCCGCAAGTGGGTGCGTCCCGAAGACCTGAACGCGAACGAGACGCTCTTCGGCGGCAGCGTGCTGCGCTGGGTCGACGAGGAGGCGGCGATCTTCGCCATCCTCCAACTTGGCAACCCGCGCGTGGTCACCAAGTTCATGTCGTCGGTGGAGTTCGTGGCCTCCGCGCGGCTGGGAGACCTGGTCGAGCTGGGCCTGCGGGCCACCCGCTTCGGACGGTCGTCGCTGACGATGCGCGCCGAGGTGCGCAACGTCGTGACGCGGGAGCCCATCGTCACCATCGACGAGGTCGTGTTCGTCAACCTCGGTGACGACGGGCGTCCCGCCCCCCACGGCTACGCCGAGGCGACGTCCGGGCGCGAGCGCGTGCCGCGCCAGTGGGCCACCGGGCCCAGGCCGCAGCCGGCGTAGTACCCGGCGGTGCGCGCGCCGATCGGCAGCGGCACGTCGGGTGCGACGGGGTAGAGGTCCTGCTCGACCACGGTGAAGATGTCGCGGTCGTGGGTGCGGGCGACGTCGGCGAGGGCCGCCAGGAACGGCGGCATCTCCGGCTCGCCGGCCCACGGCTCGCACATCACGCCGAGCTGCACGGCCTCGGCTAGCGAGAGCTGCTCGGCGGCCACGTGCGCGCGGACCTCCGGGTCGACCGACTTCAGGTGCACGTAGGTCACCCGCTCGCCGAAGCGCTCCACCAGCTGCAGGTTGTCGCCGCCGCAGTAGGAGACGTGGCCGGTGTCGAGGCAGAGGTTCACCACGGACGCGTCGGTGTCGGTGAGGAACGCCTCGATGCGCTCCTGGGTGTCGACGTGCGTGTCGGCGTGCGGGTGGAAGACCAGCTCCACGCCGTGCTCCTCCAGCAGGAAGCGCGCCAGCTCGTCGGTGCCCCGGACGAGGTTCTGCCATCCCTCGGGGTCGACGTCCGCGGCCTGCACGGCCGCGCCGGTGTGCATGTCGGTCCACTGCTCCGGCAGGTGCACGAGGTGCTTGGCCCCGACCGCGGCCAGCAGGCGCGCCTCGCGGCCGAAGGCCTCCTTGGCCTGCGCCAGCGCCTCGGCGCCCTTGTGGAGCCCGGCGAACACGGTGCCCCCGACGACGGTGAGGCCGCGGGCGGCGAGCTCGTCGCGCAGCTGGGACGGGTCCTGCGGCATGAAGCCCTGCGGGCCGAGCTCGGTGTGCGAGTACCCGGCGCGGGCGATCTCGTCGAGGTACTGCTGCCAGCCCACCTGGTGGTCGTCCTCGGGGAACCACACCCCCCAGGAGTCGGGGGCGGTGCCGAGGGTGAGTCGGGACAGGTCAGGCACGGGGTTCCTCCGGGGTGTCGTTTCGGGGGGTGCTGGCGGTGCGGGTCGCGGCGCGCACGGCGTCGAGCGCGCGCAGGGTCGACAGGGAGTGCTCGAGGGGGCGCAGCGGTGTCTCGGTGAGACCGGCGGCCACGCAGCGCGCCACCTCCGCGGCCTGCCAGGACAGGCCCGCGTGCCCGGTCTCGGGCTCGCGGCGCACCACCGGGTCGGGCCGGGCGCCCGAACCGCCGGCAGGCACGAGGAGCACGTCGCCGGAGGCGTAGAACGGCCCGGGCAGGCGCAGCGTGGCCCGCTCGCCCACCACGTGGGCGGCCGTCGGGGTGTCGCCGAGCAAAGTGGTGTGGACGGTCGAGAGACCTGTCCCGTGGGACAGCTCGTGGGTCAGCACAGCGCTGGCCTGCGACAGCACGCCGCTGGGGTGGGGGACGCCCACGGCGCTGGCGCCGGTGGCCTCGCCGAGCACCCAGGTGGCTAGTGCCAGCGGGTACGTGGCCAGGTCGAGCAGCGGCCCCCCGTGCTGCGCGGGGTCGAACACCCGGTGGCCGGGGTCGAAGTGCTCGCCCAGGTCGGCGTCGACAGCGCTGACGGCGCCCAGCGCGCCGTCGTCGAGCAGCTGGC
>JAKONK010000268.1 GCA_022701985.1 Actinomycetales bacterium
CCGGCACCATCACCTACTGGATGTGGGACTCCGCCCAGCTGCCCGCCTACCAGCAGTGCGCCACCGACTTCGAGGCCGCCAACCCCGAGATCCAGGTGCAGATCGAGCAGTTCGGCTGGGACGACTACTGGAACAAGGTCTTCACCGGCTTCGTCGCGGGGTCCGCGCCCGACGTCTTCGTCGACCACACCTCGCGCTTCGGGGAGTTCGCCGCCCGCGGGCTCATCGAGCCCCTGGACGACCGGCTCGCCGGCTCCGACGTCGACCTCGGCCAGTACGTGCCCGGCAGCGCCGAGCTGTGGGTCGGGCCTGACGGCAAGCGGTACGGCCTGCCCAAGGACTTCGACACCGTCGGCATGTTCTACGACGCCACCAAGGCCACCGAGGCGGGCCTGACGGCCGAGCAGATGAACGAGCTGACCTGGAACCCGACGGACGGCGGCACGTTCGAGCAGGCCATCGCCGCGATGACCGTCGACACCAACGGCGTCCGCGGGAACGAGCCGGGCTTCGACCCCACCAGCGTGGCCACCTACGGCCTGGGGCTGGAGAACTCCGGCGAGGCCTTCGGCCAGACGCAGTGGTCGTTCTTCACCCAGAGCACCGGGTGGTCGCCGGTCGACGAGGCCTGGGGCACCGACTTCCACTACGACGACCCCCGCTTCCAGGAGTCGATCGCCTGGTGGACCGGGCTGGTGGACAAGGGCTACATGCCCCCGCTGTCGTACACGCAGGGCGGCTCGCTCGACCAGCAGCTGCAGGCGGGCAAGTACGCGCTCATCACCAACGGCTCCTGGAACATCGCCAACTACTCCAAGCTCGACGGCGTCGACCTGGCCGTGGCCAAGACGCCCGTCGGCCCCGAGGGGCGCCGCACCATGACCAACTCCCTCGGCGACTCCATCTCGACCACGTCACAGAACAAGGGCGCGGCGTGGAAGTGGGTCCAGTACCTCGCCTCCACCGACTGCCAGGACGTGGTCGCCCGCGGCGGCATCGTCTTCCCGGCGATCGCCTCCACCACGCCCGCCGCCGTCGAGACGCTCTCGGCGACCGGCCTGGACGTCACCGCGTTCACCGACCCCATCGCCGACGGCGAGACCTTCCCCTACCCGGAGATCCTCCAGGCCTCTGAGGTCCAGTCGATCATGGGCACCGCCATGGACCAGGTGGTCGGCGGCGACGCCGACGCGTCGTCCCTGACCGCGGTGAACGAACGGGTGAACGCGGTCTTCGACTGACCGGCACCCCCAGACCCACCACCCCAGACCCACCCCCCGACCAGCACCAGACCCGGAGGTCCACCCCCGTGTTCTCGATCGGCTTCATCGGCGCCGGCCAGTTCGCCGGCTCGTTCACCGAGCTCTTCAAGCGCCACCCCGGCGTCTCCGACGTCCACGTCACCGACGTGCTGCCCGAGCGGGCCGAGGCGCTGGTGGCCGAGCAGGGTCTCGCCGGCACCTTCGGCTCCTTCGAGGAGGTGCTCGCCTCCGACGTCGACGCCGTGGCGATCTTCACCCAGCGCTGGACCCACGGCCCCCTCGTGGTGCAGGCGCTGCGCGCCGGCAAGCACGTGTACTCCGCCGTCCCCATGGCCATCACCGAGGACGAGATCGCCGCGATCGTGGAGGCCGTCCGCGAGACCGGCCTGACCTACATGATGGGTGAGACCAGCCACTACAACCCGGCCACGGTCTACGCCCGCTCCCACGTCGAGAAGGGCACCTTCGGGCGCGTCTTCTACGCCGAGGGCGACTACGTCCACGACATGGACCTGGGCTTCTACGACGCCTACCGGTACTCCGGCGGCGAGGACTGGAAGGCCACGGCGTCCTACCCGCCGATGCTCTACCCGACCCACGCCCTCGGCGGCGTGCTGGGCGCGCTGGACACCGACGCGGCGCACGTGGTCTCGGTGAGCTGCCTCGGGGTCGCCGACCAGCGGGGCGACGGCGTCTTCGACAAGGACGTCTCGATGTTCGACAACGACGTCTCCAACGCGACGGCGCTGTTCGAGCTGTCCGACGGGGGCGTGGTGCGCACCAACGAGATGCGGCGCGTGGGCTACCCCTCGCACCTGCGCGAGTCGCGGTTCCGCTTCTTCGGCACCGACGCCAGCTTCGAGCAGCTGGCCACCACGTCGCTGTTCCAGGACAAGCAGGGCGTGCAGGACGTCTCCGCCGACCTCGACTCCGAGGCCTCGGTCTCCGAGGACGACCCGTCGCTGGCCCACGTGGCGCCCGAGCTGCGCGCGGCGTTCGTCTCGGGCCACGCGCCCGTCCACGACGTCGCCCGCCTGCCGCGGGAGTTCGCCGGTGCGCCGAACGGCCACGAGGGCAGCCACCAGTTCCTGGTGGACGACTTCGTCACCGCGGTGAGCACGCGCTCGCTCCCACCCGTGAACGCCTGGGTGGCCGCGCGCTACACGCTGCCGGGCGTCGTGGCGCACGAGTCGATGCGCCGCGGCGGCGAGCGCCTCCCCGTCCGCGACCTCGGGAACCCGCCCACCGCCTGACCCGACCCACCCGACCGTGATCATGGACTTCCGGAACAGTGCTCCGGGCACTGGTCCGGAAGTCCATGATCACGGCACGAGAGTGCTCCGGAAGTCCATGATCACGCGGGGGTGCGGGGGAGGGTGAGCCGCAGGACGGCGCCACCGCCCGCGCTCCCGGGGTCAGCGGCCACCAGGTCACCGCCGTGGGCCCGGGCGATGGCCCGCGAGATCGCCAGGCCCAGCCCCGACCCCCCGGAGCGCCGGTCGCGGGCGGCGTCGAGCCGCACGAAGCGCTCGAACACCCGCTCCCGGTCGGCCTCCGGGATGCCCGAGCCGGTGTCGCGCACCTCCAGCACCACCGCGTCGGTGCCTGCACGGACCCCCACCACGACCGAGCCCCCCGCGGGGGTGGCGCGGCGGGCGTTGTCGAGCAGGTTGGTCAGCACCTGGCCGATGCGGCCGCCGTCGGCGCGCACCACCGCCTGCGGCCCGTCGCCGTCCACCGACCAGGCCACCGACGGCGCGAGCAGCTCCTGGCGCTCCACCTCCTGGCGGGCCAGGACGCCGAGGTCGACCTCGGCCAGCTCCAGCTGCACGCCCTCCGCCAGCCGCGCCGCCGTCAGCAGGTCGGCCACCAGCCGCGACGCGCGCGTGCTCTCGCGGACCATCGCCGCCAGCGCCCGCTCGCGGTCGAGGCGGCCCGGGTCGGCGCGGAGCAGGTTCTCGGCGCTCGCCTGGAGGCCCGCGAGCGGCGTCCGGAGCTCGTGGGAGGCGTCGGACAGGAACGCCCGCATCTGCTCCTGGGCCCGCTCGGCGGTGGTGACGGCGCTCTCCAGCTCGTCGAGCATCGCGTCGAACGCCTGCGCGTTGCGGCCCAGCTCGGTGTCGGGGCGGCCCGAGCCGAGGCGGCGACCCCGGTCGCCACCGGCGATGCCGCGGGCCAGCGTCGTCATGTCGTCGAGCGGGCGCAGCGCGGCACCGACCACGCGTCCGAGTGCGAACCACGCGAGCGCGAGCGCGGCGAGCCCGCCGACGACCTCCAGCACCACCAGCCGCGACAGCGTGTCGCTGACGGCGCTGGCGTCGACCTGCAGCGTCAGCCGGTCGCCGTCGCGCAGGTCGGCGACCAGGTAGAGCGCGTCGCCCTGCTGCAGCACCTCCTGCCGCTCGGCCGCGGGGCCCGGCGGGGCGACCCGGCCCCCGGAGGCCCGCGCCGACGGCGGGTCGCTGGCACCGGGCGGTGCCGGAGCCACCCGCGTGCTCGCGCAGTACCCGTCGTCGCCGCTGCAGACCTCGGCGAGGACGCCGTCACCCTCCAGCTGGTCGGCCAGCTCCTGCGGGTCGAGGCTGCCGGAGAGCTGTTCCGCGAGCGCCGCCCTGTCGGTGAGCCGGGTGCGCAGGTCGGCGTCCAGGCGGGCCCCCAGCGCCACGTCCACGGCCACGAAGAGCAGCACCAGCAGCACCGCCAGCAGCCCGACGACGGCGAGGCGGACCCTCCCGCGCAGCGAGGCGGGGACCAGCCGGGACCGCGCCCGGGCCGCCGTCGTCGCCGTCGTCCCCGGCGTCACGGCCGCAGCACGTAGCCCAGCCCGCGGACGGTGTGGATCAGCCGCGGTCCGTGGGCCTCGGTCTTGCGGCGCAGCGCGCTGACGTGCACCTCGACGAGGTTGGGGTCGTAGTCCTCGTAGCCCCACACCTGCGTGAGGATCTGGGTCTTGCTGAGCGTGCGCCCGCGCTGCGCCACCAGGTACGCCAGCAGCCGGTGCTCGGTGCCGGTGAGGTCGAGGGGGACCCCCGCGCGCGAGGCCGCCTGCGCCGCCTCGTCGAGCACGAGGTCGCCCACCTGCACCGCCGACGGGGCCCGGCCCAGGCGCTGCAGCAGCGCGTTGACCCGCGCGAGCAGCTCGGCGGTGACGTACGGCTTGAGCACGTAGTCGTCGGCGCCGGTGGAGAAGCCCCGCAGGCGGTCGTCGACGGCGTCGCGCGCGGTGAGGAACAGCAGCCCCGCGTCGCTGCGACCCCGCAGGGCGCGTCCCAGCGCGAAGCCGTCGCGCGCACCCGGGAGCATCACGTCGAGGACGACGACGTCGGGGCGGAACCCGTCGACGACGGCCTCGAACCCCTCGCCGTCGTCCACCGCCTCGACGACCTTGCCGTCGTCGCGCAGCGCCTGGGCCAGGGCCTCGCGCACGGCGGGGTCGTCCTCGACGACGAGCGCGCGGGGTGCGCCGGCACGGGGGGTGGAGGTGGGCACGGGACCATCCTGGCCAGCGGTGCTGAGGCGTTCCTGAAGAGGCCCGAGGAGCCGCCGCGCTTCAGGCCGGCTTCAGACCCGCTGCCCAGAGTCTCCACCAGACGCCCGGTCGCACCGGCCGGGCCCTGAAGCAGGAGGCAGACGTGAACGACTCCACCACCGCCCAGGGCCAGACCACCGCCCAGCCCCGCTCCCGCTCGCGCGGACGCCGCGCGCTGCTGGCGGTCGTCCTCGCCGGCGGCCTGGCCACCGGCGGCGCCGGCATCGCGATGGCCGCCTCGACCCCGGTCACCTCCGACGGCTCGACCTCGGTGTCGACTCCCGCCGGCGCCCAGGGCCAGGACGGCGAGCAGGCCCCCGCGCGCCAGCCCCACCTCGACGGGACCGTGGTGTCCGTGTCGGACGGGTCCTTCACCATCGAGGACCGCGACGGCTTCACCCGCACGATCGCCACCACCGGCGACACCACCTACAGCTCCGCTCCCGCCGGCCCCGAGGGCGGCCCGGCCGCCCCGCCCGCCCCGCCGAGCGGTGACCAGGGCTCCGCTCCCGCCGCTCCGGCTGCGCCCTCGGACGGGGCCAGCGCTCCGGCGGCCCCGGCTGCGCCCTCGGACGGGGCCAGCGCCCCGACCTCTCCCTCAGACGCCCCGGCTGCTCCCGGCGACGCTGCGACCAGCGCGTCCCGCGGCGACGTCCTCACCGAGGGCGCGCGCATCCACGCCACCGGGACCGTGGACAGCGACGGCACCACCCTCGACGCGACCTCCGTCAGCCTCGCCCCCGAGCCGCCGGCCGGCGGCCCCGCCGGCGGTCCGGGCGCCGGCCCCGCTGGTGGCCGCGCTGGTGGCCCCGGTGGTGGCCCCGGTGCCGACGGCGCCCAGGGCGGCCCGAAGGGTGGTGCGGAGGGCGGCCCGGAGGGTGCTCCCGCGGCGCCCGGCGCCGACGGCTCCAGCACCGCCCCGGCGGCTCCCCAGGCCGAGGAGTCCGCTCCCACCGGTTCCTGAGCCCGCACGGGGGCGGGGCTGCGGCTCCGCCCCCGTCCCGGCCCGAGACCCACGGCGTCCAGGTGACCGGGAGGTCCCCGCGGCCTCCTGGTGGGCCGCCCTCCCCGCGGCGGGCTAGCCTCAAGGGCTCGTCGAGAGGTGGCGGGCGCACCACCCCCACCGCTGGAGCCACTGCATGACGGATGACGACGCCTACGCCGAGCTCGGAGCGATCCTCCTCGACCGCACGCCGCTGACCGCGGTGATGCAGCGCGTCGCCGACCTGGCGAAGGAGACGGTCCCGGGTGTCGACGAGGCGTCGGTGACCGTGCTGGAGGGCAAGCGCGCCCGCTCGGTCGCGTTCACCGGCTCCCTGGCGGTCCAGCTCGACGAGCGCCAGTACGCGGTCGGCTTCGGGCCGTGCGTCGACGCTGCGCTGAGCGGCCAGGTGGTCCGCATCCACGACACCAGCGCCGGCTCGGAGGCCTACCCCGGCTACTCCGACGTCGCCCGCCGGGCGGGGGTCCGGTCCACGCTGTCGATCGGCCTGGCGGTGCCGCACCGCGCGGTCGGTGCGCTCAACCTGTACGACCTCGGCGGCCGGCCCTTCGACGACTCGTCGCTGGAGGTCGCGCAGGTGCTCGCCGGGCACGCCGCGATCGCGCTGGTGAACTCCCTCGCCGTCGAGAGCACCCGTGAGCTGGCCGAGCAGCTGCAGCGGGCGATGGCGTCGCGGGCGGTCATCGAGCAGGCCAAGGGCGTCATCTCCGCGGTCCGCGGGGTCGACCCGGAGCAGGCGTTCACGCTCCTGTCGCGCCGCTCCCAGGACACCAACCGCAAGCTGTCGGAGCTGGCCGGCGAGGTCGTCCGCAGCGCCGGCGAGGGGCGCGACACCGGCTGGTGACCGGTGCCGGGGGGCCGTCGTCAGCGCGTGCGCGGGGGCGCCTCCACGAGGAGCTTGCGCTCGATGTGGTCGAGCACGAAGACGAGCGCTGCGACGAAGGGCAGGAGTCCGAGGGCGAGAACCACGCCTCCACGGTCTCCCAGACGGGGGTCCGCCGCGGCGCGACACGCCGCGACGCGCCGCAGCGGTGTGACGCGAGGGACCAGCGGCCGTCCGGTCAGCGGGGCTGGGGCACGCCGGCGCGGACCTGGCCGACGAGCTCCTCGAGCACGTCCTCGAGGGTGACCACGCCCAGCAGGGCGCCGTCGGCCGCCTCGACGCGCGCGAGGTGCGCGCCCGAGTCCTGCATGCGGCGCAGCACCGGCCGGAGCCCGTCGCCCTCGGCGACGGTGGCCAGGTCGCGGACGTAGCGGCTCGGCACCCGCGCGGCCCTCGCCTCCGCGTCGAGGGTGAGGACGTCCTTGACGTGGACGTACCCCGACAGGCCCCCGCTGCCGTCGGCGACGGGGAAGCGGGAGAAGCGGGTGCGGGCGGCGACGTCCTGCACCTGGGCCACGGTCGCCTCCCGGGGGAGCGTGGTGAGCGTCTCCAGCGGCAGCAGGACGGCGGCCGCCGTCCGGTCGGCGAACCCCAGGGCGGCCGTGGCCAGCTCCTCCGCCTCCTCCTCCAGCAGCCCCTCGCGGTGCGCCTCGGCGACCAGGCCGGCCACCTCCTCGCGGGTGAAGGCGCTGGCCACCTCGCCCTTCGGCTCCACCTTGAAGAGCCGCAGCACGTGGTTGGCCAGCCAGTTCGTGACCGCGATCACCGGCCTCAGCACCATCGACAGGACGCGCAGCGGCGGTGCGAGCACCAGCGCGGCGCGGTCGGGGCCGGCCAGCGCGAGGTTCTTGGGCACCACCTCGCCGAGGACCACGTGCGCGGTGACGACGACGACGAGCGCGATCGCGAACGCCACGGGGTGCACCAGCGCCTCGGGCAGGCCGGCCGCCTCGAAGAGCGGCTCGATCTGGTGGGCGACGGCGGGCTCGCCGACGGCGCCGAGCCCCAGCGAGCACAGGGTGATGCCCAGCTGGGCGCACGAGAGCATGGAGGTGACGTCCTCCATGGCCTTGAGCGTGGTGCGGGCGGCGCGGCTGCCGCCCGCCGCGAGCAGCTCCACCGAGGAGCGCCGCGCGGAGATCACCGCGAACTCCGCGCCGACGAAGAAGGCGTTCAGCGCCAGCAGCACCACCGCCAGCCCGATGGCCAGCCCGTCGCTCACCGGTCGCCCCGCTCGTCGTCGTCATCGCCGTCCGGCGCGTGCGCCGGGCCGAGCAGCCGCAGGTGCAGCACCTCGATGCGCAGGCCGTCCATCCCGTCGACCCGCAGCTCGGCGCGCTGCTCGACGGGCAGGCCGTCGTCGTCGACCGCACCGGTGGTGACCACCACGACCGCGGTGTCACCGGCGTCGGGCAGGCGCCCGAGCTCGCGCAGCACCAGGCCGGCGACCGTCTCGTAGGAGGGGTGCTCGGGCAGCTGCACGCCGGTGCCCTCGAAGACCTCGTCGGGGCGCAGCAGGCCCGCCAGCACCCAGGCGCCGTCGCCGTCGGGGCGGGCGCGGCTGCCCTCGACGTCGTGCTCGTCGACCACCTCGCCCACCAGCTCCTCGACCAGGTCCTCGAAGGTGACCACGCCGGCGAAGCCGCCGTACTCGTCGACCACGACGGCCAGCTGCAGGGTGCTGTCCTTGAGCTGGTCGAGCAGGTCGTCGAGCTCGAGGGTCTCCGGGACCAGCGAGGCGGGCTCCAGCACGTCGCGCAGCCGCACGTCGCGGGCGCGCTCGGGCGGGGCCAGCAGCACCTCGCGGGCGTGGACGACGCCGAGCACGTCGTCCTGGTCCTCCCCGGTGACCGGGAAGCGGGAGCGGCCGGAGTCGTGGACGGCGTCGACGAGGTCGGTGAGGCGGTCGTCGGCGGACAGGGTGCGCACCCGGATGCGGGGGGTCATCACGTCGACGGCGCGGCGGCCCGAGAAGGCCAGCGACCGCTGCAGCAGCGCGGCGGTCTCCTCCTCCAGGGTGCCCTGCTCGGCCGACCGGCGGACCAGGGAGAGCAGCTCGTCGGCGGAGCGCGCCGAGGCCAGCTCCTCCTGGGGCTCGGTGCGGAACAGGCGCCGCAGGACCGTGTTGGCCATCGCGTTCAGCGCCCGGATCGGCCAGGCCATGCCGCGCGCGAAGCCGCGGCTGAAGCCCTGCACGGCGTAGGCGGTGGCGTAGGGCAGCGAGATCGCGAGGTTCTTGGGCACCAGCTCGCCGAAGACCATGGTGACCAGGGTCGACAGGGCCAGGGCCGCGGTGACGGACACCGCCGTGGCGGCGCCGCCGGTCAGCCCGGCGGACTCCAGCGGCCCGGCCAGGAGCCGGCCGATGGCGGGCTCGGCGAGGAAGCCGATGGCCAGGTTGGTGATGGTGATGCCGACCTGGGCGCCCGACAGCTGCGTCGACAGGTTCCGCAGCGCCTCCAGGGTGCCGGCGGCCCGGCGGTCCCCGCCGTCGGCGGCGCGCTCGACGGTCGCGCGGTCGACCGTGAGCAGGGAGAACTCCGCGGCCACGAAGCCGCCGCACGCGACCACCAGGGCGCCGGCCACGAGCAGGAGGAGGACCTCGGTCACCGGCGCGCGCCGCCCCTCGGGGAGGCGGGGGTGCCTGGTGCGGTGCGTTCAGGGTCGGCCGGGGCCACCGGGCGCGGGTCCTCTCAGGGGGTGTGCCCTGCGGAGCGCGGAGCACGCCCAGGCTAGGCCAGCGCGACGACGACGGCTGCCTCGAGCACCTCATCGGTGACGGTGCCCGGCAGCAGGCCCCCCGCGCGGCACGCGTCCTCGGTGCCCCCCGCCTGGCGGGCGCTCGTCTCCACCAGCAGCACCCCGCCCGGGGACAGCCACCCGCGGGCCCCCGCGGCCACGCGGCGGTGCACCTCGAGCCCGTCACCGCCGCCGTCGAGGGCGAGGAGGGGCTCGTGGTCGCGGGCCTCGGGGGGCATCAGCGCCACCTCGTCGCGCGGGACGTAGGGCGCGTTCACCACCAGCACGTCGACGCGTCCTCGCAGGTCCGGCGGCAGGGCGGCGAAGAGGTCGCCCGTGTGCACCCGGCGGCTCCCCGCGCCTGCGCCCTCGAGGCCCTGCAGGTTGTGGGCGGCGCACGCCGTGGCCGCGGGGTCGACGTCGGCGGCGTGCACCTCGACCCCCGGCACCCGCACGGCCACCACCAGCGCGAGCGCCCCGCTCCCGCAGCACAGGTCGACGACGACGGCCCGGCCTCCGCGCACCAGCGCCGCCTCCTGGGCCCGGGCGGCCCGACCGACGGCCTCGCGGGCCAGCAGCTCGCTGCGCCGCCGCGGCACGAACACCCCCGGCGCCACGGCCACCCGCAGCCCGGCGAAGGCGGCCCACCCGAGCACCTGCTCCAGCGGCTCGCCGGCGCAGCGCCGTGCAGCGCGGGCCTCCAGCACGGCCTCCGGGGGGTCGTCCTCCAGGAGCAGGGCGGCCTCCTCCTCGGCGAAGACGCACCCCGCCCGCCGCAGCCGCGCCACGAGCGGGCCCACGAGGTCGCCGGGGCGGTCGTCCGCCGGTCCGGTCACCCGGCGCTCACAGGGAGGTGGCGGCCTCGGGCTGCGCGACGGGCGCCGGGCGCCGGCGCGTCCACCCGCGGCGGCTGCGCCGGTCTCCCAGCAGGCGGCAGGCCACGTAGATCGCGAAGGAGATGGTCGTGACGTAGGGGCTGATCGGCACGGACCCGCCGAGGGCCAGGAGGATCCCGCCGACGGCTGAGGTCATCGCGAAGACGACCGACAGGACCGGCACCCACAGCGGTGACGCCGACACCCGCACCGCGGCCGCGGCCGGGGTGATGAGCAGCGACAGCACCAGCAGCGCCCCGACGACCTGCACGGCCATCGCGACCGACAGGCCGAGCACCACCATGAAGACCAGCGACAGCCCGCGCACCGGGACCCCGCGGGCCGCGGCGCCGTCCGGGTCGACGCTCGCGAACAGCAGCGGGCGCCACACGACGGCCAGCACCGCCAGCACCACGGCCGAGGTGGCCAGCATGGTCACCAGCCGCGGGTCGTCGACGGCCACCACCTGACCGGTGAGCAGGCCGAACTTGTTGGCCGAGCGCCCCGGGTACAGCGCCAGGAACAGCACGCCCAGCCCGAGCCCGAACGGCATCAGGACGCCGATGATCGAGTTCCGGTCGCGGGCCCGCACCCCGAGCACGCCGATGAGGGCCGCGGCCAGCAGCGAGCCGACCACCGAGCCGAGCACCACGTCGACCGACAGCAGCAGGGCCGCCGCGGCGCCGGCGAAGCTCAGCTCGGCGATGCCGTGGACGGCGAAGGCCAGGTCGCGCGCGGCGACCAGCACGCCCACCAGGCCGCCGACCAGGCCGAGCGCCGCCGCGGCCCACAGCGAGTTCGCCACCAGCGGCAGCAGCCGGGAGTAGTCGCTGAAGTCGAACAGGCTCCCCAGGACCGCGTCCCAGCTCATGCCGGCTCCTCCGTCGGCTCGCAGTGGTGGTGGGCGTCGCCGCCGGTGGCGGCGATGAGCACGCGCCCGGCGTGGCGGAGCACCTCGACGCGCGTGCCGTACAGGTCGCTGAGGCTCTCGGAGGTGAGCACCTCCTCGGGCGCGCCCACGCGGTGCCCCGCGGGAGCCAGGTACAGCACCCGGTCGACCACGTCGAGCACCGGGTTGATCTCGTGCGTCACGAACAGCACCGCGGCCCCCGCGCGCCGGCGCCCGTCGACCACGGACACCACCTCGCGCTGGTGGGCCAGGTCGAGGGAGAGCAGCGGCTCGTCGCACAGCAGCAGGGCCGGGTCGGTGGCCACGGCCTGCGCGATCCGCACGCGCTGCTGCTCCCCGCCGGACAGCAGCCCCACCGGGACGTCGCCGTAGGAGGTCGCCCCGACGGCGGCCAGCAGCTCGTCGACGCGCTCGCGGACGGCGCGGCGCGGCAGCGGCAGCCCCCAGCGGTGGCCGTCGATGCCCTGGCGCACCAGGTCGCGGGCCCGCAGCGGCGTCATGGGGTCGATGAGGCGCTGCTGGGGCACGTACCCGATGTCCGCGGAGCCCTGCCGCGGCGGGCGCCCCTGCACCTCGAGGCGGCCCTCGGTGAGCGGCTGGCGCCCCAGGACCGCCCTGACGAGGCTGGTCTTGCCCGAGCCGTTGGGCCCGAGCACGGCCACCAGCTCGCCGGGGCGCACCTCGAGGTCGAGGCCGGACCACACGCGGTGGTCGCCGTAGCTGAGCCCGGCGCCGCGCAGGGAGAGGACGGAGCCGCTGCTCACAGCCCCACGGCCGCGCGGACGGCCGTGGTGTTGGCGCTCATCCACTGCGTGTAGTCCTGACCGTCCGGGAGCGTCTCGGTGACCGGGACCACCGGCACACCGGCGGCCTGGGCCGCCTCCAGCACGGCGTCCGTCTCGGCGCCGGTGGTCTGCTCGTTGTACACCAGCGCCTTCACGGCGCCGTCGGTGAACAGCGCCGTGGTGTCGGCCAGCACGGAGGGGGAGACGTCGGTGCCCTCCTCGACCGCCGCGGAGAACTCCTCGGGGGTCTTCACCACGAGGCCCATGGCCTCGAGCAGGTAGTCCGGGACGGGCTCGGTGATGGCGACGCCGGTGCCGGCGCTCTTCGCGGCCACCTCGGCCGCCTGGGCCTGCAGCGGGGCCAGCCCGTCGGTGAAGGCCTTCGCGTTCGCCTCGAAGGTGGCGGCCTGCTGCGGGTCGGCCTCACCGAGGGCCCGGGCGACGGCCTCGGCGACCCTGCCGGCGGTGGCCAGGTCGTACCAGACG
Organism: Actinomycetales bacterium; assembly: GCA_022701985.1. Lineage (GTDB taxonomy): Bacteria > Actinomycetota > Actinomycetes > Actinomycetales > Quadrisphaeraceae > Quadrisphaera. Next base: position 12,473 of record JAKONK010000268.1, read on the forward strand.
TGCTCGTTGAACTCGCCGTGCGCGTGGCCCTCGTGGGCGTGGTCCGCGTGGTCCCCGTGGTCGTCGGCGTGGTCGCCGGAGTGGCCGGCGTCCTCGGCGCCCTCGAGCCCGGAGACCTCCACGGCGTCGACGACGGGCGCCTGCGTGCCGGAGGCCTCGACGAGCTGCTCCATGAAGGGGTCGTACCCGCCGCCGTTCTCGACGACGACGTCCGCGTCCTGCACGAGCAGCTGGTCGCGGGTGGTGGCCTCGAAGGAGTGCGGGTCCTGCGAGGGGTCGTCGATGATGGAGGTCACCTCGACGGCGTCACCGCCGACGGCGCTGGCGATGCTGCCCCAGACGTCGGTGGAGGCGACCACGGTGAGCGCCGCCGCGCCGCTGCTGGCCGACCCGGCGTCCGAGGCCCCGGCCGCCGGGGTGCTGCCGCCCCCGCCGCAGGCGGTGAGCGCCAGGGCGGCGGTGAGGCCCCCGGCGAGCGCCAGGGACGTGCGGGAGGTGCGGGACGGGAGCGCGGGGCGGGGCACGGGCCCTCCGGTGAGAGTCGTAGTGATAACTCTTCTCACTGTAGACCCGCGAGGAGGCCGGACCGACCAGCACTGGTCGGTCCGGGGGACCCGGGGGGCGTCAGCGAGCGGCGGTGCAGTCGGCGCAGGTGCCGAAGATCTCCACCACGTGGTCGACGTCGGTGAACCCGTGCGCCGCGGCGGTCTTCTGCGCCCACGCCTCGACCGCGCTGCCCTCGACCTCCACGGCCCTGCCGCAGCGGCGGCAGACCAGGTGGTGGTGGTGACCGGTGCTGCAGCGGCGGTAGACGGCCTCGCCGTCGTCACCGGTGCGCAGCACGTCGACGTCGCCGTCCTCCACCAGGGCCTGGAGCGCCCGGTAGACGGTGGCCAGCCCGATGGGGTTGCCCTGCTCGCGCAGGCGCGCGTAGAGGTCCTGCGCGCTGGTGAAGGCGGGCTCGGAGTCGAGCAGGGCGGCGACCGCCGCGCGCTGGCGCCCGGAGCGCCGCTGCACGGGGCGTGCGGGGACCTCGGCGTCCGTCCGTGCAGCCGTCTGCTCGCTCATCGGCGCCATCTTCCCACGGCGGTGCCGCGGGGCGGCCGCGTCACAGCCCGGTCACGATGTCTCCCGAGCGGCCTGTGACGCCCGTCTCAAGATGCCGTGGGCAGCCAACGGGCCTAGCGTCTCCAGCGCCAGAAAAACGCACTCTCACCTGCGGGGACGCCATGCTCGGAACCATCATCGGCCTCATCGTCATCGGCATCGTGGCGGGCTACCTCGCCCGTCTCATCGTCCCCGGGCGCTCCGGCCTCGGCATCGGCGGGACCATCCTGCTGGGCGTCGTCGGCTCGTTCGTCGGCGGCTTCCTCGGTCGCCTGCTCTTCGGCGGCGGCTCCGGTGACAGCTTCATCCAGCCCGCGAGCTGGATCGGCTCCATCATCGGCGCGATCATCGTCCTGGCCATCTACCAGGCCACCCGCGGCCGCAGCCACAGCCGCGCCTGACGCACCCGCCGGTGCTCCGGCGGCCGGGCGCTGACCGCAGTGCGCCCGTCCACCGCGGCAGCGGCCGCGAGGAGCCCCACCCGCACGTCGGGTGGGGCTCCTCGCGCGTCCGGGCGACGTCAGCGCGCGGGCTGATCACCTCCACCCGGGGCGGTGGGGTGCCGATGGATAGCGTGTCGGACCACCGGGGCAGGCCCGGGGAGGACGCTCGGGTCGTCCGCGGCCTGTCAGGGAGGACGGGGTGCACGAGGTGGCAGCAGGTCAGGTTCCGGTCGAGGGAGGCCTCGCCGAGGTGGAGGTCCTCCTGGGCGGGGTCGACGACGTCCTCGCGGACCTGTCGCCGGAGCGCCGGGAGCTGTTCGCCCTGCGCGTCGAGCGCTGGTGGCCGGACCTGCGGGCCGGCCTCGCCGCCGTCCACGACCCCGGGACCGCCGCCGTCCTGGAGCAGAGACTGCTGCGCGCCGCCGCGACCGCCTACGCCGAGCGCGAGCCCGAGCTGCACCGCCTCGACCAGGCCCGCACGCTGCGGCCCGACTGGTTCCAGGAGCCGGGCATGCTCGGCTACGCCGCCTACACCGAGCGCTACGCCGGCACCCTGGCCGGCGTCCACGGCCGCCTCGACCACCTGCGCGAGCTGGGCGTCACCTACCTCCACCTCATGCCGGTGCTGCAGCCCCGCGAGGGCGACAGCGACGGCGGCTACGCGGTGGCCGACTACCGCGCCGTCCGCTCCGACCTGGGCGACGTCGAGGACCTGCGCGAGCTGGCGCGAGCGCTGCGCGCCCAGGGCACCTCCCTCGTGCTCGACCTGGTCCTCAACCACGTGGCCCGCGAGCACGAGTGGGCCCGCAGGGCCCGCGAGGGCGACCCGCGCTACCGCGCCTACTTCCACGTCCACCCCGACCGCGAGCAGCCCGACGCCTACGAGCGCACGCTGCCGGAGGTCTTCCCCGACTTCGCCCCCGGTAACTTCACCTGGGACGACGAGCTGGACGGGTGGGTCTGGACGACCTTCAACAGCTTCCAGTGGGACGTCGACTGGTCGAACCCCGACGTGCTGGTCGAGTACGCCGAGGTGGTGCTGTTCCTCGCCAACCTCGGCGTCGAGGTGCTCCGCCTGGACGCCATCGCCTTCATCTGGAAGCGCCTGGGCACCGACTGCCAGAACCAGCCCGAGGTGCACAGCCTCACCCAGGTGCTGCGGGCGCTGGCCCGCGTCGCCTGCCCCGCGGTGCTGCTCAAGGCCGAGGCGATCGTCTCTCCGCACCAGCTGGTGCAGTACCTGGGCCAGGGCGAGCACCACGGCCGGGTCTCCGACCTGGCGTACCACAACACGCTCATGGTGCAGTTCTGGTCGATGGTCGCCTCGCAGGACGTGCGCCTCGCGGCCCAGGCCCTCGGCGCCCTGCCCGCGGCCCCCAGCAGCGCGGCGTGGATCACCTACGTGCGCTGCCACGACGACATCGGCTGGGCCATCACCGACGAGGACGCCGCCGCCGTCGGCCTGGACGGCTACCAGCACCGCTCGTTCCTGTCCGACTGGTTCTCCGGCGCGTTCGGGGGCTCGCCCGCGCGCGGCCTGGTCTTCCAGGAGAACCCGGCCACCGGCGACCGCCGCATCTCCGGCTCCGCCGCGGCCCTCACCGGCCTGGTGGCCGCGCAGGACGACGGCGCGGGGCCGGGCGACCCGCGCGTCGACGCGGCCGTGGCGCGCGTGCTCCTGGGCCACGCCCTCGTCATGGGCTGGGGCGGCGTCCCGGTCCTGTGGATGGGCGACGAGCTGGGCCTGCGCGGCGACGACGCGTGGGCCTCCGAGCCCGGCCACGAGTCCGACAACCGCTGGGCCCACCGCCCGTGGATGGACGAGGCGGCCCTGGGCGCCCGCCACGACGGGACCACCGTGCCCGGCCGGCTCTTCGCCGGCGTCCGGCACCTCGCCGGCGTCCGCGCGTCGCTGCCGCACCTGCACGCGTCGGTGGCCTCGGAGGTGCTGGAGGTGCACGACCCGGGCGTCCTCGCCGTCCTCCGCCGCCACCCGGTCGGCGACCTGCTCGCCCTGTACAACGCCACCCAGGACTGGCGCTCCTACCCGGGCTGGCGCCTGGAGGAGCTCGGCCTCGGCGGCGCGCACGACGCCCTCACCGGTGCCCCCGTGCACCGCGGCGACGACGGGAACGTCTGGCTGGCCCCCTGGTCAGCGGCGTGGCTGCGCATGCCCTGACCCCCGCAGGCCCGACACTGGCCACCATGGGCGGCCGAGGTGAGGGGCTGGCGCTGGCGCTGCTGCGCGTGGCGCTGGGCCTGCTGTGGCTCCAGGACCTCGTGCTGCCGCGACCGGCGTCGCAGAGCTGGCTCGTGGGGGCGCTCGGCCTCCCCGGCACCTCCGGGTGGGTCGTGCCCGCGCTCGAGCTGGCGCTCGTCGTGACGCTGCTGACCGGGTTCCTCGTGAGGCCCGCCGCCGCGGTGGGGGCCGCCCTCGGCGTGGCCGGAGTCGCCCACCTGGCCGTGCCGAGCGGCGGGGTCGGCTCCGCCGACGCCACCGGCGCGTGGGCCGTGGTGCTCCTCGCGCTCGTCCACCTGGTGCTCCTCGTGGGCGGTGGCGGCAGCTGGGCCGCGCTCGACGCCGTCCGGCGCAGCGGCGACCCCGCCCGCGCCGTCCGCCTGGGGCGCGGCTGGGGCCTGCTCGCGCTCGCGGCGGGCACCGCCGGTGTCGTGGTGGCCAGCGGCGGGCAGCCCCGCTGGACCGCCGAGCACACCCTGGTGCTGCGCGACGGCCTGGTCTCGGTGGGCACCTGGGACCTGCCCGGGGCCCTCGCGGTCGGCGTCGCCGGGCTGGTGCTGCTGCTCGGGACCCTGCCGCGGATGTCTCCGATGGCGCTGGTCGCGCTGCTGGTGGCGGGGGCCGCGGCCGTCATGGTGGCCCTGGGCGTCCTCGCCGGGGGCACCTCCACGGCGTCGCTGCTCGCCGCGGTGGCCGTGGTCGCCGCCGTCGTGGCGCCCCACCTGCGGGGCGACGACGGCGGGGGCGGTCCGGAGCCCGAGGAGGCCTGACCCCGCAGGTGCACAGGGACTCCCACGACCACCCGTGATCATGGGATCCCCGTGCACCTTCCTGCCGTGATCATGGACTTCCGGAACACCGTCAGCGGTCGTCGGTGTCCGAGGTGTCGAGCCCCGGGAGCGGCAGCACCAGCTGGGGGCCGTCGTTGCGGACGCTGCCCACGGCCCGACCGACCTCCCGCGGCAGCAGCCGGGGCGGGGGAACGGCGTCGAGCACCTGGCGCACCAGGTCGAGGTCGGTGAGCGCGGGGTCGAGCCAGTCGCCCTGGAAGTGCTCAGGCAGCACCAGGGGGCTCCGGTCGTGGATGCGCCCAGCGGCGTCCGTCGCCTGCGTGGTGATGACGGTGGCGGTCCAGCGCCACGGGTCCTCGCCCTCGGCGGCGGCCGGGTCCTTCCAGAGCTCGTAGAGCCCCGCGAAGGTGAGCGGAGCGCCGTCGGGGTCGTGCAGGAAGTGGGGGACCTTCACCACCTTCGGGCCCCGGGCCCCGGGCACCTCGCGCTGCTCCCACTCGAAGTAGCCGTCGGCGGGGAGCAGGCAGCGGCGACGGGCCGCCGCGCGCCGGTAGGCCGGCTTCTCCGTCACCGTCTCGACCCGGGCGTTGATCATGCGGCTGCCCACCGACGGGTCCTTGGCCCACGAGGGCACCAGGCCCCACCGCACCGTGCGCAGCTGCCGCTGGGGCTGCGCGCCGCCGTCGTCCTGCCCGTCGGCGCTCTCGGGCTCGCGCTCCACCACCACCCGCACCGGCTGGGTGGGCGCCACGTTCCACGAGGGGCGCAGCTCCTCGCCCACGACGGTGTCGACCGCGTAGGCCTCCACGAGCTCCGCGTCGGACCGGCTGCTGGCGTAGCGACCGCACATCCCGTCATCCTCTCCGGTCGCACGGGGGCACCGCCCGCCACACACTGGCACCGCTCCAGCAGCGGGCAGCGGTGGTGCAGGTGGTGGAGGTCCCGGTGGCAGCCGAGGGTGCGACGCAGCAGAGGCCGTCGGAGCAGGCGAGGGCCATGCCCGAGCCCGACGACCCCCGCAAGCCCGACGACCCCACCGACCTCACCAAGCGGTCGTGGGCGTACGTGCTGCGCAAGACGGTGCGCGAGTTCTCCAGCGACGGCTGCCTCGACCTGGCCGCGGCGCTGGTGTACTTCGGCGTCCTCGCGCTCTTCCCGGGGCTCGTGGCGATCGTCTCGCTGGTCGGGGTGCTGGGGCAGGGACCGCAGACCACCGCGACGCTGACCGAGGTCATCGGAAGGTTCGCTCCGCGGGACGTCACGGACCAGATCTCGGACGTCATCAGCGGCCTCCAGGACAACCAGGCGGCGGGCCTCGGCCTCGTCGTCGGCCTGCTGGGCGCGCTCTGGTCGGCGAGCGGCTACGTCGGCGCCTTCTCCCGCGCCATGAACCGCATCTACGGCACCACCGAGGGCCGCCCGGTGTGGAAGCTGCGCCCGATGCAGCTGCTGGTCACCGTCATCGCCGTCGTCCTGGTCGTGGCGGCGCTGGTCATCCTCGTCGTCTCCGGGCCGGTGGCCGAGGCGGTCGGCGACGTCGTCGGGCTCGGCTCCACCGCGGTCACCGTCTGGAGCATCGCCAAGTGGCCGGTGCTGGCGCTCATCGTCGTGGTGGTGGTGGCGGTGCTCTACCAGCTGACCCCCAACGTCAGGCGTCCCAAGTGGACCTGGACCAGCATCGGCGCGGTCGTGGCGATCCTCGTCTGGGCCCTGGCCTCGACCGGGTTCGGCCTCTACGTCGCCGGGTTCAGCAACTACGACAAGACGTACGGCACGTTCGCCACGGCGATCGTGTTCCTCCTGTGGCTGTGGATCACCAACCTCGCGCTGCTGTTCGGGGCCGAGCTCGACGCCGAGCTCGAGCGGGGTCGCCAGCTCCAGGCGGGCATCGCCGCCGAGGAGGACCTGCAGCTGCCTCCGCGCGACACCCGCAAGAGCGACAAGGCCGCCGCCAAGCACGCCGAGGACGTCGCGAAGGGGCGCGAGCTGCGACTCTCCCACGGCGCCCCCGAGCCGTCCGAGGGCGACGACGACGGGGACCGCGACGGGGGTCGCCGCGACGGCGGTGAGCGCTCCGGCGAGCACGGAGGACCGCGGTCCTCCGACCGCCTGGCCGAGCGCGACGCGGCCGTGCGCCGCGCCGGCGGCACCCCGGTCTGACCCGTTCGCGACACGCCCCCGCGGTGCTGGCGCGGCTGCCTCTGGAGCCTCTAACTTCTCTCAAGTCACACGAGTCACAGAAGTTCCAGAAGCACCATCCAGCACCACGAGCCTCGCGCCAGCGGGGTGGCGGACCCCTCAGATCGGAGCCAGCCCGTGTCTGCTTCACCGGTCGTCGACCTCGACTCCTGGCGCGAGCGCGCCCGCGTGGTGCGCTCCGCCGAGGCGCCCGCCGCGGCCCCCGCGGGTGCGGCCCCCGCCGCCTCGACGGGCACCGACGACTCCCAGGTGCTCCGCATGCCCGCGCCCGCGGGGCCGGTGAGCGTCTTCGGCCCGGTGATGGCCTTCGGCCTGGTGCGCCGCAGCGCACCGGCGGGCGGGCTGCCCCGCGCCGTCCACGCCCCCCACCTCGACGCGCGGTCCGAGCAGCACGGCGACGGACCGGACGCCGCGAGACGCACGGCCCCGGCCGGGCCGCCCGAGCTGCGCCTGGTGCCCGCGCTGTCGTCCGAGCCCGCGGTCACCTCGTCGCCCGCGCCGCGCCTGCACGTCGTCCCCGACGTCCGGGGCTCCTCCCGGGGACCGCGCCGCTGAGCGGACCCGCAGGGGTCGTCCTCCGAGGTCGCGTGCCCCGCGGCGCCGCCGCGGGGCACACTGCTCCCACCGCGCACACCGCGGACGGGGGCGGGGGCGCCCCCGGGCACCAGGAGGGGGACGTGGTCGTCGTGGCGGGCCCAGCGGGAGGACTCCCCACCGACGAGTCCGGCAGCGGCGTCCGCGGTGCGCGCCGCTCGCTCGACGCGACGGGGCTGGAGCGCCTCGCCGACCTCGCCGCCCGGCTGGTGGACGCGCCCTCGGCCCAGGTCGTCCTCGTGCACGACGACGTGCACGAGGTGGTGGCCGCCGTCGGTCTGCGGGCGGGGGAGGACCAGCCCCGGTTCGAGGTCCCGGAGGGCACGCTGTGCCACCGGGCGGCCGGTGAGGAGCGCGCCCTCGTGGTCCGCGACGCCGCCAGCGACCCCCGCGCGGCCGGCATCGCCGACGTGGAGAGCGGGGAGCTCGGCAGCTACCTCGGCGTCCCGCTGCGCGAGGGGGACCGGACGGTCGGCGTCCTGTGCGTCTACGGGCCCGAACCGCGCGAGTGGACCGACCACGACGTCGTGTCGCTGCAGCAGCTGGGGGCCAGCGCGCTGGCCGAGCTCGACCTCGCCCGCGTCGCCGACGAGGTCGAGCGGAACCGCCTGAGGATCGGGCTCGCCATCGACGCCGCGGGCGTGGGCGGCTGGGACTGGGACCTGGCCACGGGCGAGCTCGACTGGGACGACCGCCTGCTCGACATCTTCGGCGTCGAGCGGGAGGAGTTCGGCCGGAGCATCGACGCCTTCTCCAGCTACCTGCACCCCGACGACGTCGGCCGCGTCAGCGCGGCGCTGCAGCGGGCCGTCGACACCGGCGGCACGTACGAGGCCGAGTTCCGCGTCCTGCGGCCCGACGGCCACGAGCGGTGGGTGCAGGGCCGGGGGCGGGCCCTGTGCGACGCCGGGGGCCGCACCACCCGCATGATCGGCGCGGCGTTCGACACCACCGACGTCCGCGACGGCGACGCCCGCGTCGCCCGGGTGCTGGAGAGCATGTCGGCGGCCTTCTACGCGCTCGACCGCGACTTCCGCTTCTCCTACGTCAACTCCGAGGCGGAGCGGCTGCTGGGACGGCCCCGCGACGAGCTGCTGGGCGGATCGGTGTGGGAGCTGTTCCCCGCCACCGCGGGCAGCACCTTCGAGGAGCACTACCGGGCGGCCGTCGAGACCGGAGAGCCCGTCGCCTTCGAGGCGCACTACCCGCCCCCGCTCGACGGCTGGTACGAGGTGCGCGCCTGGCCCGTGCCCGACGGGCTGTCGGTCTACTTCCTCGAGATCTCCGAGCGCCGGCTGGCGCAGGTGCAGGTCCTCGCCGCGTCGGCGCGCCTGGAGCTGCTCTCGCGCACCACCCACCAGCTCACCGAGGTGCTCGACGCGCGCACCGCCGTGGCCCGCCTGGCCGCCACGGTCGTCCCCGAGCTGGCGGACTGGTCCGTCGTCACCCTGGTCGAGCCCGACGGCGGTCTGCGCGACGTCGGCTGGGCCCACGGCGACCCCGAGCTCACAGGCCTGGTGGAGCGGTACGCGGCGCGGCGCTTCCTCGGGCTCGCCCCGAGCGCGCCGGTGCTGGAGGCGCTGCGCACGGGGGAGCCGGTGGGGCTGTCGCAGGACGCCGGCGCCGTGCTCGACCGTCTCCTGGGCGACGACGAGGCCCGTCACCTGGCCGCGGAGCTGGCCCCCGTGGCCCTGGAGGTGCTCCCGCTGCGCGCGCACGGCCGCACGCTCGGCCTGCTGACCCTCTGCTGGGGCGCCGAGCGCGGCGCTCCCGCCCCGGAGGACCTCGCCACGGCACGGGAGATCGCCTCCCGCGCCGGCTCGGCCCTCGACAACGCCCGGCTCTACGAGGAGCAGCGCGACCTCGCCGCGGCCCTCCAGCACAGCCTGCTCACGGCCCCGCCCGAGCCCGACCACGCCGAGCTCGTCGTCCGCTACCTGCCGGCCGCCGCGGCGGCGCAGGTCGGCGGCGACTGGTACGACTCCTTCCTGCAGGCCGACGGCGCCGCGGTGCTCGTCATCGGCGACGTCGTGGGCCACGACACCGCCGCCGCGGCCGCCATGGGCCAGGTGCGCGGCCTGCTGCGGGGCATCGCCTTCACCACGGGCGCCGGCCCGGCCGAGGTGCTCTCGCGCCTCGACGCGGCCCTGTCCGGGCTGCTCGTCGCCACCACGGCCACCGCCGTCGTCCTGCGCCTGGAGCAGACGGCGGCCGAGCGCGCGGCCGGCACCACGCGGCTGCGCTGGTCGAGCGCCGGCCACCCGCCGCCGATGGTGCTGCACGCCGACGGGCGGGTCGAGCTCCTGGAGGTCGACTCCCCCGACCTGCTCCTCGGCTACGACCCCGCCTCCCAGCGCCAGGAGGCCGTCGTCACCGTCGAGCGCGGCGCCACCGTGCTGCTCTACACCGACGGCCTCGTGGAGCAGCGCGGCCAGTCGCTCGACACCGGGCTGGGGCGCCTGAGCGCGCTGCTGTCCGAGCTCGCGTCCCGCCCGCTGCCCGAGCTGTGCGACGCGCTGCTGGAGCGGCTGGTGCCCGCCCACCCGGAGGACGACGTCGCCCTCGTCGCCGTCCGGCTGCACCGCCAGGACCAGCCGCGTCCCCCGGAGGCGGCACCTGCGCTCGTGCCACCGGGGGTGCCGCCGGAGCCCTCCCCGAGCTCCTGAGCCCCGGGGCCCTCCTCGGCGCCGCGCCGCGTCGTCAGGCCGCCGGCGAGGCGTCGAGGGAGAGCACCACCCGGAAGAGGGCGCGGGGATCCTGCAGCACGGCGGGCCGTTCGACGGCGGCCCGCGGCACGACGTCGAGCCAGCGCACCGCGCGGCGGTGCGGCACCAGCGCCTGCACCCCCGCGAAGACGTACTCGCCCGTCACCTCGCCTACCAGCAGGGCGCGCTCGCCCTGGACGGGGACGGCGACCTCGTCACCGACGGCCACCTCGCCCACCAGCGCCTCCAGCTGCCGCAGCGCCTTGCCCGCCCGCCGGCGGGGCGTGCCCGCCGCCTGCGCCCGCTCGGCCAGCAGCGCCCGCAGCCCGCTGCCGGCGGCGCTGCCGGGCTCGTCGGCGAGGTCGGCCGGCACGTCGATCCCGCTGCTGGTGTCCAGGCCCACCACGCCCTGCCCCACGAGCACGCCCAGCGTGGTGGCGTCGGGGGCGCGCACCACCCACAGCACCCGGCCCGGGGCCGCCGGGCGGGCCGGTACGTCGTCCGCCCCCGGCCAGACGTACTCGAGGTCGTCGGGGAGCCCCCGCTCGAAGCGCGGCGCGTAGTGCTCCCGGTCCTTGCGCAGCAGGTTCGACCGGTGCGAGCGGTGGAGCTCGGCCCGCCCCAGCCAGCTCGGCAGGGCCCCCGCGGCGGCGAGGTCGGCCTGGGAGGCGCCGACCACCTCGGGGGCGAACTCGGCGATCTGCTCCGCGGTGGAGTCCGCGTGCCCGCGGTCGGTCCACGCCTCCACGCAGTCGAGGCCGTACCGCACGAGCGCCGGGGTGCGCCCCCGCCACATGGCGGCGGCCGGGTGGTTGCCCCACCCGTACTCGGGCAGCTCCAGGGCCCGCAGCACCTGCAGCACCTCGACGCGCTGCTTGCCCAGGCGGGGGGAGTCGAGCACCTCCGCGCTGGCGGAGAAGCTCGGGAAGGGGAGGAACGTCTGCACCCTGAGGATCCTGCGCCGCCCCGCCCCGGCTGGCACCTCGCCGCCGGGCGGCCTAGGCATGACCCGTGAGCACACGACGCCACTGGGTCCCCGTCGGACCGGAGCTGGTCTGGGAGGTGCTCTGCGACGCCTGGAACTACCCCGTGTTCGTCGTGGGCACCGCGCACATGCGCGCCGTGGAGGGCGACTGGCCCACCACCGGGGCCGTCCTGCACCACTCCTTCGGGGCCTGGCCGCTGATGCGGCGCGGCACCTCCACCTGCGACGCCGTCGACCCCGGCCGCCGCATCGAGCTGACCGCCAGGGGCTGGCCGCTGGGAGAGGCCCGCGTGGTCATCAGCCTGCTCGGCCGCGGCGGCGGCACGGTGGTGACCATCGAGGAGGACGCCGTGCGCGGGCCCGGCACCTGGGTGCCCCGCCCGCTGCGCGGGATCGCCATCGGCCTGCGCAACCGCGAGCTGCTCGCCCGCCTGGAGGACCTCGCCGTGGGACGGCTCGACGCCACCCCCGCCGAGGAGCGGCGCGCCGGTGAGATCTCGGAGACGGCCGGGTAGGAGCGCCGGACGCGCGCAGGTCCCGCCCCCGGGGGGAGCGGGACCTGCGCGGACGGACGGGCTACTGCGGGTCGACGCCCGAGGGCTCCTCCTCGGCCGGGCCGGTGAGGCGCCCGGTCGAGTCCATCACCTGGCGGGTCTCGTCGGGCGTGCTCGAGCTGACGCGCACGCCGTCGGGGACGGAGTTCACGCCCATCGCCGCCTCGATGTCGGCCTCGGTGACCGGCGGCAGGCCCGCGGTCGGGTCCTCGTCGGTCCCGGTGCCCAGGCCCTCGTGCTTGCTCATCGCGACTCCTCGATCGACTGCTCGGACTCCTGCTGGGTCTCCTCGAGCTCGTTGTCGATGCCCAGCTCGCGGTCGACCACGACGTGCCGCCCCTGGCTGATCTCGCCAGCGGTGTCGTCGACCCACTTCTGGGGCTGCTCGGGAAAGCCGTGCTCCGCGATCGCTCCGGACAGCGCGTCGCGGACGACGTCGACGTCGGCGCCGCTGTGGTCGGCGGTCACCTGCGCGGTGATGCGCTGCAGCAGCTGCTGGCGCTCGTGCTGGTCCTGGGGGGCGTCCTCGGGCATGGGGCCTTGCTACCACCGGGCAGACCGCCCTGCACGTCGCCGCGGCACCGCGAGGGGGACCCGCGGGGCGTCCGTTGAACCACTCCTGGCTCGGCTTGCCGGGGTGGGTGCCCGGTGTTGTGCTGGGGCGAGCCCGGGCGGAGCCCGGGGGTCCGTGTCCCGGCCGTGAGCGCCGGCAGGACCGTCCGAGACAGACCGCGAGACCAGGAGCTCGGATGCCCCTCGACGCCCGAGCCGCCGCGGCGGCCCCCGCCCTGCGGGGCGTGCCCGCCGACCACGACGGCCCCGAGGCCCCCGCTGCGACCGCACCGGCGGACGGCGCCCAGCAGCAGGGCGCTGAGCGCCCCACCAGTGCCCGCGAGCAGGCCACCGAGGAGCTGCTCGAGCGCGCGAGCACCGCCGCCGAGCCCGAGCGCTCCCGCCTGCTCGACGAGGTCGTCGTGCTCAACCTGCCGGTGGCGAAGGCCCTCGCGGCCCGCTTCCGCGACCGGGGGGAGCAGCTCGACGACCTCGTGCAGGTCGCCTCGCTGGCGCTGGTCAAGGCCGCCCAGGGCTACCAGCCCGGCAAGGGCCGCGGCTTCCTCCCGTACGCCGTGCCCACGATCACCGGCGAGCTGCGCCGCCACTTCCGCGACCGCCAGTGGGGCGTCAGGCCCCCGCGCCGCCTCCAGGAGCTCCGCCTCTCGCTGGGGGCCGCGGCCGCGGAGCTGACCCAGCGGATCGGCCGCTCACCGACGGTCGCCCAGCTGGCCGAGCACCTCCGGGTGGAGCAGGAGGAGGTCATCGAGGCGCTCGCCGCTGCGCAGGACTACCACCTGGCCTCCCTCGACGCCCCGATGGACGGCGAGGCCGACGGCACCCCCCTGTCGGCCACCCTCGGTGGTGACGACGGCGCGATCGACCGCCTCGTCGACCACGTCAGCGTCGCGCCGCTGCTGGCGTCCCTGCCCGAGCGCGACCGCCGGATCCTCTCGCTGCGGTTCTTCAAGGGGTGGACCCAGAGCCAGATCGCGGCGGACATCGGCGTCACCCAGATGCAGGTGTCGCGCCTGCTCTCGCGGACCCTGGAGCGGCTGCGGGTGCAGCTCGAGGACGCCGAGGCCGCCTGAGGCCGCACGAGGTGGCCCGGCGCGGGCCGGGAGCCTCAGACGACGCCGTAGAGGCGGTCTCCGGCGTCACCCAGGCCCGGGACGATGTAGCCGTTCTCGTCGAGCCGCTCGTCGACGGCGGCCGTCACCACGGTGATCGGCGCGTCGGCGCCGAACGAGGAGGTCACGACCTCGAGGCCCTCCGGGGCCGCCAGCAGGCACACGGCGGTGACGTCGTCGGCGCCGATGTCGAAGAGGTACTGGATCGCGGCGACCAGCGTGCCGCCGGTGGCGAGCATCGGGTCGAGCACGTAGCACTGGCGGCCCGACAGGTCGTCGGGCAGGCGGTGCGCGTACGTGCTGGCCTGCAGCGTCTCCTCGTCGCGGACCATGCCGAGGAAGCCGACCTCGGCCGTCGGCAGCAGGCGGGTCATGCCGTCGAGCATCCCCAGGCCCGCCCGCAGGATCGGCACCACCAGCGGCTTGGGGCTGGCCAGCTTGACCCCGGTCGTCTCCGACACCGGGGTGGAGATGCGGAGCTCGTCGACGCGGACGCCGCGGGTGGCCTCGTAGGCCAGCAGCGTCACCAGCTCGTCGGCGAGGCGCCGGAAGGTGGGGGAGTCCGTGCGCGCGTCGCGCAGGACCGTGAGCTTGTGGGCCACCAGCGGGTGGTCGATGACCTGCACGCGCATGGTCGACGACCCTACCCAGCGCCGGCGCGCCCGCCGACCGCCCCCGGACCCTCGTCTGGACGGACCGCGTGCGCCACGATGGGGCGATGTCGTACTTCACCGCGGTCCTGGCCTCCGACGGCGAGGGCTGGCGCCCCGTGGACCTCGAGGTCGAGGAGGTCGCCGACGTCGACGAGCTCGCCGACGAGGTGCGCTCCGCCGTCGACGGCTCGGACCTGGACGGCGGGCCCCTGCTCGTCGTCATCGAGCGGGAGGACGACTGGTTCGCCCTCGTCCGCGTCGACGGCGAGGAGCCCCGCGCGTTCGTCTCCGACCTCGGTGCCGCCACCGCCAGCCGCTACGCCGACCTGCTCAGCGTCACCGCCGACGCCCCGGCCCCGCAGCCCGCGCCGCAGGACGACGAGGAGGAGGACAGCGCCGCCCGCGTCGCGGCGCCCACCTGGGCCGGTGACGCCGAGCTCCTCGCGGACCTCCAGCTGCCCGGCTCGGAGCTGACCGAGACCGCCGAGTCGCGCGACCCGGCGGGCGCCCTCGTGGCCGTCGGCGAGCGCCTCGGCTTCGTCGACCTGCTCGAGGCCCTGCGCTGACGCGCCGGCCCGCGGGAGCCGCCCCCGGGCCGGCGCACCGGCGCGACGACGAGCGCCTGGTCGCCCTCGCGCTCGCGCAGGCCCGCGCGACCCGCCACGACCCGGCCGGCGACGTGCCGATCGGGGCCGTCGTCGTCAGCGCCTCGGGTCTCGTGCTCGGGGTCGGTGCCAACGAGCGGGAGGCCACCGGCGACCCCACCGCCCACGCCGAGGTCCTGGCGCTGCGCCGCGCCGCGGCTGCGGCGGGCTCGTGGCGCCTCGAGGGCGCGACCCTGGCCGTGACCCTGGAGCCCTGCACGATGTGCGCCGGTGCCCTGGTCCTCGCCCGCGTGGCCCGCGTCGTCTTCGGTGCCTGGGACCCCAAGGGCGGTGCGGTGGGCTCCCTGTGGGACGCCGTCCGCGACCCCCGGCTGAACCACCGGCCCGAGGCCGTCGGCGGGGTCCTGGAGGGCCCCTGCGCCACGCTGCTGAGGGGGTTCTTCGAGGACCAGCGCGCGAGCGGGTAGTGTCTTCCGCGGTGGCGTGTCCGAGCGGCCTAAGGAGCACGCCTCGAAAGCGTGTGTAGGGAGACCTACCGTGGGTTCAAATCCCACCGCCACCGCCAGTCGACCCCCGGACGCCCAGCGTCCGGGGGTCGCGTGCGTCCCGGGCTACTTCCCGCCGTGCGGCAGGTCGGGCCGGGGTCCGGTCTTGCCGTCGCTGGGGGCGGACGTGGGGTCGGCCGTCTCGGCGACGTTGGAGTCGTCGGTCTCGTCCTCGCCCGACGGCGCGGACGCGGACGGCTCGGTGGGCTCGAACGCGTCGGGGTCGACCTCGGACGGTTCCTGTGCCTGGCTGCTCATCGCTCCATCGTCGCCCCGCGGGGGGCGGGGCGCAGGATCAGCTCCAGAACGTCCAGCCGAACAGCAGCACGAGTGCCGAGAGCAGGCCGAGCGCCGACATCACGACGCCGAACGGCCCCCACACCCACACCGCCCGGCGCCGCCAGTGCAGCACCGTGCCGAGGATGCCGCCGACCAGGCCGAGGAGCCAGCCGATCCACGGGGTGAACAGCGCGACCGTCCCGCGCGCGACGCAGGCGGTGGGCTCGGGCTCGGCGCTCCCGCACGCGCCCGCGGTCATCACCGAGGCCACCGAGACGAACAGCAGGCCGAACGCCCACGCCGCGACGATCGCCAGCAGCACGATCGTCACCACCCGGCCGAGCACGACCCCGGCGGGCGCGGGAGGTCGGGGAGGGGCGGGTGCTCCCCACGGGGCCGGTGCGCTCACGGCCGTCACGATAGGGCCGGTCAGTCGCCCACGGAGGCAGAAGCGGTGTCCCGCCAGGTCGCCGCGGGGGCGTCGTCGATCGCGTCGACGTGCACGGCGGCGACCGTCGCGTCCTTGGGGACGGCGAACAGCAGCCGCGCGTAGCGGCACTCGCCCGCGGGCACGCGGCGCGTCTCGTCGATGCTGGGCGACCCCTCGGTGGCCGCGGTCGGCTCGAACCGCGACGGCACGCTCGACCCGTCGCCGAGCACCACGCTCCACCCCTTCTCCGAGACGGTGATCGCCCGATCCGGCGACGCGCACTCGGTGACGACGGCCGCGACCAGCTGCTCGTCCGGGGCCACCTGGACGGGCTCGCCGACCGCGGTCGGGTCGAGCGCGTCGGTGATCGCAGCGACGGCGTGGGCGCCGCCGTCGGAATCGAGCCGCTCGCCGAGCCCGACCGAGCCGTCCAGCGGGTCCGTGGCCGGCGCGGGGTCACCGCCCGAGCAACCCGCGAGCACCGCGACGGCCACCAGCACGACGCCCGTCGGCCACGGACATGTCCGGACGTGTCGGGCGGGCCCCCTAGGATGAGGCTCCGGGTGTCGGCGGCGAAGGGGGTTCGCGGTGGACCTCGAAGCGCTCGACACGTTCATGCTCGTCGGCTCCGGCGTGCTGCTCGCGGCGATCCTGGCCGTGCGGCTCTCGGTGCGCGCGGGCCTGCCGAGCCTGCTGGTGTACCTCGGCATCGGCATCGTCCTCGGTGAGTCGGTGCTCGGCATCAGCTTCTCCGACGCCGACCTCGCCCACGCGCTCGGCTTCGGCGCGCTCGTGCTCATCCTCGCCGAGGGAGGCCTCACCACCAAGTGGGAGGAGGTCCGCCCGAGCATGGGTCTCGGGCTCCTGCTCGCCACGGTCGGCGTCACGGTCAGCGTGGCGGTCGTGGCCGTGGGCGCGCACTACGTGCTCGGCCTGCAGTGGCAGATCGCCGTCCTGCTGGCCGCGGTCACCTCGCCCACCGACGCCGCCGCGGTGTTCTCGGTGCTGCGACGGGTGCCGCTCACCCGCAACGTGCTCGGCACGCTGGAGGCCGAGTCGGGCCTCAACGACGCCCCCATCGTCCTGCTCGTCGCGGCCGTCAGCACCGGTGCGGCCGACGACCACTCGCTGCCGGTGTTCGTGGCGATCGTCGCCGTCGAGCTGTTCGGCGGCGCGCTGATCGGCTTCGTGGTCGGACGCGTCGGCGGCTGGGTGATGCGCGGCGCGGCGCTCCCGTCGTCCGGTCTGTACCCGATCGCCGTCCTGGCGTTCTGCGTCCTCGCCTACGGCGGCACCGTCTACGTGCACGCCAGCGGGTTCGCCGCGGTCTACGTCGCGGCGCTCGTGCTGGGCAACGCCGACCTGCCCCACCGCGGCGCCACCCGGTCGTTCGCCGAGGGCATCGGCTGGCTCGCGCAGATCGGGCTCTTCGTCATGCTCGGCCTGCTGGTCTCGCCGGGCCTGATCCGGCTGGAGGAGGTCTGGATCGCGATCGCCGCCGGTGCCATGCTGACGTTCGTCGCCCGGCCGCTGTCGGTGCTGGTGTGCGCGACGCCGCTGCGCGTCCCGTGGCGCGAGCAGGCCTTCGTGTCGTGGGCGGGCCTGCGTGGCGCGGTGCCCATCGTCCTGGCGTCGATCCCGCTGGCCGAGGGCGTGCCCAACGCCACCCAGCTGTTCAACATCGTGTTCGTCTTCGTGGTCGTCTACACCTTCGTGCAGGCCCCGACGCTCGGACGGGCCGCCGCGTGGCTCGGCGTCGCCGACGACGGCGCCCGCGACGTCGAGGTCGAGGCGGCCCCGCTGGAGCGGGTGTCGGCCGACCTGCTGCAGATCAAGGTGCCCCGGCGCTCACGGCTGGTCGGCGTCGAGATCGGCGAGCTGCGCCTGCCCCCGGGTGCGTCGGTCGCGCTGGTCGTGCGCGAGGGCGAGGCGTCGGTGCCGCACCGGACGTACCGCATCCACCGCGAGGACGACCTGCTCGTCGTGGCGCCCCGCGCCGTCCGCGAGCAGACCGAGGAGCGGCTGCGCGCCGTCGGCCGTCGCGGCCGTCTGGCCGGGTGGCTCGACGACCGCTGAGCGGTGGCTCAGGGGGCCTCGGGCGTGGCCTCGACCGGCACGCAGATCTGCACGGCCTGGTCCACCTGCACCGAGGTCGGGAACTTCTTGCGCAGCTCGGAGAAGCGCGGGCCGATGACGATCTCGACGTTGTCGCCCTGCGCCTGCGTGGGCTGGACGTAGGTGACCTTGCCCTTGAACTGCCTTGCGACGAGGCGGACGGCGGGGTCCTGCTGGTTCGCGGTGATCACGGTGACGTTGTTGGTGGCCGTGATGCCCTCGGGCACGTTGCCGACCTTGCCCGGACGGAAGCCGCGCTGCTGCAGGTTGATCAGCGTCCGGTTCGCCAGGCCCGACACCGAGCCGGCGTTGTAGACGGTGACCGTCACCTGGGCGGCCGGGAGCTGGCCGCCGGCGGGGATGGTGGCGTCCTCGCACTGGGCGGAGTCGTCGGTCGTGGCGTCGGCGAGGGACGGCGCCTCGGCGAACAGGAGCCGGAACCCCACGAACGTGCCGACGACGAAGATGGCGACGAGCGCGCTCATCGTGATGATGCTGCGGCGCGCGCGGCGGGTGGACTCGCTGGTCATCGGTGCCGTCCGGTCTCGATCAGGTGGACACGAGCGTGGAGGACGTGGCGCTGCTGCAGCGCGGCACGGAGCGCGCGGTGCAGGCCGTCCTCGAGGTACATCTCGCCCCTGTAGTACACGACGTGGGCGAACAGGTCACCGAAGTAGGTGGAGTCCTCGTCGAGCAGGGTGGCGAGGTCGAGCTCCTGCTTGGTGGTGATCAGCTCGTCCAGCCGGACCTGCTGCGGCGGCACCTGGGCCCACTGCGACTGCGAGAGCCCGTGGTCGGGGTACGGCTTGGAGTCCCCGACGCCCTTGAAGATCACGCCGCAAGTGTAGGGGAGCGATCCGTTTCGTCCGTGACGTCCGACGTACCCGGGTCGGACGTGGCCAGCCCCTATACCCTGACCGGATGACCAGCGCGAGCGGGCCGCCTGCGGCCGACTCCTCGGCCTCCGCTGCGGCCGACGCGGCACGTGCCGCCCGGGCCGAGGCCGAGGCTGCCGTCGCGCGTGCCGAGCAGGCCGAGGCTGCGGCGGCCGCCGCAGCGCAGGCGGAGTCCGCGGCCGCCGCGCCGCCGGCCGACGACGACGCGACGGTCGCCGCCGTCCGCGCC
>JAKONK010000277.1 GCA_022701985.1 Actinomycetales bacterium
GTGATCATGGACGTCGCGCACACGACCATCCGTGATCATGGACGTTGCGAACACCCAGCGTGCGGGGTCAGAGCAGGCCGGTGGTGGCGCCGCCGTCGACGCCCACGGCGGTGCCGTTGACGAAGGCGGCGGGCTCGGAGCACAGGAAGGCGACGACCTTGCCGAAGTCACCGGGCGAGCCGGTGCGGGCCCCGGCGGGGACACCGCGCTCGAGCAGGCGGTCGGTGGCGTGCAGGCCGGGGCAGACCAGGTTGATCGTCACGCCCTGCGCGGCGACGTCGGCCGCCGCCGTCTTGGTCCACGCCCACAGCGCGGTGCGCGCGGTGTTCGACAGGGCCAGGTCGGGGATCGGCTGCTTGACGCTGGCCGACGCGATGAACACCACGCGCCCCCAGCCGCGCTCGACCAGGTGGGGCACGGCGGCCCGCGCCAGGCGGACCGACGCCAGGGCGTTCGTGTCGAAGGCTGCGCGCAGGGCGTCGTCGTCGACGTCGAGGGCGCGACCGGTCGGCGGCCCGCCGGCGTTGCCGACGACGGCGTCGAGCCGCCCCCACCGCTCCAGGGCGGCCTCGACGAGGCGCTGCGGCACGGCGGGGTCGGTCATGTCGCCGACGACGGCGTGCGCCTCGCCCCCCGCGCGGGCGACCTCGGCGACGAGCCCGTCGAGCAGGTCGGTGGAGCGGGCGGAGACGAGCACGCGCGCGCCCTCCGCGGCGAGGGCCAGCGCGCTGGCGCGGCCGAGCCCCTTGGAGGCGGCGGTGACGACGGCGACGCGGCCGGTGAGTCCGAGGTCCATCAGCCGAGCCTCGCCTGCTGCGTCGGGTGCTGCACGGTCTCGAGCACCGCGGACAGCCATTCGCGCAGGGCGACGACGACGTCGGCCGTCATCCCGTGCCCTCCGGGCGTGCGCACCGCGGTGAGGGCGGCACCGGAGGTCTCGTGCAGGTACTCCCAGGTGCGGCGCTGGAGCTCCGGCGGGATGACGGTGTCGGCGTCGCCCTGGGCGACGAAGACCGCCGCGCCGGCGAGGTGACCGGGGGTGGTGGGCACGCCCGCGTCGAACGGGAGCGTCGCGAAGAGGGTGGCCAGTCCGACGAAGCGCGAGGGGTCGGCCAGCAGGGCGCCGCCCGCGAAGGTGGCTCCCCCGCTGAACCCGACGAGGACGACGGGACGCGGCCGCTCGACGTCGAGGGGCGCCTCGGCGTCGAGCCAGGTGCGGAACCAGGCGGTCGAGGCGGCGAGCGAGTCGGGCAGGGGGCGGCCGATGCCGGCGTTGGCGAACCACGCGAACCCGCCGCCCTCGGCGATCGGCGCGCGCAGGGCGACGAGCTCGGGACCGCCCTCGCCAGCGTGGAGGTGGTCGGCGAGCCCGATGACGTCGGCCTCGGTGGCGCCGCGCCCGTGCAGCAGGACGACGAGCGGTGCCGCGGGGTCGGTGCTGCCGCGGCGCAGGACGACGGGGTCCACGGTCCACGCTCCTCAACGGTTGTTGCTTCAACTTCCTGGACGACGCTAGCACCCGGAAGTTGTCCCTACAACCATGTGTGGCGCACGATGGGTGCGTGGACGTCCCCTGGCTCGACAGGATCCAGCTCGCCGCGTGGGTGCGCGTGGCCGCGCTCCTCGAGGTGCTGCCCGGCACGCTCGACGGCCAGCTGCGCCGCGACGCCGACGTCACGCTCTTCGAGTACTTCGTGCTGGCGATGCTGTCGGAGTCACCCTCCCGCTCGCTCCGGATGAGCGAGCTCGCGGCGCAGACCAGCGCCACGCTCCCCCGCCTGTCCCACGTGGTGAAGCGCATGGAGTCGCGCGGTCTGGTGGAGCGCCGCCCCGACCCCGACGACCGGCGCGCCACCACCTGCGTGCTCACCGACGGCGGGCTCGCGCGCATCGAGGAGGCAGCGCCCGGCCACGTGGCCGCGGTGCGCGAGCACGTCGTCGACGTCCTGACCCCGGAGCAGCTGACCCAGCTGACCGGGATCGCCGACGCACTGCTGCGCAGCCTCGACACCAGCGGCGGGATGGCGGCGATGTACCGCCGCTACGACGGCGCCGCGGGCTGAGGCCGCCGGCGCCCCGCCCCGTCAGGCGCGCAGGTACCAGCGGCGCTGGTGCAGGACCAGGGCGAGCACCCACCAGGCCAGCAGCAGCGCAGTGCTGAACCCGACCTGCGGGCTCCCCAGCCACGCGAGGCGCTCCGCCAGCGACTGCGCGGCGCTCGGCTCCACCGCCGGGTCGGCGCGCAGCGGTCGCAGCAGGAGGACGGCGGCCACCACCTCGCTGCCGACGTAGACCAGCAGGCTGTTGCGCCCCAGCGCGACGAACGGCTCCCGGAGCGCGCGCACCCCCGCGGCGGCGCCCCGGGCTCCCGACCGGGACCGCTCCGCCCGGTGGCGAGGACCGCCGAGGGGCGCCGGGGGCGACGCACTGCCCGCCGCACTGCCCGCCGCTCGCCCGCGGTCGAGCCACGGGGCGTCCACGAGCAGGTGCACCACCGCGACGAGCAGGACGACGCCGGCGGCGACGCCCAGCCCGAAGGGCGCCGTCCACAGCCGCTTCACCGTCGGCACCTCCAGCGACGCGACCAGCGCACCGCCCGCCAGCACCGCGGCGACGACCGACGACCGGCCCGCGGCTGCGACCACCCCGGGGCGACCACCGCGACCGCGCAGCGCGTGCGCCGCGGCGACGCCCGCCGCGGCGGTGGCGCAGGCCCCGAACGCCGCGACGAGCCCCTCGGGGTCGTGCCCGCCCGCCATCTGCCAGTACAGGTGCTCCGCCGGGACGACGACGGGGTCGATGCCCTGGGACGGGTTGCACTCCGGCACCACCGCCCCGCCGGGGCACGCCGCGGCCCAGCGCGCGACCAGCCAGGTGTGCGCGGCGGCGAGCGCCAGCGCGACAGCGGTCCAGGCCACCCAGCCCCGCACGACGAGGTGGACGAGCGAGACCACCAGCGCCACGAGCGCGAACAGCTGCAGCACCCCGGTCCACCGCAGCTGGTCGGGGTCGACGCCCCCCGTCCGGGCCCACTGCACGGCGGCGTTGTAGACGAGCCCCGCGGCCAGCAGCACGAGCACCCGCCGGGGCAGCCTCGCCAGGTGCACGCCCCCTGCGCCGGCGAACCCCAGGCCGACGCCCATCAGCAGCACGAAGGACGGGAAGAGGACGTCGAGCGGGTGCACGCCGGCCCACGGCGCGTGGTCGAACCACGCGGGCGGCTCCAGCAGGCTCCCGCTGAGCACGATGGCCACCAGCAGCAGCCCCCGCACGACGTCGACGGCGGCCACCCGGTGCGCGGCGGGCCGCGGCGCCGCGGGCTCCGACGTGCTCATCGTGGCTCCAGGGGTGGTGGCCGGGCGGTGCTGGTCACCCAGGATGCGTGCGGCGGGCCACGACGCTCCCGCACGACGCGCCGTCGGCGCAGGCCACCGACGCAGCTGGGCATCCGGTGAGCACGCAGGCGCCGCGGCCACGGGCAGCTGCTGCGGGGACCGCACCCCACGACGCCACCGACGCCCCGCCACCGCTCGGGCTCGGGCTCAGGCTCGGGCTCGGGCTCGGTGAGACTGGCAGCGTGGACACCCGGGTCGCGGCCTACGCCGTCGTCGTCGAAGAGCGCACCGACCAGCACGGCACCGGCCCGCGGATGCTGCTGGCGCACTGGCGCGAGGAGGGCCGCAGCGGCTGGACGCTCCCCGGCGGGGGCATCGACCCCGGGGAGGACCCGGCGGACGCCGCCGTCCGCGAGGTCCTGGAGGAGACCGGCTACGACGCCGAGCTCGACGGCCTGCTGGGCCTGGACTCCCTCGTCATCGACGCCGAGGACCGGCTCCGCACCGGGCGCGGACCGCTGCACGCGCTGCGGGTCGTCTACCGGGCGCGCGTGGTGGGCGGCGAGCTGCGCGACGAGGTCGGTGGCACCACGGACACCGCGGGGTGGTTCCCGCTGGACGCCGTCGACGGGCTCGACAGGGTGGGCCTGGTCGACGTCGGCCGGCGCCTCGCCGGCCTCCTCTGATCCCACCCGGCCGTGATCACGGGCGGTGAGGGGGGTCAGGTGCAGGCGGCGGCGATCGTCCCGAGGGCCGAGCGCTCGCGCAGGTGCACCAGCGCCGCCGGCTCTCCCGCGAGCCGCGCCGCGACCGCCTCCAGCGCCTGACGGGCGCGCCGCGGGGCCACGTCGAGCACCCCGTCGAGCAGCTCCCACGCCGCGGCGGCCCGGCCCGGGCGCCGTCCCTCGGCCCCGGCGCGGCAGAGGTCGGCGACGCCGTCGAGCACGTCGTCGCCCAGCCCAGCGGGGTCGGTGAGGCGCACCACCGCGTCGACGACGTCGAGGTCCTCGGCGTCCCAGGCGTCCTCGTCAGCGGCGTGGGCCAGGACGAGGGGGTGCAGCTCGACGTCGCCCAGCGCCCCCGCGGCCTCCAGCACCAGCCGCGAGACCAGCCCGACCGGCTCCGCGAGCGCGCGGCGCGCGGCCGGGAGCGCGCGCGGGTCCTGCCGGTGGGCCAGGCCGAGGAGCGCCTCGTCGCGGACCTCGGGCTCGTCGTCCAGGCGCGCGGCGAGGGCGTCGCCGACGCAGGGGTGCGGCAGGTCGCGCCACAGCGTGCCGAGCGCGAAGCAGGCCGCCTCGCGGACGCCGGTGTGCTCGTCGGTGGTCAGGCGCACGACCGCCTCCACCAGCGCCGGCGCCGGGCCGTCGGCCCCGTGGGCCATGAGCGGGAGGCGCTGCGCGAGGGTGCTGCGCACCCCGGCCCGCGGGTGCGCCGCGAGCGCCACGAGCGTCGACGCGGCACCGGCGTCGGTCGGCCGCAGGGTGCGCAGGAGCGCGTCGAGCTGCTTCCCCGGGACGACGTCGGCCAGGGTCAGGACGGGCGCTCGCACCGGAGCATCGTCACACCAGTCACACGCGCCACAGGTGCGACACGCCCGAGCGCGGGGGCGCAGCTCTCGGCGTGGCGAGGTGTCCCGACGAGTGGGCGTGGAGGGAGTTCCGGGCGCGGCGTGACGACGAACGGGCAGAACCCTGGTGCCGAAGGACCCCCGGGCCCCCGAGCGGGACCTCTGCCCGTCCGTCATCACGCGCCCCGGCCCCCAGCAGCCCTGCGGCTGGGAGGATCGCCCGGTGACCGACCAGAGCAGCGCCGCCGAGCGGGTGCGCCGGGTGGCCGTCGAGCTGGCGGCCCTCGCGCAGGACGGCGCGACCTTCGCCGCCGACCCCTACGACCAGGAGCGCTACGCGCAGGCGTCGGCGCTGGCGGCCGAGCTGTTCGCCGTCCTCACCGACCGCCCCGCCGACGAGCTGCGTGCCGAGCTCGGCCGCGACAGCGGCTACGCGACGCCGAAGGTCGACGTCCGCGGCGTCCTGTTCGACGACGACGAGCGGGTGCTCCTCATGCGGGAGCGCTCCGACGGGTGCTGGTGCCCGCCGGGCGGCTGGGCCGACCCGCTGGACACGCCCCGGGCGGCCGCTGAGAGGGAGGTGCGCGAGGAGACCGGCTACGGCGCCCGGGCCGAGCGGCTCATCGCCTGCTACGACCGCGACGTGCAGGGCCACGAGCCGAAGCTGCCGGTGGCGGTCTACAAGCTGTTCTTCCTCTGCCGCGCCACCGGCGACGTGGTGCCCGCCGAGGAGCTGGAGACCCTCGAGGTCGGGTGGTTCGCCCTCGACGCGCTGCCGCCGCTGTCGCGGGCCCGGGTCACCGAGGCCCAGCTGCGGCGGGCGCTGGAGCACCACCGCGACCCGTCCCTGCCGGTCGACGTCGACTGAGCCCGCCCCGCCGCCCTGGGGCAGGGTGGGACCGGTGACGCACTGGACCACCACCCCGATCACCGCCGACCTCGTGCGGGGCGCGCTCGACCTGGTGGCCACCGACCGCGGCCTGCTCCCCCAGCGGCTGCCGGCGCGGGCGCGGGCGCAGCTGCCCGACGAGGCCACCGCCGAGGCGGTCGCCCGGCCCGCCGGGGTGCGCCTGGCGCTGCGGACGTCGGCGACCCAGCTGGAGGTCGACGTGGTGCGCACCCGCACCACCACCGCGACCTCCGCGGGGCCCGGACCGCTCGCGCCCGACGGCGTCTACGACCTGCTGGTCGACGGCGTGCTCGTGGCGCGCTCGACCGCGCCGGGCGGCGACGTGGTGGAGGTCGACCCGGCCACCGGCGCCGCCGAGCTGCGGCGCGGGCCGGTCGGCTCGGTGCGGTTCCGCCACCTGCCGCCCGGGGAGAAGGACGTCGAGGTGTGGCTCCCCCACACCGAGATCACCACCCTGGTGGCCCTGCGCGCCGACGCCCCCACCGCACCCGCCCCGGTCCCCGCGGGCCGACGCACCTGGGTGCACCACGGCGGGGCCACGGGCACCGGTGCGGACAGCCCGAGCGCCACGTGGACGGCGCTGGCCGCCGCGCTCGGCGGTGTCGAGCTGGTCGACCTGGGCTTCGACGGCGCCGCCCACCTGGACCCGTTCACGGCCAGGGCGCTGCGCGCCACCCCCGCCGACGTCATCAGCCTCGAGGTCGGCCGCGACGTCGTCGTCGGCGACAGCCTGCGCCGGCGCGCGTTCGGGCCGGCGCTGCACGGCTTCCTCGACACCGTCCGCGAGGGCCACCCCGACGTGCCGCTGCTGGTGGTCTCACCGCTGGGCGACCCGGACCTGGAGGAGCTCCCCGCCTCGACGGGCGCCCACGACGCCGCAGCCGGGCGCCTGTCGCTGCGCACCTGCCGCGAGGCGGTGGCCGAAGTGCTCGGGCAGCGGGCCGCCGACGACCCGCGGCTGTTCCTGCTCGACGGCCTGGCGCTGCACGACCCCGCCGCAGAGGGCACCGCCGACACCCCGCTCGACCACCACCGGGTGGCGGAGCGGTTCGCGCGGGGCCTGTTCGCCCCCGGGGCGCCCTTCGCCGCCTGAGCCGCCGGCGGCCCGGGCGGGGTCAGCGGCCGCGCTTCTCCAGCAGCTCCTCCTCGGTGGGCGGCCTGTCGACCTCCAGGCGACGCGCCACCCGCAGCACCTGCCAGAAGACGACGGCCAGCCCCGCGACCGCGGCGAGCACGCCGAACAGCGTCAGGTCGACCCAGTGCTGCCAGCGGACCTGCGCCTCGACGGCGTCGTCGGCGTCGGCCACGCCGGCGCTGACGTAGACCATCCAGTTCTGGTGCGCGTTGACGGCCGCGACCAGGCAGACGAGCGACCACACCAGCGCACCCAGCACGACGAAGCGCGCCACCCGGCTGACCACCACCACCCGGGCAGGGTAGGGCCGCTCCCTGGGAAGCGGGCCGGTCAGCGAGCGGACCCGTCGATGTCGGTGCTGGCCGACAGCTCCGCCCACTCCTCGAGCTCGGCGCGGCGGCGGTCGGCGATCTGGCGCGCCGCGGACAGCGCGTCCGTGCCGAGCAGCAGCAGCGCCGGGGGCTCGGCCGCCGTGACGGCCGTGATGATCGCCTGGGCGGCCTTCTCGGGGTCTCCCGGCTGGGTGCCGTGGACGGTGTCGTTCTCCTTGCGGCGGGGGCCGACGG
The DNA here is from genome assembly GCA_022701985.1 of Actinomycetales bacterium. Lineage (GTDB taxonomy): Bacteria > Actinomycetota > Actinomycetes > Actinomycetales > Quadrisphaeraceae > Quadrisphaera. The sequence continues at coordinate 7,514 of JAKONK010000277.1, forward strand.
TCTCGGCGTAGTCGTCGATGACGGTCGAGGTGCCGTCGAGGGAGCGGCCGGCGAAGTCGGTGCGGAACCCGCCCGGCTCCACGGCGACGGCGGTGACGCCCAGCGGCGCCAGCTCGGCGCGCAGCGACCCGGTCAGCCCCTCGAGCGCCAGCTTGGTGGCCGCGTAGTACCCCGACCCCGGCGGGCACAGCTGGGCCCCGATCGAGGACAGGTTGACCACGACGCCGCTGCGGCGCTCCCGCATCCCCGGCAGCACGGCCTTCACCATCGTCACCGCGCCGTGGACGTTCGTGTCGAACAGGGCGCGGACGGCGTCGTCCTCGCCCTCCTCCACGGCCGAGCGGTAGCCGTACCCGGCGTTGTTGACAAGGACGTCGACGGCCCCGAAGCGCTCGTGCGCGGCGCGCACGGCCGCGCGGGCCTGCTCGGCGTCGGTGACGTCGAGGGGCAGCGCCAGCGCCGAGCGCGGGTGCGCGGCGGCGAGGTCGCGCACGGCCTCCTCGCGGCGGGCCGTCACGACGGCGTTCCAGCCGCGCTCCAGCACCGCCTCGGCGAGCGCGCGCCCCAGGCCGGTGGAGCACCCCGTGATGAGCCAGGTCGTCATCCCCGCATCCTCTCCGGTGCCCCGCCGCGCGGCGCGTCGAGCCCGTCGCGCACGACCTGCGGCGCGTCGCGGGCCGAAGGCGGGGCCCGGGCCCACCCGCCGCCTAGCCTCGGAGGATGCCCCTCACGACCCTCCCCGCCGCCCCCTCCCCGGCGCTGCGCCGGGACGCGGCCACGGCCGCGCCGCCCGTCGGTCCTGCGGCGCGGGGGGCCACCTGGGCGTCTGCCGCCCTCGCGCCGCCGGCGGTGAGCACGACGACGACGGGGTTCGCCGTGCCGGTGCCGCGCACCCCCCCGACCGCCCCGCACGCCGCCCTCCACGCCACCCCGCAGGCCACCCCGCGCAGCGAGCCCACGCGGGGCCGCGCCGGCCGCACGCCCGAGGTGGTGGCGCGCGAGGTCGCGGCGCACCTGGCGCTGGCGTCGCGCTACGGGCTGCTGCCCGGGCAGGCCGGCGCCGCCGTCCCCGAGCAGGTGCGGGCCTCGCTGCGAGAGCTGATCGACGCGGCCTTCCCCCACCTGAAGGCGGGCACGCCGGACTGGCGGGCCGCGGTCGCGCTGGCGGCAGCCCTCGCCGCGGACGTGCTGGGCCGCTACGCCGTGCCGCTGGCCGCCCTGCCGAGCACCACGACCCCGGGGGCCCGCGAGGCCGTGGCGGCGCTGTCGCGCGGCGTCGACGCGCTGCTGGACGACTCGGGCGTCGGCGTGGTCCTCGACCTCGACGGCGGCACCGCCGCGTTCCGGGTGCGGACCCCGGCCGGGGCGACGCCCTCGTGCGGGCGGGCCGCGCTGCTGGCGACGTGCGTCGTCCTGCTGCACCTGCGCCTGACGCAGCCGCTGGCGCTGGCGGCGCTGGTGACCGAGGGCGGGGCGTGGCTGCCCGTGTGGCGCGCGGCCCGCGACCTGTGGACGGTCAGCTGAGCGGCTCGACCCCGCCCGACCCCGCTCGGTCCGGCCCGCCCCCTCAGGCGGGGAGGAACCCGCGCCGCAGCCGCCACATCGACTGCAGGCCCGCCAGCTCGCTCTGGGCGGCGTCGGCGGGGGCGGTGCCCCGCTCCATGCGGTCGCGCAGGAAGGCCACCTCGCTGGCCAGCTCCTGGAAGTCGCGCATGGCCGTGCGGGCCTGAGGGCCGAGGGTGCGCCCCGCCCAGTCGCGGGCGCGGGCCCGCTCGGGCAGCGAGGCGAGCATGCGGGCCTCGGCGGGGGTGACCCACCCGGCCTGCGCGTACCCGGCGAGGTGGCGCCGCAGCACCCTGCCCTCGCGGGAGCGGGCGGCCACGGCCAGCGCCACGGCGGCCACGAAGATCGGCAGCTGGAGCACCACGTAGGTGCCCACGAAGCCCTGGAGGCCCTGGCTGGCGGTGGCGTTCCACAGCGCGTGCAGCCCGACGGCCACCCCCCACCCGGCCAGCGGCGCCAGGACCCGCAGCACCGGGCTGCGGCGGCTGGCCGCGATGCCGACGCCCACGCCGATCGCGGCGGTGAAGAGGGGGTGCGCGAACGGGCTGAACAGGCAGCGCACCACGAACGTCACGGCGGTGACCGTGGCGCCGTCGTCGGCGAAGCTGCGCCCCAGGTAGAGGACGTTCTCGACGAAGGCGAACCCCACCCCGGCGAGCGCGGCGTAGACCACGCCGTCGACCACGCCGTCGAACTCGCGGCGCCGGAACAGGAAGAGCAGCAGGACGGCGAGGCCCTTGGTGGACTCCTCGACGACGGGCGCCACCAGCACCGCGGCGGAGTCGGGGTCTCCGCCGGCGGCGCGGATCAGCTCCATCGAGGAGGTGTTGAGCACCAGCGACACGAAGGTGGCCACGAACGCGCCCCACACGAAGGCGAAGACCAGCTGCGCGGGCGGCTCGTGCTCGTACCTGTCGAGCCACAGGATCGCCGCGACCACGGGGAACACCGGCAGCAGCGCCAGCAGCGCACCCACGCCGAAGCCGGTGATGCCGGTGTCGCTGAGCACCAGCAGCAGCGTGAGCACCCCGCAGCCGGCCACGAGCAGGACGACGGCGACGCGCAGCAGCACCCGCCCGACGCCCGTGCGGCGGGGGCGGCGCTCGGGCAGGTGCAGGTGCGGCTCGCCCTCACCCCGGGGCGTGACGGCGGGCGAGAGCTCCATGGCGCAGCACGCTATCCGCGGGGGCCGACGGCGCGGGGGCGCCGCGCCCGCGCCGCGCCCACGCCGTGCCCGCGCCGTGCGCTCCGGGTGATGCGGCGCGTGGGCGGTTCACTACAGTGACGCCGGTGGCGAGCCCCTCCTCCGACCGCATCGTCTGGATCGACTGCGAGATGACGGGCCTGGACCTGTCCGTCGACGCCCTCGTCGAGGTCGCCGTCCTGGTCACCGACTCCGAGCTGAACGTGCTCGACGAGGGCATCGACGTCCTCATCAAGCCCTCCGAGGAGTCGCTGGCGCAGATGCGCGACGTGGTGCGCACGATGCACACCACCTCCGGGCTGCTCGACGAGCTGCAGCACGGCACGACGATGGCCGAGGCGACCGAAGCGGTGCTGGAGTACGTGCGCCGCCACGTCCCCGAGCCGCGCAAGGCGCCGCTGGCCGGCAACTCGGTGGGCACCGACCGCGGGTTCATCGCCCGTGACATGCCCGAGCTCGACGAGCACCTGCACTACCGGATCATCGACGTCAGCTCCGTCAAGGAGCTGGCGCGCCGCTGGTACCCGCGGGCGTACTTCCAGGCGCCGGCCAAGGCCGGCGGGCACCGCGCCCTCGCCGACATCCGCGAGAGCATCACCGAGCTGCGCTACTACCGCGAGGCCGTCTTCGTGCCCGCCCCCGGCCCGGACTCCGCTGCGGCCAGGGCCGCTGCGGGGCGCACCACCCCCGCCTGAGCCGCCGGCACCGCCTGGCGCACGCTGCGCCGGGCTCGTGCCGTAGGATCTGTCCCGGCCGTGCGCGCACGGCTGATGGTGGGCGTAGCTCAGCTGGTAGAGCGCCGCGTTGTGGTCGCGGATGTCGCGGGTTCAAGTCCCGTCGCTCACCCCGCCACGAAGGCCCCGGTCAGGCACCTGACCGGGGCCTTCGTCGTCCCCGGGGCCGCGGGGCCACCGCGGCGCATCCGGGTGGCGCCCGAGCGGGTGGCTCCCGGGCGCGGGCCGCAAGGTCATGGGCAGCGGCACCGATGACGTGGGGGCAACCAGCAGCAGCCGCACGGACGCGGAGACCACGAAGGAGCCGCAGTGCACCACCAGCCCACCCCGGACCTGTCCGTCCAGAACGCCCCGGGCTCGACCGTGATGGACCTGCTCAAGCGGGGGGTGCCCCTGTCGCTGCTCGTCGACCTGTCGCTGCCCGACGGCCCGGACTCCGAGGAGATCCTGGCCGCCGAGCGCTGGCAGGGCGACCACGGCTGGCTCGACCGCGGCTGACGACCGGCGGCCCCGCGAGGGCTGACCCGCGGGGTCAGCGCACCAGCGCGGCCAGCTGGCGGGCCGTCGCGACGGCCTGCTCGTGCGCGCGGGCCAGCTCGGCCGCCGCGCGCTCGGCGCCGTCGGCGAGGGCCGGCACGGACTCCGAGAGCGTCGCGCTGGTGGTGATGACCGAGACGTCCATGCCGAGCGCGTCGCCCAGCACGATCTGCAGCGGCGGGACGGCGTGGTCCCAGCTCTCGGTGGGGGTGCCCGGGTCGTAGGTGCCGCCCCGGCTGGTGACGACGACGGCGGGCCGGCCCCTCAGGGGCTGCGCCTCGTGCCCGGGGAAGGAGGTCGTCGTGCCGGGCACGTGGACGTGGTCGACCCAGGTCTTCAGCGTCGAGGGCAGCGAGTAGTTGTACATCGGGGCACCGATGAGGACGACGTCCGCGGCGAGCAGCTCCGCGAGGACCTCCGCCTGGACCGCCTCGGCCGCCGGGTCGGGCGAGGAGCCCTCCGGCCGCAGCGCCGGGGCCCAGTGCAGGTCGGGGTCGAGCAGGTGCGGCAG
>JAKONK010000278.1 GCA_022701985.1 Actinomycetales bacterium
CCTCCATGGACCTGTAGAACGCCGCGTCGGAGCGCTCGGCCGCCTCGGGGCGCCCGGAGAACTCGGTGCCGATGACGTCGACGCCGAGGTCGACGGTGATCTGGATGACGCGCTTCCAGGCGCGCACCGCGGCCTCGCGGTCGACCTCGTCGGGGCCGGACCAGCGCAGCACCGGCAGCACGGAGGCGATGCCGACGCCGGCGGCGTCGCACTCGGCCCTGAAGCGCTTCACGAGCGCGTCGTCAGCGCGGGGGTGCCGGAAGAAGGGGATGACGTCGCGGTGCGGCGTCAGCTGGAGGTGCTCGAAGCCGAGGTCGGCGGCCAGGCGGGGGAAGTCGAGCAGCGCGTGGCTGTGGTGGAACGGGGTGGGGTCGAGGGCGATCTTCACGGGTGCTCAAGCCTCTCCGGGGGGCCAACGTGGAGGTGGCCAGCGCCCATGATCGCGTGATCATGGGCGCTGGCCACCCGGGGTCAGGACGGGGTCAGCGCAGGCCCTGCGCCGCGAAGTCGGCGGTCGCGTCGACGTTCGTGGAGTCGACGAAGGCCGGACCGGTCAGCACCGGCTGGCCGCCGCCGAGCACGATCCCGGCGTTCTCGTGCATCCACAGGGAGTCGACGGCCAGGTAGCCCTGGGCGTAGGGCTGCTGGTCGATCGCCCAGCCCACGTCGCCGGCCTGGATGGCCTTGACGACGTCGGCGCTGTTGTCGAAGGTGACGACCTTCGCCTGGCTGCCGGCATCGCCCTTGGCCTGCACGGCCGCCAGCGCGAACTGCCCGCCGAGGGTGATGACGTGGTCGATGCTCGGGTCGGCCTGCAGCTGAGAGGAGATGCTCGCCTGGCTGGAGGGCAGGTCCGTGCCGTTGATGTAGAGGCGCTCGACCTGGGTGCCCAGGCCCTGCGAGACGCCGTCGCAGCGCGCCTCGAGCTGGCTCTGGCCCTGCGCCTGGATGACGCAGAGGACCTTCTGCGCGCCCTCCTCCTTCAGGCGCGCACCGGCGGCCTCGCCGGCGATGGCCTCGTCCTGGCCGAAGTAGCTCAGGGCGCCCAGGCTCTCCCAGTCGCTCGAGCCGGCGTTGAACATCGTGACCGGGATGCCCGCGGCCACCGCGGCCTGGATGGCCGAGCCGAGCGCCCCGGTGTTGGGGTCGGTGACGGCGATGGCGTCGACGCCCTGGTTCACGGCGTTCTGGATCAGCGTGGCCTGGGCGGTGGCGTCACCGTCGGAGGTGTACTGCAGGTCCACGCCGTCGTTGGCGGCAGCGGCCTCGGCGCCCTTGCGGATGGTGTCCCAGAACGTGTCGCCGGCCGGGCCGTGCGTGATCATGGCCACGGTCATCGTGGTCTCGCGCTCGCCGCCGCCCCCGCCGCCCTGGGCGGGCTCGTCCTGCTGGGCACCACCGGTGCTGGAGCAGGCGGCCAGGCTGCCGGCCAGCACGAGGGCGGAGGCCAGGGCTGCCACGCGGCCGCCGCGGCGGCCCATCTTCATGATCGACATCTTCTCGGTCCCATCTGTCGTCGTCGCCAGAGTGGTGCGGGGAGTTCCGTGGAGCAGTGGGTCGGACTGCTGCGTCCTGACCTGCTGAAGAGGAGCATGTCCATGTCCGGACATCGTGTCAATAACGTTCCGGTCACGGATGAGAACGGGACGGCGGGGACGCAGGACGCCCCGGGAGGCGCCGCTGGCGGAGCCTCCCGGGGCGTTCTGCGCGTCCTGAGCGAGGGACCGCGACCTCAGCGCGCGTGCAGCTCGGTGCCCGCCTCCATCTGCTTCACCGACGCGCCCAGCTCGTGCCCGAGGGCCTCGAGCTCCGCACCGCCGGCCATCTCGTTGGTCAGGCGGTCGAGGCTGATCTCCGAGCGCGAGCCGTCGAGCGAGACCCGGCCGCGGTTGAGGATGACGAAGTGGTTGCCCACCAGGTACGCGTGGTGCGGGTTGTGGGTGATGAAGACGACGCCGAGGCCGGCGTCGCGGGCCCGGGCCACGTACTTCAGCACCACGCCCGACTGCTTGACGCCGAGCGCTGCCGTGGGCTCGTCCAGGATCAGCACCTTCGCGCCGAAGTAGACGGCGCGGGCGATGGCGATGCACTGGCGCTGGCCGCCCGACAGGCCCCCGACGGGCCTGTCGAGGTCGGGGATGTCGATCCCCATCTTCAGCAGCTCCTCGCTGACGACGGCCTTCATCTTCGCGACGTCCAGCATGCGGAACGGGCCCTTGCGCAGCTCCAGGCCCATGAAGAAGTTGCGCCAGACGCTCATCAGCGGCACGAGGGCGAGGTCCTGGTAGACCGTGGCGATCCCCCGGGCGAGGGCCTCGCGCGGAGAGGAGAAGGTCACCGGCTCGCCGTTGATGACCACCTCGCCCTCGGTGTGGGCGTGCAGCCCCGCCAGGATCTTGATGAGGGTCGACTTGCCGGCGCCGTTGTCACCCAGGACGCAGGTGACCTCGCCCTGCCGGACGACGAGGGAGACCCCTCGCAGGGCGTGGACGTTGCCGTAGCTCTTGCCCACGTCCCTCAGCGAGACGATCTCGCTGACGGGGCTGGTCGGCTCGACGATGCTCGCGCTGGCCACCGCCATCACCTCTTCTCGGCCTGGGTCTTGACGACGAGGTTGACGATCGTGGCGAGCAGGAGCATCGCCCCGAGGAACAGGAAGAACCAGTCGGGGTTCCAGCGGGCGTAGACGATGCCCTGGCTGGTCATGCCGAAGATGAAGGCGCCGATGGCGCCGCCGATCGTCGAGCCGTAGCCGCCGGTCAGCAGGCACCCGCCCACGACCGCGGCGATGATGTAGAGGAACTCGTTGCCCACGCCCTGGCCGGACTGCACGACGTTGAAGTTGAACAGCTGGTGCATGCCCACGAACCAGGCCATGAAGCCGACGAGCATGAACAGGCCGATCTTGGTCTTCTTGACCGGAACGCCCACCGCGCGGGCGGCCTTGTCCTCGCCGCCGACGGCGAACACCCAGTTGCCGGCGCGGGTGCGCAGCAGGAACCAGGTGGACAGCGCGACGAAGAAGATCCAGTAGAAGACCGTGATCGGGATGTTGACGCCCCCGATGGTGAACACGTGGGCGAAGACGGCCTTGGCGGAGGCGAACCCCTCCATGTCGGAGATGTTGCGCGTGCTCACGCCGTCGGAGACGAGGCGGGTGACGCCCAGGTTGAGACCCCGGAGCATGAAGAAGGTGCCCAGCGTGATGATGAAGCTGGGCAGGCCCGTCTTCATCATCAGCCAGCCGTTGAAGGCGCCGATCGCGAGCGAGACGGCGAGGGCGATGAGCACGCCGACCCAGACGTTCAGGCCGAGCTGGTAGGCCGTCATGGAGGCCGTCAGCCCGCTGGTGACGACGGCGACGCCGGCGGACAGGTCGAACTCGCCACCGATCATGAGCATCGCGACCGCGACGGCCATGATCCCGATCGTCGAGCTCTGGTAGAGCACGGTGCCCTGGGACGCGGGGTTGCGGAAGGGCTCCGCGACGACCATGAACAGGACGAAGATCACGACCGCCCCGAGGACGGACCCGACCTCGGGGCGCGAGAGCAGCGTGGCGACGAGCGGGCGCTTGCCGACGCGGTCGTCGCGGGCCGCGGGGGGCGGGGTCGCCCCGCCGGTGGCACCCGCCGCAGCGGGTGAGGGTGCAGTGGTTGCCATAGGACGCTCCTGACGCGGTGACTCAGCAGTGAGTTCGGCAGCGAGATCAGCGGTGACTTCGGTGTGGAGCGGCGGACACCCTCCTCGGCGTCCGGAGCACGGCGAGCCTCGCTCACCGGTGACGACCATGTCAACCCTTTGTCATGACATTCTGACGGACAGCGCTTTCCGAGCGCCCGGGCGGCTCTCCACCGGGGGACGCCGGGCGGGGTCCTCCGGTGGAGCGCCAGCCGTCAGGGGCGCGGCGCGAGCCTGACCTCGGTGCGCCGGCCCGACCGCAGCGCCTCGACGCCGGCGGTGGTGACCGCTGTGGCGGCGTAGCCGTCCCACGCGGTGGGACCGGTGGCGGTGCCGCGGCGCGCGGCGTCGGCCCAGGCCTGGAACTCGAGGTCGTAGGCCAGCTCGAAGCGCTCCACGAAGGTCGGGGGGACCGCACGCCCGCGCGCGGCGGAGCCTGCGGTGCCGGTGGCGATGACCGGACCGCCCTCCAGCCCGATCATCGCGGTGCCGCGCTCGGCGACGAGCTCCGTGCGGACCTCGTACCCGACGCCGGTGGCCACGTTCACCTCGACGTCGACCAGCGCCCCGCTCTCGGTCTCCAGCAGGGCAAAGGTCGGGTCCGAGAGCCCGTCCGGGGCGCCGCGCCGCGAGCGGGGGTGCATCACCGTGATGGCGGTGACCTCCTCGCCGAGCAGGAAGCGCGTGCAGTCGACCTCGTGGACGAGGCTGTCCAGCACGACCATCTCCGAGGTGAAGTACGACGGCACCGAGGCGTTGCGGTGCGCGCAGTGCAGCATCAGCGGGCGCCCGAGCTCGTCGGACTCCACCAGGCGGCGCAGCGCGGCGTACTCGGGGTCGAAGCGCCGCATGAACCCGACCTGGACGAGCCGGCGCCCGGTGGCGCGCTCGGCCTCGACGAGGCGCAGCGAGCTCTCGACGTCGGTGGTCAGCGGCTTCTCGCACAGCACCGGCCTGCCGTGCTCGAGGCAGGCGCGCACCAGCTCCTCGTGCGTGCTGCCCGGGGTGGCGATGACGACGGCGTCGACCTCGTCGTCGGTGATCGCGGCCAGCGGGTCGGCGGCGACCCGCACCCCCGGCCAGGCGGCGGCGACCTCCTGCGCGGTGGCGGGGAAGGCGTCGGCCACCACCACGGTGCGGGCCCCGGCGGTGCGGGTCTGCAGGCGCCGCACGTGGTCGGCGCCCATCTTCCCGACGCCCACCACGGCCACCCGCAGGTCGGACAGCTCCTCGGTCATGCGCTCGTGCTCCTCAGCTCCAGGGGCGGAGGAGCCGAACGCCCATGATCGTCGTGATCATGGGCGTTCGGCCACCCGCGGGGTGGGACGGGTCGGGTCAGGCGTTGGTCGGGAAGCCCAGGTTCAGGCCCGCGTGGCTCGGGTCGAGCCAGCGCGTGGTGACGACCTTGCCGCGGGTGAAGAAGTGCACGCCCTCGGTGCCGTGGGCGTGGGTGT
>JAKONK010000279.1 GCA_022701985.1 Actinomycetales bacterium
CCTCCATGGACCTGTAGAACGCCGCGTCGGAGCGCTCGGCCGCCTCGGGGCGCCCGGAGAACTCGGTGCCGATGACGTCGACGCCGAGGTCGACGGTGATCTGGATGACGCGCTTCCAGGCGCGCACGGCGGCCTCGCGGTCGACCTCGTCGGGGCCGGACCAGCGCAGCACCGGGAGCACGGAGGCGATGCCGACGCCAGCGGCGTCGCACTCGGCCCTGAAGCGCTTCACGAGCGCGTCGTCAGCGCGGGGGTGCCGGAAGAAGGGGATGACGTCGCGGTGCGGCGTCAGCTGCAGGTGCTCGAAGCCGAGGTCGGCAGCCAGGCGCGGGAACTCGAGCAGGGAGTGGCTGTGGTGGAACGGTGTGGGGTCGAGGGCGATCTTCATGAGGGCCTCCTGGGTGGGTGAGGTGGTCCGGGTCAGGGGTGCGCCACGACGAGGGCGCCCACCCGGCCGCCAGGCCGGGTGGGCGCCCGGGTGCGGAGCGGTCAGCGCTTGAGCTCGTGGGCCAGCTCCGCCAGCTCCTGGCCACCGGCCATCTCCGCGGTGAGCTCCTCGAGGGAGACCTCTGAACGCTTGCGGTCGAGCACGCGGCGACCCAGCTTCAGGATGATGAAGTGGTTACCCACGAGGTAGGCGTGGTGCGGGTTGTGGGTGATGAAGACGACGCCGAGGCCGGCGTCGCGCGCCGCCGCGGTGTACTTCAGCACCACGCCCGACTGCTTGACGCCGAGTGCGGCGGTGGGCTCGTCGAGGATGAGCACCCGAGCGCCGAAGTACACGGCGCGGGCGATGGCGACGCACTGGCGCTGGCCGCCGGAGAGCGTGCCGATCGGCTGGTCGATGTCCTTGACGTGGATCCCCATCTTCTGGAGCTCCTCGTCGGCGATGCGCTTCATCGCCTTGATGTCGAGGGGCGCCAGGGGGTAGCTACCCTTGCGGATCTCAGAGCCGAGGAAGAAGTTGCGCCAGACCTCCATCAGGCCGACGACTGCCAGGTCCTGGTAGACGGTGGCGATGCCCTTGGCGAGGGACTCGCGCGGCGAACCGAACGTCACCTCCTCGCCGTCGACCACGAACTTGCCCTCGGAGTGCGAGTGCAGCCCAGACATGATCTTGATCAGGGTCGACTTGCCAGCGCCGTTGTCACCCAGGACGCAGGTGACCTCACCGGCGTTGACGCGGAGGTCGACGCCCTCGAGAGCGCGGATGGCCCCGTAGACCTTGCCCACGCCGCTCATCTCGATGAGGGGCGCGCCCGCCTTGAGGTCCCTGTCGGCGTGCTCAGCGATCGTGTCAGTCATCTCAGACCCTCCGCGCTGCGACGTTCTTGATGTACAGGTTGACGAGCACGGCGAGCAGGAGCATCACGCCGAGGAAGGTCTTGAACCAGTTCGGGTCCCAGCCGGCGTAGACGATGCCCTGCGTGGTCATGCCGAAGATGATCGCGCCGATCGCCGCGCCCGCCGCCGAGCCGTAACCGCCGGTGAGCAGGGCGCCGCCGACCACCGCGGCGATGATGTAGACGAACTCGTTGCCGACGCCGACGCCGGACTGGACGGTGCTGAAGGCGAACAGCAGGTGCATGCCGAGGAACCAGGCCAGGAAGGCCACGCCCATGAAGAGGCCGATCTTTACCTTGCGGACGGGGACACCGACGGCGCGGGCGCTCGCCTGGTTGCCGCCGACGGCGAAGATCCAGTTGCCGACGCGGGTGCGCAGCAGGACCCAGGTGGCGACGAGGGTGAAGACGAGCCACCAGATGACGGTGATCTTGAGGTTCAGCGGGCCGAGGGTGAGGGTGCTGGCGAAGACGGCCTGCGCCGACGCGAAGCCGTCCATGTCGCTGATGTTGGTCGTGGCGACGGTGCCGGTGAGCAGCTTGGTGACGCCCAGGTTCGCTCCCTGCAGCACGAAGAACGTGCTCAGGGTGACGAGGAAGCTGGGGATACCGGTCCTCATGACCAGCCACCCGTTCACAAACCCGATGGCGAGCGCCACCACCAGGGAAACCAGCACGCCCACCCAGACGTTGAGGGAGAGCTGGTAGCTCGTGATGGCCGCCGTCAGGGCCGAGGTCGTCACCGCGACCCCGGAGGACAGGTCGAACTCTCCACCGATCATGAGCAGTGCGACGCCCACGGCGACGATGCCGATGGTCGAGCTCGCGTACAGAACGGTGGAGACCGCCGCGAGGCTGCGGAACGCAGGCGCGGAGATGAGGAAGAAGATCGCGATGACGATGGCCGCCGCTGCGGCGCCGATCTCGGGTCGGGCGAGGACCTGGCCGACGAGGGACCGACGGGGCCGCTGCGGTGCAGCCGGTGCCGGTGAGGGGTTCTTGGTCGCCACGGTTGTGGACATGGCCGTTCATCTCCAGGTCAGTCGTGGTCGGGTGGGTTCGGGGGTGGAGCGAGTCTCGTCCTGAGCCACACCCAGAGGAAGGGCTCGAGGGGGCGGGAGCATCACGCCGCCCCCGCAGCCAGCGGGGGGACGGCTGAGCCGCCGTCCCCCCGTCCGAATCAGCGGGTGTTGTTCTTGGCGTACTCGACGATCGGGCCGATGTTGGCCGAGTCGACGATCGAGGGGCCGGTCAGCGTGGGCTTGCCACCACCGATGTCGTTACCGTTGGAGAGGTTCAGCCACAGCGACGTGACGGCCATGTAGCCCTGGACGTAGGGCTGCTGGTCGACGGAGAACTCGATGGTGCCGTCCTGGATGGCCTGGGCCACATCGGCGTTGAGGTCGAAGGTGATGACCTTGGCCTGGCTGCCGGCGTCGGTCTTCGCCTGGAGCGCGGCGAGGGCGATCGGGGCACCGAGGGTCACGACGTCGGTGATGGCGGTGTCCTGCTGCAGCTTGGCCTGCAGGGTCGACGTAACGGCGGTCAGGTCCTCGCCGTTGACGTACAGGACCTCGGTGTTGCCCGCGGTCTTGGTCACGCCGTTGCAGCGGGCGTCAAGGGCGACAGAGCCCTGGGCCTGGATCACGCAGAGGGTCTTGGTGCCACCCTCGGCGGCGATCTTCTGGCCCACGGTCTGGCCAGCCAGGTCCTCGTCGGAGCCGAAGTACATGTTGACGCCGTACTTGGTGTAGTCGCTGATGCCCGAGTTGAAGGCGACAACGGGAATGCCCGCGGCGATCGCGGCCTGGGCGGCCGGACCGACGCTGTCGGGGGTTGCCATCGTGGTGGCGATGCCGTCGACCTGGCTGTCCACGGCGTTCTGGATCAGCGTCGCCTGCTTGGCGCCGTCGGGGTCGTTGGAGTACTTCAGGTCTATCCCGTGGGCGGTGGCAGCAGCCTCGGCGCCGGCGCGGATCTTGTCCCAGAAGGAGTCACCAGCCTGCTCGTGGGTCACCATCGCGATCGTGTAAGAGGTGCCGCCGGCCGCGGGAGCCGCTGTGTTGCCGGCGTCGGTGTCGTTCTCCTGGGCTCCGCCGGAGCTGCTGCAGGCGGCGAGCGCCAGGGCACCCGCGACGCCGAGGGCGGCGAGGCGCAGGGTCTTCGAGATCCTCATGAGGGGTCCTTCCATCGGCTGCGCAGGGCACCGGTGTCCGCGCGGGCGAGCGTCGTCGTTCGTTCCGGGCGCTGGTGCGCAGCTGCATCGCGTGGCTCCGTCGACAGTTCCTCGGCGACGTCGCCGTGGTGCTCGGTGCGGTGCAGCCGGTCCGGAGACCGTCGGGAGACTTCATGCTCATGTCCTTACATGCGCACAAGGCAGACTTTGACACAGCCTCCGGGGAGCGTCAAGGGTGCCTTTGGACCGGTCCAGACGAGCGACCGGCGCTGGCGTCGAGGAGGACCGCTGTGAAGGACGTGACCAGGCTCATCGACCTGCTCCGGCCGTTCGACCGACGCCGCGCTTCCTCTCCCGGCGAGCGCGCCAGGCCGGGGCTGTCGGAGGTGGCCCGCTCGTTGGCGGGCCGCCCGGCCGCGGAGATCGCACCGGCGCTCGAGGCCGCGGTACGAGCCGTGGGAGCCACCCCGGACGCCCGCGCCATCGCCGAGCTGGCCTCGGCCGTCGAGCGCAGCGAGAACCCCTTCGCCGACGGCGCCTGACGTCGACCAACCGGTCCCGCAGACGACGCAGGGGCGGGTCCGCGTCCTGCGCACCCGCCCCTGCGTCCGGCCTGACCGGTCAGCCATCCCCCTCAGGCGCGTCCGTCCAGCCGCACCTCGGTGCGGCGCCCCGAGCGGAGCGCCTCGACGCCGGCGGTGGTCACCGCGGTGGCGGCGTACCCGTCCCACGCGGTCGGACCGGTGGCCGTGCCTCGGCGCGCGGCGTCGGCCCAGGCCTGGAACTCCAGGTCGTAGGCGGTCTCGAAGCGCTCCTTGAACGACGGCGGCACGGCACGGCCGCGCGCGGCCTGTCCGGCGGTACCGGTGGCGATGACCGGACCACCCTCCAGCCCGATCATCGCGGTGCCGCGCTCAGCGACGAGCTCGGTGCGCACCTCGTAACCGACGCCGGTGGCCACGTTGACCTCGACGTCGACCAGAGCACCACTCTCGGTCTCCAGCAGGGCGAAGGTCGGGTCGGACAGGCCGTCCGGGACCTCGCGGCGCGACCGGGGGTGGAGCACCGTGATGGCCGTGATCTCCTCGCCGAGGAGGAAGCGGGTGCAGTCGACCTCGTGGACGAGGCTGTCCAGGACCACCATCTCGGAGTTGAAGTACGGCGGCACCGAGGCGTTGCGGTGCGCGCAGTGCAGCATCAGCGGGCGGCCGAGCTCGTCAGACTCCACCAGGCGGCGCAGCGCGGCGTACTCGGGGTCGAAACGGCGCATGAAGCCGACCTGGATGAGCCGGCGACCGGTCGCGCGCTCCGCCTCGACCAAGCGCAGGGAGCTCTCGACGTCGGTGGTCAGGGGCTTCTCGCACAGTACCGGCTTGCCCCGCTCGAGGCAGGCGCTGACCAGCTCCTCATGGGTGTTGCCCGGCGTGGCGATGACGACGGCGTTGACCTCGTCGTCGGCGATGGCGGCCAGCGGGTCGGAGGCCACGCGCACGCCCGGCCAGGCGGCGGCGACCTTCTCCGCGGTGGCGGAAAAGGCGTCGGCCAGCACCACGGCCCGGGCGCCGGCGGTGCGGGTCTGCAGGCGGCGCACGTGGTCGGCGCCCATCATCCCGACGCCCACGACGGCGACGCGCAGCTCGGACAGCTCCTCGGTCATGCGGTGGTGCTCCTCATCTCAGGGACGGAGGTGGCCAGCGCCCATGATCACGGCGATCACGGACGCTGGCCACCAGGTGGGTCGGGTCAGGCGTTGGTCGGGAAGCCCAGGTTCAGGCCCGCGTGGCTCGGGTCGAGCCAGCGCGTGGTGACGACCTTGCCGCGGGTGAAGAAGTGCACGCCCTCGGTGCCGTGGGCGTGGGTGT
>JAKONK010000059.1 GCA_022701985.1 Actinomycetales bacterium
GCTGGCCGTAGCCGACGTCGACCGCGACCACCTGGGCCGCGCCCGCACGCAGCAGGACGTCGGTGAACCCGCCCGTCGACGCACCCGCGTCCAGGCAGCGCCTGCCCTCCACCACGATCCCGGTGGCCTCCAGGGCGCCCAGCAGCTTGTGGGCGCCGCGGCTGGCCCAGCCGGCGTCGTCGGCGTCCTCCTTGACGACGACGGGCGCGCTGGCCTCCACCTGCGTGGCGGGCTTGGCGGCGACGGCACCGGACACGGACACGCGACCGGCCGCCACCAGCTCGGCGGCGTGCTCGCGCGAGCGCGCCAGACCTCGGCGCACCAGCTCGGCGTCCAAGCGCTGGCGTCGCGGGAGCGCGCTCATCCGGCGTCGGCCAGGCGGGCGCGCAGCGCGTCGTGGGCGGCCGCGAGGGCGCGCGCTGAGGCCAGCGGGTCGGCCCCCGGGGCGGTGGCGCCGGTCAGCCCCGCCAGGGCGGCGTCCACGGCGGGGTCGCCGGTGCGCCGGTCAGCGGAGGGCACGGCCGGGGTAGTGGTCAGGGGGGTGGTCACGGGCGACCGCCGGCGTTCTGGCCGTCGTCACCGGCGGCGGGCTCCTCCGCGGCGGGCTTCGCAGCCGGCTTCGCGGTGGTGCGCCGGGGCCTGCGGACCGGCGTCACACCGTGCTCGGTGACGCCCGCTGACGGGGCGGCGGTCTCCTCGGTGGACGCCGAGGTCCCCTCGTCGCCCGTCGGGCTCGTCGCGGTCGTCGACGTGGACCGGCGCCGGCGCGGGGTGGGGGGCTGGGGACGGTCGCCCGCGGCGGCGGTGGCGGTCTGCGTCGGGGCGTCGTCGGTGGGAGGGCTCGCCGGAGCCGCGGGACGCGACCGGTGCGGCGAGGCGCCTGCCGGCGGGCGGTCACCCACGGGTGCCCGACCGGTGGCGCGGGCCCGGGCCGCCGAGGGGCGGCGGGCGGGTCGCGCAGCGGCTCCCTCACCGGTCGGCGCGCTCGGGGTGGTCACCGCCGGGGCGGGGGCGCCGGCTGCCGCGGCCTCCAGGACGACGACGCGGCGCTGCAGGCGGTCGACGGTCCGGCGCAGCACCGCGACCTCCTCCGCGCTGGCGAGCCCCACGGCCGCCCCGGCCTTCTCGACCTCGGCGCGCACCGCCTCGCGCACCGACTCGAGGAGCCGGGCCCGGGCGATGCTGGACAGGTCGTTCGCGGCCTGCGCGTACCCGCGGAGTCCCTCGAAGGTCATCACAGCGCTCCTGTCGGATCCGTGCTCGTGCGGCGGTGGCCGTCCGTGGTGGACGGTGCTTGTCAGGGCGGGTCAGAGCTGGTCGGGGTCGGTCGGCGCGGCAGCGGAGGAGTCCGCGACGCGCCGTCGTCACGCTACCCGCCAGCGCCGCCCCTCACTCGCCGCGGCGGCACCGGGTGGACAGCTCCTCCAGCAGGGCGGCCAGGTCGCTGTCGGGCTGCGGCGCGGGACCCGCCACGCCCCAGGCCGCCGCGCACGCCGCGCGCAGGAGGTCGGCGAGGTCCTCCAGGGGCGCGCCGGCACCGGGAGAGCCGGGCGCCGCGACGAGCAGGGCGCCGTCGACGACGACGCGCGCGCCACCGCAGACGGCACCGCCCTCCTCGAGCCGGGCGGTGGCCGGAGGGGCTGCGTGGAGCGCCGCCAGCGACGTCAGGACGATGTCCGGGCGCTGGGACTCGTCGGCGGCCAGCAGCTGGGGCGCACCGTGCAGACCGGTCAGCACGAGGGCCCCGGTCATGCCTGCGCGGACGGCCCCGGCGACGTCGGTGTCCAGCCGGTCACCCACTACCAGCGGCGCCGTGGCTCCCACCCGCTGGGCGGCGGCGCGGAACAGCGTCGGCTCGGGCTTGCCCGCCACGAGCGGGTCGACGTCCACGGCGTTGCGCACCGCCCCCACCAGCGAGCCGTTGCCCGGCGCCGGGCCCCGCTCGGTGGGGAGCGTCAGGTCGGTGTTCGTGGCCACCCACAGCGCACCGCCGCGGACCGCGGCCGCGGCGTCGGCGAGGTCGGTCCAGCCGACCTGGCGCCCGAACCCCTGCACGACGGCGGCGGGCGACTCCGCGGGGCCGACCAGCTCGTGACCGGCGTCCTGCAGGGCGGCGCGCACGCCGGGGCCCCCGACGGGCAGCACGCGGGCACCGGCGCCGAGGTGGTCGGTGACGAGCTGGGCCGCCGCCTGCGAGGACGTGGTGACGTCGTCGGGGCGGGCGGGGATGCCGAGCCGCTGCAGGTGGTCCGACACCTCCTGCGGCGTGCGGGAGGCGTTGTTGGTGGCGTAGCCGGTGGCGCGGCCCTCGGCGTGGGCACGGGCCAGGGCGTCGACCGCCCCCGGTACGGCGTCCTCACCGACGTAGACGACGCCGTCGAGGTCGAAGAGCAGCAGGTCGTGGGCGTCGGCGAGCACTGCTCGACCCGTGTCAGCCACCGGTGGACTCCTTGCGTGCGCGCAGCGTTGCTCTGGCCTGGTGGAGGGTGTCGCGGTACTCGGGGCGGTCGGGCCGCATGGCGACGGCGAGCGCCAGGTGCTCGACGGCCTCGGGGAACCTGTCGAGCCGGGTCAGGCTCAGGCCAAGCCCGAAGCGGGCGTAGTCCGCGTCGGGAGCGGTCTCGACGAGCACGGCGAAGGTGGCCGCCGCCTGGCCGACGCGTCCAGCGTCGAACTGGGCCCTGCCGAGGGCCTCGAGGATGCTGGCCGAGCCCGGCTGGTCGCGGTTCGCGCGCTCGAGCAGCACGGCGGCCGCCTCCGCGTCACCGCTGCTGAGCAGCGCGAGCCCGCGCTGCAGCCACTCGTAGGCGCCTCCGCTGGGCGCACCGGGGTCGCTCGCCACCCCGCGACGGTACGACGCCCCGTCACGGGGTGGGCCGTCGGGCCCGCGATCAGCTCAGCGCTGGTCGCCCTCGGTGTCCCGCTCAGGACCCTCCTCGGAGTCCTCGGAGTCCTCGGAGTCCTCGGAGTCCTCGGAGTCCTCGGAGTCCTCGGCGTCCTCGGCGTCCTCGGCGTCCTCGGCGTCCTCGGCGTCCTCGGCGTCCTCGGCGTCCTCGGCGTCCTCGGCGTCCTCGAGGAGGTCGTACACCACGACGTCCTCTCGCACGTCACCGCGCAGGCGCTCCGCCGCACCGGTCTCCCCGGACGCGTCGGCGGCAGCAGCGCGCTGGAGCCACTCCTCCGACTCGTCCAGGCGGCCGGCCGCAGCGAGCGCGTCGGCGTAGGCGGAGAGCAGCCGCGCGCGCCACGGTTCGCGGCCGCGGCTGGTGAGCTCGGGTCCCTGGAGCGAGACGACGGCGGCCTCGGCCTGACCGAGGTCGATGCGGGCACCCGCGGCCACGATCCGCATCTCGATGCGGCCAGCGGCGTCGAGTCGAGAGGCCTCCGGGGTGGCCGCGAGATCGAGGGCGCGCTCAGGTCGTCCGAGACCGCGCTCGCAGTCGGCGAGGACCGGCAGGTGGTCGTCGGAGCCCGTCAGCCGTCGCGCCGTGCGCAGCTCGCGGAGGGCGTCCTCGTAGCGACCAGCGGCGTAGGCGGCCAGGCCCGCGGCCTCGCGGACCGACCCGATCCTCCCGGCGCGGCTCGCCGCGGCAGCGGCGTGCTGGTAGGCGGCCTCGGGGTCGTCGTCGATGAGCCGGCCCGCCATCACCAGGTGGCGGGCGACGGCGTTGGCCGTGTCCTTGGTGAGGGTGAGCAGGTCGGAGCGGACCTCGCGGTCGAGCTCCGCACCGGTGATGGACTCGGGGACGCGCGGCTCGTCACGGCGCGAGGTGACCCGGCGGGGCGACGACGGCGCGCTGCGGTCGCGGTCCCACGGGCGCGCCGGGGCCGCGGCGCGGTCGGCCTGCTGGCGCACCGGCCCGCGGCCAGCAGCGCTGCCGCCCGACGCGGGGCGTCCGGGAGACCACGTGCGCCCACCCGAGGGAGCGCCGGAGCGGGTGCCACCTGCGGGACCGCCGGTGCGGGGCGCGCGGTCGCTGCGCGAAGGACCGCCGTCACGGTTCCAGGACGACCCCGCGGGTCGACCGCCGGGGGCCGGGCGCCCGGCCGCCTCTCGCCGCTGCGGGCCACCGTCGTACGAGCGGGGGGCCTGTCCCCCGCGCGCGGGTGCGCCATAGCGGCGGTCCTGGTCACCGCCAGCGGAGCGCCCCTGCTGAGCGTCTCGGCCGTACCCGCCACCGGAGGGACGGCCACCGCCGTAACCGCCACCCGAGGGACGGCCCTGGGCGGCATCGCGCCCGCCCCCGGCAGGCCGGCCGGGGTAGCCACCACCCGAAGGACGGCCGCCCTGGAAGGAACCGCCACCCGAGGAGGGACGTGAGGAACGGCCGTCACGCGTCTCGTCGTCAGACCGCCCCGCGTAACCGCTGGAGCGCTGTCCGTCACGCCCGGCGTACCCGCCACCCGCAGGACGCGCTCCGTAACCGCCCGAACGCGGCTGCGAACCGTCGCGTCCACCCACCGGCGGACGTCCCCCGGAACTGCCGCCGGATCGACCGGCCTGTCCACCGCGAGCTCCACCGGTAGACGGGCGGCCCTGGTAGCCGCCACCGGCGCGCGGCGCCTGCCCACCCCGGGCTCCACCGGCACTCGGCCGGCCGTCTCCATCACGGCGGTTGCTGGAGGAACCGCTTGAACGACGGTCGGAATAGGGCTTGCGGTCGTCGTCCTGCACGGGGTCCTCCTGGAGATGTCGAAACACGAGAAAAGCACCGAGGGGAGCCGTCTACCGCAACCGTGCGGATAGACGACTCCCCTCAGCGAAAGGATGTCCGGCGGTGACCTACTCTCCCACCCAGCTCCCCGGGCAGTACCATCGGCGCAGGTAGGCTTAGCTTCCGGGTTCGGAATGGGACCGGGCGTTTCCCCACCGCTATGACCGCCGTAACA
>JAKONK010000063.1 GCA_022701985.1 Actinomycetales bacterium
TCAGCCCGCGGTTCGGCCAGACCGACGAGGGCCTGTGGCTGGCCGAGCACGCGGGCGAGCACGGCTGGCTGCTGCGCTACACCGAGGCCGACCAGGCCGTCACCGGCTACAACCCCGAGCCGTGGCATTTCCGCTGGGTCGGGGTCGAGCTGGTGGCGGCCATGACGGCGGCGGGCACCGCGACGCTCGAGGAGTTCTTCGGCGTGACGGGCGGCGCCGACTACGCCTGAGGCCCCTCAGCCCCGGCGCAGCAGCTGGGCCACCTCGGTGGCCCAGTAGGTGAGCGTGGCGGTGGCACCCGCCCGCTGGATCGCGGTCAGGGACTCCAGCACGGCCCGCTCCCTGTCGATCATCCCGGCCGCCGCCGCGGCCTCGACCATCGCGTACTCCCCGGAGACCTGGTAGGCCCACACCGGGACGTCCACCGAGGCCACCACGTCGCTCAGCACGTCGAGGTAGGGCAGCGCCGGCTTCACCATGACCACGTCGGCGCCCTCGGCGACGTCGAGGCGCACCTCGCGCAGCGCCTCGCGGCGGTTGCCCGGGTCCATCTGGTACGAGCGCCGGTCGCCCTGCAGCGTCGACTCGACGGCCTCGCGGAACGGGCCGTAGAACGCTGAGGCGTACTTGGCGGCGTAGGCCAGCAGCACGACGTCGGACCGGCCCGCGGCGTCGAGCGCCTCGCGCACGACACCCGTCTGCCCGTCCATCATCCCGCTCAGGCCCAGCAGGGACGCCCCGGCCTCGGCCTGCGCGAGGGCCATGGCCGCGTAGCGCTCCAGCGTCGCGTCGTTGTCGACCCGGCCGGAGGCGTCGAGCACCCCGCAGTGGCCGTGGTCGGTGAACTCGTCGAGGCAGAGGTCCGCCATGACCACGCACCGCTCGCCGACGGCACCGTCGAGCGCGCGCAGCGCCGTGTTCAGGATGCCGTCGGGGTCGTCGGCGCCCGAGCCGCGCGCGTCGCGGACCGCGGGGACGCCGAAGACCATGATGCCGCCGACGCCGGCCTCGACGGCCTCGTGGGCCGCCTCGACCAGCGACCCGAGCGAGTGCTGCACCACGCCGGGCATCGACTGCATGGGGCTCGGGGCGCTCAGCCCCTCCTTGACGAACACCGGGAGCACCAGGCGCTGCGGCGCGAGGTGCTCCTGGGCGGTCAGCGACCGCAGCGCCGGCGTCGAGCGCAGGCGCCGCGGCCGCTCAGCGGGGAACGGCACTCAGCGCCGCCTGCGGGCGCCGCCGCGGCGCTCGCTGGGACGCAGCACCGGCTCGCCGGCCTCCTCCGCCTGGGCGCGCAGCTGCGCCCCGTAGGCGGCGAGGGCGTCGACCAGGGCGGCGGTGCTGGCGTGCTCGGCCTGGACGTCGACGCGCAGGCCCAGCTCGGTGGCCGTGGCGCAGGTCGCCGGGCCGATGCAGGCCACCACCGTGCTCGGGTGCGGCTTGCCGGCGATGCCGACGAGGTTCCGGACCGTCGAGGAGGAGGTGAAGACCACCGCGTCGAAGGCGCCCGTCTTGATGGCGTCGCGCACCGGCGCGGGCGGCGGGGCGGCCCGGACGGTGCGGTAGGCCGTGACGTCGTCGACCTGCCAGCCGGCCTGCTGGAGCCCCTCGACCAGGGTGTCGGTGGCGATGTCGGCGCGGGGCAGGAAGACGCGGTCGATCGGGTCGAGGACCTCGTCGTAGGGCGGCCACTCGGCCAGCAGCCCCGCGGCCGACTGCTCGCCCTCGGGCACCAGGTCGGGCTCGATGCCCCAGGCGCGCAGCTCGGCGGCGGTGACGCCGCCGACCGCGGCGACCTTCAGCCCCGAGAACGCGCGGGCGTCCAGACCGTACTCGGCGAACTTGTCCTTCACGGCGCGCACGGCGTTGACGGAGGTGAAGCCGACCCACTCGTAGCGGCCGGTGACCAGGCCGCGGACGGCCTTCTCCATCTGGTGCGGGCTGCGGGGCGGCTCCACGGCGATGGTCGGGACGACCTCGCTGACGGCGCCGGCGGCGGCCAGCCGCTCGACGGTGGTGCTGGACTGCGCCTGCGTGCGGGGGACGAGCACCCGCCAGCCGAACAGGGGCCGCGACTCGAACCAGGCCAGCTTGTCGCGCTTGGACGTGCCCGGGCCCAGGACGGCGACCAGCGGCTCGGGCAGGTGCTCGCCCTCGGCGGCCAGGACGTCGGGCAGCGTGGTCAGCGTGGCGCCCACGGTGCGCTGCGAGGTGGTGGTCCCCCCCGAGGTGACGGCCACCTCCAGCGAGCCGGAGCGGCCGGCGGCCACGAGCGCCTTGGCGGCGCCGACGACCTCCTCGGCGGTGCCCGTGATGACCACGGTGCCGGGGACGGAGCTGACGGCGTCGACGGCGGCCTCCCCCAGGGCCGCGTCGAGCACGTGCACGTCGCTGCAGCGGGCGGTGGCGGTGGCGATGCCCGCGTACAGCGGCACGGCGGTGGCCACCGACACGCCCGGGACGACCTCGACGGCCGCACCCGCGCGACGGGCGGCGGCGAGCTCGTCGGCGAGCTGCGGCGAGCTCGCGGCGTCGCCGCTGAACAGGCGCACGACCCGGCGCCCGGCGCGGGCGGGGGCCAGGGACAGCTTGGCCCGGGCGGCGCCGGTCAGCGGGGCGCCGCCGTCGGCGGGGGCGGTCTCGACGACCTCGACGTCCCCGCGGCAGTGGCGCTGGACCGCCGCGAGGGCGGCGGCGTCGGAGGCCCCGGTGGCGCTGGCGTCGGCACCGCGGTCGACGACGACCACGTCGGCGGCGGCGAGCAGCTCGGCGGCGCGCAGGGTCAGCAGGCCCGGGTCGCCCGGACCGGCGCCGACGAAGGCCACCGAGGGCGCCGCGGGCTGCGCGGGGGTGGGAGCGGGCACGGCGGGGGCCGCAGCAGCGGAGGCGGAGGCGACGGGGGCGGTCGTCTCGGCGACGTCCGGCGCGGGGGTGGCCGCGTCGGTGGAGGCCCCTGCGAGTGCGGGGGCGGCGGTGGGCGGGGTCACGGGTGCACCCTCTCCGGCGGCGCAGCGGCCGCCGTCTCGTGAGCGATCGGGGGGTGGGCGGGGTCGAGGGGTGGGGCTGGGGTGGTGTCGGCGGTGGTTCTGGTGGGGGCGCTGGTGGGGGCGCCGGTGGGGGCCAGGGGGCCGAGGGCGGGGGAGCCGGAGGCCAGCAGGTCGGCCGCCACGCGGCGCCCGGTCTCGGCGGCGGCGGCCAGCGGCCCCCGCCCGGACCGCTCCGCGGTGGCGGAGCCGTCGAGGGAGGCGACGAGCGCGCGCAGGTGCAGCTCGCCGTCGGCGCCGGTGCGGGCGAGCGCGCCGAGCGGGGCGGCGCAGCCCGCCTCGAGCGCGGCCAGCAGCGAGCGCTCGGCCTCGACGGCGGCGCGGGTGGGCGCGTCGTCGAGGAGGGCGCACGCGCGGCGCACGGCGTCGTCGTCGGCGCGGCACTCGACGGCCAGCGCGCCCTGGCCGGGTGCGGGCAGCATCGTGGCGGGCTCGAGGACCTCGGTCACCTCGTCGGCGCGTCCGAGGCGGACCAGGCCGGCGCGGGCGAGGACGACGGCGTCGACCTCGCCGTCGGACACGAGCCGCAGGCGCGTGTCGACGTTTCCGCGCACGTCGACGACCACGAGGTCGGGGCGCGCGGCCCGCAGCTGCGCGGCGCGGCGCGGCGACCCGGTGCCCACGCGCGCCCCCTCGGGCAGCCCGGCCAGGTCCAGGCCGTCGCGGGCCACGAGGACGTCGCGCGGGTCCTCGCGGGGCGGCACGGCGGCCACGACCAGGCCCTCGGCCGGGGCCGTGGGCAGGTCCTTCAGCGAGTGGACGGCGAGGTCGACGCGGCCCTCGAGCAGCGCGTCGCGCAGGGCGGAGACGAAGACGCCGGTGCCGGCCGCGGCCATGGCGGTCAGCGGCACCCGGGAGACGTCGCCGTGGGTCGTGACCTCGACCAGCTCGACCTCGCGCCCGGTCCGCTCGCGCAGGGCGGCCGCGACGTGCTCGGACTGGGTGCGGGCCAGCAGGCTGCGCCGGGTGCCCAGGCGCAGGGCGGGCGCGGCGCTCACAGCTCGCTCCGCTCGTGGGCCGGCCCGGCGCCGGCGCGCAGGACGTCGGCCACGCTGCCCACGCCGGTGGTCGCGGTGGCCGCGGTGGCCACCGGCAGCGCCACGCTGCCGCCGTCGAGGGCGTCCGCGGCGTCGGCGGGACCGCCCAGGTCGAAGAGCGCGCGCAGCGCCGCGGCGTAGCCGTCGCCGTGGGCGCCGTCGGCGGCGAGCGCCTTCACGCGCACGGTGGGGGTGTGCAGCAGCTTCTCGGTGACGCGGTGCACCGCGAGCTCGGCCTCGGCCACGAGGC
>JAKONK010000066.1 GCA_022701985.1 Actinomycetales bacterium
GGTGGACGATGCCGGTGCCCGGGGGGACGACCTTGAAGTCGTCGAAGGCGCCCTGGCCCCAGCGCAGGAACTGGTAGCGCTCGCCGTTGCGCTCGTACTCGATCTCGACGTTGCGCTCGAAGGCGTCCTGGCGGCCGAACACGTCGACGATGACGGAGTGGTCGATGACCAGCTCGGCCGGGGCCAGGGGGTTCACCTTGGACGGGTCGCCGCCGAGCTCGGCGACGGCCTCGCGCATGGTGGCGAGGTCGACGATGCAGGGGACGCCGGTGAAGTCCTGCATCACCACGCGCGCGGGGGTGAACTGGATCTCGGTGTCCGGCTCGGAGGCCGGGTCCCACCCGGCGAGCGCGCGCACGTGCTCAGCGGTGGTGTTGGCGCCGTCCTCCGTGCGCAGGAGGTTCTCCAGCAGCACCTTCAGGGAGAAGGGCAGGTCGCTGGCCCCCTCCACCGCGGAGAGGCGGTAGAGCTCGTAGCTCCTCGAGCCGACCTGCAGCTCGCCCCGCGCTCCGAAGCTGTCGACGCTGGTGCTCTTCGTGCTTCCCGAGCTCATGCTCGTCCTCCCGCTCGACCCGATCTCCGGTGACCGCAGACCATCCTCGCCCACGCCAGGTGCTCGTTCGTCACCGGGCGCAGCCGACTGAAGTACCTTGAGCTCAAGATACCTCGTCGGGTCAACGGCCTCCAGCCGCGCACGTCAGCGGGGGCGGCGGGCCTCCCGCCCCCGGGGCACCACCATCGGCGTCCCGGTCACCGGGTCGGGCACGACGACGCAGGCCAGGCCGTAGACGTCCTCGACCAGCTCGGCGGTCAGCACGTCGGCGGGAGCACCGGCGGTCACCACCGCACCGTCCTTCATCACCACGAGGTGGGTGGCGTAGCGGGCGGCGTGGTTGAGGTCGTGCAGGACGGCCACCACCGTCGTCCCCGCCTCGTGGAGGTCGGCGAAGAGGTCGAGCAGCTCCACCTGGTGGGAGACGTCGAGGTAGGTGGTCGGCTCGTCGAGCAGCAGCAGCGGGGTCTGCTGGGCCAGGGCCACGGCCACCCAGACCCGCTGGCGCTGGCCGCCGGAGAGGTCGTCGACGAGGCGGTCGCGCAGCTCCTCCACCCCCGTGGCGAGCATCGCGTCGGTGGTGGCGACCTCGTCGACGGCGCTCCACTGCCGCACCAGGCCCTGGTGGGGGTACCGGCCGCGGGCCACGAGGTCCCCGACGGTGATCCCCTCGGGCGCGGTGGCCGACTGGGGCAGCAGCCCCACGCGCCGCGCCGCCTCCTTGGGCCGGTAGCTGGCGATGGCGGCGCCGTCGAGCACCACGGCCCCGGCCTGCGGGCGCAGGAGCCGCGAGAAGGCCCGCAGCAGCGTCGACTTGCCGCACGCGTTCGGCCCCACGACGACGGTGAACGAGCCGTCGGGCACCGCCAGCGACAGGTCGCTGGCCACCACGCGGCCCTCGTAGGCCAGGCGCACGCCCCGCGCCTCGAGCCTCGACCCGGGACCCCCGCTCACGCCGTCCTCCTCGCTCGCACCAGGAGCAGCACCAGCAGGTACGCCCCACCGCCCACCACGGTGACCACGCCCACCGGCACCCCCTGCAGGAGCCGCTGGGACACCTGGTCCGCGCTGACGAGCAGCAGGGCCCCGACCAGCGCCGACCCCAGCAGGGACAGGCCCGGCCCGCGCAGCAGCAGGCGCGCCACCTGCGGCGCCGCGAGCGCCACGAAGGCGATCGGCCCGCTGCTGGCGGTCACCACCGACACCAGCGCGACCCCCACCACCACCAGGGCGAGCCTGGCCCTCTCGACGCGGACCCCGTGGGCGCTGGCGGCGTCGTCGCCCAGCTCCAGCTGCCGCAGGGCCGGCGCGAGCAGCACCAGAGCGGGCACGAGGACCACCAGCGCCCCCAGCGCCCAGGTCAGGTCGCCCCAGCCGGTGGTCGACAGCGACCCCGCGCCCCACACCGCCCCCGCCATCGCCACCTCGGTCCGGGCGCGCAGCAGGAGGTAGGTGTTGGCGGCGTGGAGCACGGCCGTCGCGGCGATGCCGACGACGACGAGGCGGTAGCTCTGCACCGCCCCCCGCACCCGCGCCAGGGCGTACACGGCCAGCGCGGTGAGCAGGCCTCCCGCGAGCGCGCCCGCCGTCGTCGCCGCTCCCCCGCCGGTGGCGCCCGTGGCGGAGCCGGTGGCCGAGGCGAACGCGGTCGAGACGCCGCCGACGGTCAGCACGAGCAGCGCACCGGTGTACGCGCCGGTGGAGAAGCCGATGACGTCGGGCGACCCGAGGGGGTTGCGGGTCAGCGACTGGAAGACGGCGCCGGAGGCCCCGAGCGCGGCGCCGAAGGCGAGGGCCGCCAGCACGCGGGGCAGGCGCCACTCGAGGACGACCGTCCGGGCGAACCCCGCGCTCGGGTCGAGGGCCGCCTGCACCACCTGCAGGGGCGTGAGCGGGTAGTCGCCGGTGCCCAGGGCGACGACGGCGAGCGCGAGGCACGCGGCGACCAGCAGCGCCCCGACCAGGAGCGGGCGGCGGCGCAGCGGGAGGCCGAGCACCGGCAGCCGTCGCACGGCCGCGGTGGTGGTCCTGGTGCTGGTCGTGGTGGCGCTCACGGCGCGCTCACCCGGGCCCGGCGCACCAGGGCCACGAGCACCGGCGCCCCCAGCGCGGCGGTGACGACGCCGGCGGGCACCTCCCCGGGGCGCAGGACGACGCGGCCGAGCACGTCAGCGAGCAGGAGGAGCACCGGGGCGGCGAACGCGCAGGTGGCCACGACCCAGCGCTGGTCGGGACCGACCATCCAGCGCACCGCGTGCGGGACCATCAGGCCCACGAAGGCGATGGGGCCGGCAGCCGCCGTCGCCCCGCCGGCGAGCAGCGTGACGGCGAGCACCGCGGACGCGCGGACCAGCCAGACCCGGGCGCCGAGCGCGGCGGCGAGGTCGTCGCCGAGGGCGATGGCGTTGAGCGCCGGGGTCAGGACGAGCGCCACGACGAGCCCCACCGCCAGGAGCGGGGCGACCGCCACCAGGCCGGACCAGCCGCGGTCGGCGAGCACGCCGCTCTCCCAGGCGGTGAGCGCGGAGAAGGCCTCCGGGTCGGACAGGCGCAGCGCCGAGGTCAGCCCCGCCAGCACCGCTCCGAGCGCGAGACCCGCCAGCAGCAGCTGCACCGGGGAGCCCCTGCCCCTGCTCCCCGCCGCGGACGAGCCGACGAGCTGCACGAGCACCGAGGCCAGCAGGGCCCCCAGCAGCGCCGCCCAGACCCCGCCTCCGGTCGCGGAGGCGCCCAGCACGCCGACGGCCACGGCGGCGGCGAAGGAGGCCCCCGCGGTGACGCCGAGGATGCCCGGGTCGGCCAGGGGGTTGCGGGTGACCGCCTGCACGAGGGCTCCGGCCACGCCGAGCGCGGCGCCCACGGCCAGGCCGAGCACGGTCCGCGGGAGCCGCTGGGTGAGCACGACGGCGCCGTCGGTGGTGGCCGCCAGGGCACCGCCGGGGTGGCGCAGGACGTCGACGACCGTTCCCAGCGCGACCGAGCGCGAGCCGACGGCCAGGCTCAGCGCCACCGAGGCGCCGAGCAGCACCGCGAGCGCGAGCAGCGCCGCCGGGCGCCGTCGCACCCCCGTCATGCCGTGACCACGGGTTGAGGTTAGCCTCCCCTCACCTGCCTGCTGCGCCCGTCCCACCCCGGCCGGTCACCCAACCGCGGCCAGCAGCCGTCACGCCCAGCCAGCACCCGCTCCCGACCTGGAGGACCCCGTGCGCCGCCGCGCCCTCGTCTCCCCCGTCCTGATCTCCGCCGCCGCCGTCCTGCTCGCGGGGTGCTCCTCCGGCGCCGCCGGGCCCGACGCCTCCGGCTCCGCCCCCGCCAGCAGCGGCGCCACCTCCGCCGCCGCGGGGGCCTTCCCCGCCACCGTGGAGACCAAGTTCGGCGAGGTCACCGTCGAGTCCGCCCCGCAGCGCGTCGTCGCCCTGGGCTGGGGCGACGCCGAGACGGCGCTCGCCCTCGGCGTCCAGCCGGTCGGCGCGTCGGACTGGCTGGGCTTCGGCGGCGAGGGCGTCGGCCCGTGGGCGCAGGGCCTCTACACGACCCCGCCGACGATCATCGAGACCCTCGAGCCCTCCTACGAGGCGATCGCGGCCCTGCAGCCCGACCTGATCCTCGACACCAAGAGCTCGGGCGACCAGGCCCGCTACGACCGGCTCTCCCAGATCGCCCCCACCATCGGCGTCCCCGAGGGCGGCGACAGCTACCTGACCACCACCGAGCAGCAGATGGACCTCGTGTCCGAGGCGCTCGGGAAGGAGGACGAGGGCGACCGCCTCGTCGACGCCCTCGAGCAGGAGTTCGAGGCCGCCGCCGCCGCGCACCCGCAGTGGGACGGCCGCACCGCCACCGTCGCCACCAAGACCTCCAACGGCTGGGGCGCCTACATCGAGGGCCCGGACGGCGACGACGAGCTGGGCGGCCGGGTCGCGTTCATGGAGGCCCTCGGCTTCGAGCAGAACCCCCGGGTCGCGGCGCTGCCCGCCAACAGCGGCGGCTTCAGCGTCGACGTCTCCACCGAGCAGCTCGACCTGCTGGACGCCGACGTCGTGGTCGCCTTCCCCATCTTCATCCCCACCACCGACCTCACCGGTGACGCCGCCTGGACGGCGCTGCCGGCCGTCTCGCAGGGCCGGGCCCTCGTCATCGACGGCGACACCAGCTCGGCGTTCTCCCTCGGCACCACGCTGGCCACCTCCTACGCGCTGCAGCAGCTGGTGCCCGAGCTCGAGCGGGTCTCGCCCTGACGCAGGAGCCCGCCGTCCGGGAGGTGCGCGTCGTGCGCACCTCCCGCGTCGGCCACAGCTACGTGCGGGTGGTCCTGGCCCTCGACGACGGCGGCCCGCCGCTGGCCGACCGCGGCTGGGACTCCTGGGTGCGGCTGTTCGTGCCCCGGGCGGTCGGCGACGCCGACGCGGGGAGCGCTCCGCTGGTGCTCCCCCGCGGCCCGGCCACGGGCTGGTACGCCCGCTGGAGGGAGCTCCCCGAGGACACCCGGGCGGACGTCCGCAACGAGACCGTCCGCGCCGTGCGCACCGACCCCGCCACGGGGGCGTGCGAGGTCGACCTCGACCTCGTGGTCCACACCGGGCCGGACGGCGCGGTGACCGGGCCCGCGGGCCGCTGGGCCACCGCGGTCCGGCCGGGCGACCGCGCCGGCCTGCTGGAGCAGGGGACGATCATCGACGAGGCCCTG
This sequence comes from Actinomycetales bacterium, assembly GCA_022701985.1. Classification (GTDB taxonomy): domain Bacteria; phylum Actinomycetota; class Actinomycetes; order Actinomycetales; family Quadrisphaeraceae; genus Quadrisphaera. The sequence goes on from JAKONK010000066.1 coordinate 5,241, forward strand.
GGCCTGAGCAGGAGCGCTCCGCTCGACGCGCCGCTGGTGCTCCTGGCCGACGAGGCCGGCGTCCCCGCCGCCGAGAGCACCGCTCGCAGCCTGCCGGCGGGCAGCCGCGCGCTGGTGGTGCTCGAGGTGCCGCACGCGGACGACGCCCGCGCGACCTGCTCGGCGGCCGACGTCGACGTCCGCTGGGTGGTGCGGGCCCCCGGCGAGGCGTCGGGGGCCGCGGCGCTGGGGCACCTGCGGCGCCTGGTCGAGGCCGACCCGTCCCTCCTGCCGGCCGACGCTCGCCTGGTCGCCGTCGGCGAGACGGGCGCGGTGGCCGGCGCCCGGCACTTCGCGCTCTCCCGCGGCCTGCAGCCGGGCCGCGTGCGGGCCTGCCCCTACTGGCTGCTGGACCGCCCCGGGAAGCGCCGCAGCGCCTCCTGAGGCGCGCCCGCGCCAGGGGCCGGGCTCAGCCGCGGACGAGCCGGGCGACGGCCTCCACGTGGTGGGTCTGCGGGAAGAGGTCGAACGCCCGCAGGCCCTCGAGGCGGTAGCCCAGCTCACCCAGCACGGCGACGTCGCGGGCGAGCGCAGCCGGGTCGCAGGCCACGTGGACGACGGTCCGGGGCCGCAGGGCCACCACCCGCTCCAGCACGCCGCGGCGCGCCCCGACCCGCGGCGGGTCGAGGACGACCACGTCGGTGGTCTCCCCGTCCGCCGCCATGGCCGCCAGCGCCCTGTCGACGCGCCCGGCCTGCACCCGCACGTGGGGCAGGTCGCGCAGGTTGCGGCGGGCGTCGGCGACGGCGCGCGCGTCGCCCTCGACGCTCACCACCACGCCGTCCTCCCCCACCTCGGCCGCGAGGGCCGCGGTGAGCAGGCCGGCCCCGGAGTACAGGTCGGCGACCCGCTCCCCCGGCTGCAGCTGCGCGAAGGACACGACGGCCTGCGCGAGCGCCGCCGCCGCCCCCGGGTGCACCTGCCAGAAGCCCGACCCGGTGACGCGGAAGGACCGGGAGCCGCGGGGCAGGGCCACCTCCTGGACCACCCAGGTGCGGCCGCGGACGCGGGTGAGGCCCTCGTCGCCGACGACGGCCAGCGAGGACGCCTCCGGCGGCGTGGGCAGCCGCAGCCGGCGGGTGCCGCCGCTGCCGGCGTCCGAGCGCCTCGGGGTCACCACCAGCAGGCGGTCCTCCCCGGGCTGCGGCGCGACGACCTCGACGCTCTCCGCGCCCGGCCAGGCCGTGGCGCGGGGGTCGACCTCGGCAGCGCGGGGGGCCGCGATGCGGCAGTCGTCGACCTCCACGACGCGGTGGGAGCGGTGCTCGCGCAGGCCGAGCCGCCCTCCCGGACCCGCGGCGTACTGGACCCGGGTGCGCCAGCGCAGCCCCGCCTCGACGTCCACGCCGTCGCCGTCGACGGCCTCGACCTCCAGCGGGCGCCCGAGCACCGCGGCGACGTCGACGCCGCCGAGGCGCTCCAGCTGCTCGGTGATGACGGCCGCCTTGAGGCCGCGCTGGGCCTCGACGCGCGCGTGCTGCCAGTCGCAGCCCCCGCAGAGGCCGGGGCCGGCCCACGGGCAGGGCGGGGTGACGCGGTCGTCGGAGGCGCGCAGCACCTGCACGGCGTCAGCGCGCCAGTAGCTGTCGCGGGGTGCGCCCTCGGTGACGCGGGCGACCACGCGCTCGCCGGGCAGGGCGTGGCGCACGAAGAGCACCCGGCCCTCGTGGCGGGCCACGCAGTGCCCGCCGTGGGCGACGGCACCGACGTCGACCTCCACCTCCAGGCCCACGGGCGAGCCGTCGGACGGGGGCTGCGCCGACGCCGGGGTGGGGAGCTGGGTGGGGGGCTGGGTGGGGGGCTGGGTGGGGGGCTGGGTGGTCATCGGTCGCCTCCGTCGTGGGGGGTGGAGCTGTCGGGGCGGGGTCGAGCCAGCGCGCCCTGGCGCACCGACCCGGCCGCCGGACCGCGCCACCGGTCCTCGGCCCCCTGGGAGGAGCTGAGCTGGAACGGCACGCTGGCCACCACGACGCCGGGGGTGAACAGCAGCCGCCCCTTGAGCCGCAGCGCGGTCTGGTTGTGGAGCACCTGCTCCCACCAGTGGCCGACCACGTACTCGGGGATGTAGACGACCAGCAGGTCGCGCGGGGACTCGCGCCGCAGGTCGCGCACGTACTGCACGATCGGGCGGGTGATCTCGCGGTAGGGCGACTCCAGCGCCTTCAGCGGCACCGGGAGGTCGAGCTCGTTCCACCGGCGCTGCAGGTCGGCGGTCTCCTCCGGGTCGACGTCGACGGTCAGCGCCTCCAGCACGCTGGGCCGCGACACCCGCGCGTAGGCCAGGGCCCGCAGCGTCGGGCGGTGCACCTTGGAGACCAGGACGATGGCGTGCACCCGCGAGGGCAGCACCTTGGCCGCCGGCGTCGACTCCACGGCCATCTCCTCGGCCACCCGGTCGTAGTGCTTGCGGATGGCCCCCATCAGCACGAAGAGCAGCACCATGCCGAGCAGGGTGATCCAGGCCCCGTGGGTGAACTTGGTGATGAGCACGATCACCAGCACCGAGCCGGTCATCGCGACGCCGACGCCGTTGATGACGCGCGAGCGGCGCATGCGGGTGCGCTCGCGGGAGTCGGTCTCGGTGGCCAGCAGCCGGGTCCAGTGCCTGACCATGCCGGTCTGGCTCATGGTGAAGGAGATGAACACGCCCACCACGTAGAGCTGGATGAGGCGGGTGACCTGGGCGTCGAAGGAGACGATCAGCACCACGGCCACGGCGGCCAGCGCGATGATCCCGTTGCTGAAGGCGAGGCGGTCGCCGCGCGTGTGCAGCTGGCGGGGCAGCAGCCCGTCGCGCGCCAGGATCGAGGCGAGCACCGGGAAGCCGTTGAACGCCGTGTTGGCGGCCAGCACCAGGATGATGCCGGTCGCGATGGTCACCAGGTAGAACGCCGGTGCGAAGCCGGAGAAGACCGCCTGGGCGATCTGGCCGATCACCGGGTCCTGCACGTAGGAGTCGCCGACGGGCGCCCCGTCGCGGATGAGCTGGGTGGCCGGGTCCTCGGCGAACTGCACGTGGGTGGCCCGGGCCAGCAGGATGATGCTGAAGAGCATGACGATGCTGATGCCGCCGAGCAGCGCCAGCGTCGTCGCCGCGTTCTGGCTCTTGGGCTTGCGGAAGGCCGGCACGCCGTTGCTGATGGCCTCCACGCCCGTCAGGGCCGCGCAGCCGGAGGAGAAGGCGCGGGCCAGCAGCAGCGCCCCGCCCAGGCCCGTCAGGCCCGCCTCGTAGCCCGGCTCGGCGATGAGGCCGAGGCCGGCGCTCTCGGCGGCCGGCAGGTCGCCCAGGGCCCAGCGGATCCCCCCGACCACGGCCATGGCGCCGATGGCGGCCATGAAGACGTACGTGGGGATGGCGAACGCGGAGCCCGACTCGCGGACGCCGCGCAGGTTCAGCGTGGTGAGCACGACGACGAGGCCCACCGCCAGCAGCACCTCGTGCCCGTTGAGGAACGGCAGCGCGGCCGCGGCGTACTGGGCCCCCGCCGAGACGGACACCGCCACCGTGAGCGTGTAGTCGCACAGCAGCGCCGCCCCCACGGTGATGCCGCCGCTGCGCCCGAGGTTGGTGGTGACCACCTCGTAGTCACCACCGCCCGAGGGGTAGGCGTGGACGTTCTGCCGGTAGGAGGAGACGACGACGACCAGCACCAGGACCACCGCGAGCGCCACCCAGGGCGAGAGCAGGTAGGCCCCGGTGCCCGCGATCGCGAGCGTCAGGAGGATCTCGTCGGGGGCGTAGGCGACCGAGCTGAGGGCGTCGGAGGCGAACACCGGCAGCGCGATGCGCTTGGGCAGCAGCGTCTCGCCGAGCTTGTCGCTGCGCACGGGACGACCGACCAGCAGTCGCTTCACCGCATCCGTGATGGGCACGAGCGTCGATGGTAGGTCTCGCCGGCGGTGCGGGCGCGCACCGCGGCGCGGTGCGCCTGTAGGTTCGCAGCCGTGCGAGTGGTCATCATGGGGTGCGGCCGGGTCGGGTCCGCGCTGGCGCTGCGCCTCGACGGCCTGGGCCACCAGGTGACGGTGGTCGACCAGAACCCCGACGCCTTCCGCCGCCTGGGTGCCTTCGACGGCCTGCGCGTGACCGGCGTCGGCTTCGACCGCGACACGCTCGCCGAGGCCGGCATCGAGCAGGCCGACGCCTTCGCGGCGGTGAGCAGCGGTGACAACTCCAACATCCTCGCCGCCCGCGTGGCCCGCGAGACGTTCGGCGTGACGAACGTCGTGGCCCGCATCTACGACCCGGGCCGCGCCGAGGTCTACGAGCGCCTCGGCATCCCCACCGTGGCCACCGTGCCCTGGGCCGCCGACCAGGTGCTGCGCCGGATCCTCCCGCAGGGCGCCAAGAGCGAGTTCACCGACGCCACCGGCGCGGTCTCGCTGGCGCAGACCGCGGTGCACCCCGGCTGGGTGGGCACCCGCCTGACCCACCTCGAGGCCGCCACCGGCGCCCGCGTCGCCTACCTGGTGCGCCTGGGCCGCGCCCTGCTGCCCGGCCCCGACACGGTCCACCAGGACGGCGACCAGCTCTTCGTCCTGGCCCCGGTGGGTGAGCTCGACGCCGTCGAGAGCTCCCTCGCGCGCCCCCCGGCGCATGACTGACGCCGTGGCGCCGTCCTCCCGGCCCTCCCCGCTCCCAGCGCTCCCCCAGACCCCTCGGAGGCCCTCGTGCGCGTCGTGATCGCCGGAGCCGGCAGCGTGGGGCGCTCCATCGCCCGCGAGCTGCTGGGCAACGGGCACCAGGTGCTCCTGGTCGACCGCGACCCGCGGGCCATGAAGATGCAGTCGGTCCCGGAGGCCGACTGGCTCCTGGCCGACTCCTGCGAGACCTCGACCCTGTCGGAGGCGGCGCTCGACACCGCCGACGTCGTCGTCGCGGCGACCGGTGACGACAAGGCCAACCTCGTCACCAGCCTGCTCGCCAAGACCGAGTACGGGGTGCCCCGCACGGTGGCCCGCGTGAACAACCCCAAGAACGAGTGGATGTTCGACGAGGCGTGGGGCGTCGACGTCGCCGTGTCCACGCCCCGGCTCATGACGGCGCTCGTCGAGGAGGCCGTGTCGATCGGCGACCTCGTGAGGATGTTCACGTTCCAGCAGGGCGGCGCCGCCATGGTGGAGCTGACGCTGCCGGCGGCCTCGCCGCTGGCCGGCACGCGGGTCGGCGACGTGACGTGGCCCCTCGACACCGTGCTGGTGGGCATCATCCGGAGCGGCCGCCCGATCGCGCCGTCGCCGGACGACGCCCTCGAGGGCCGCGACCAGCTGCTCCTGCTGACGGTGCAGGACAGCGAGGCCGACCTCAAGGAGCTGCTGGTGCCCCCGGGTCCGGCCGGTCCTGCGGCCGGCTGACGTCCGGCCCGCCGGCCGGGCCGACCCGCCGCAGCGCCAGCCAGGTCACCCACGCGGCCGCCGCGAACAGCGGGATCCCCATCGCCAGGCGGGCGACGCCGAGCGCCGTCACGGCACCCGCGAGGTAGAGCGGGGTCTGCACCGCGAGGCGCAGCGCGAAGAGCCCCACCCACATCCACGTCAGGCGCTGGTGCAGCCGCAGCTGAGCGGGGTCGGTGCGCCAGGCGCTCCCCCCACCGGTCGCAGCGGCCACGAGCAGACCGGTGACGGGCAGCGGGCCCCCGGGCAGCGGACCGGCCTTCGGCAGCGGGAGCGTCGAGACGGCCAGGACCACCGCGTAGACGGCGTTGAGCAGCAGCCCCCACCAGTAGAAGTCCGCCGCGTCACCGGTGCGCCACGCCGTCAGGGCGCAGATGCCGACGCCGACGGCCCCGGCCAGCGCCTGCTGCAGGGGCTGGCGCGAGACCAGCCGGGCCACCGCGGCCACCGCGGCGACGCCGAGGGCGAGCCCCCCGGCCCAGGCCAGCGAGCGGGTGGCGGTGATGGTGACGACGAACACGAGGCCGGGCAGCACCGCCTCGACCACGCCGCGCGGGCCGCCGATCGCGTCCGACAGCGAGAACCTGTCGGCGGTGGCGACGCGGCCCAGACCGGTGCGCGGACCCTCGGGGACGGAGCTCGTCGAGGGGCTCATCGACGGCTCAGGCGACCGGGGCGGGGACGATCTCGTAGCGCGGGTTGTACAGCGTCTTGGTGCCGTCGTCGCAGCCGACGAAGCCCTCCACCCGCACGGCCGCGCCGGGGACGATGCCCGGGATCTCCCGGCGGCCCAGCCAGATCACCGTGAGTGTCCCGGTGCCGTCGAAGAGCTCGGCGACCAGTGCCGGCACCCCCGCCCGCGGGCGCAGGGTCACCGTGCGCAGCGTCCCGGAGACGCTGGCGCGGCGCCGGCCCGACAGGGAGGCGCAGGGCGTGCCGCCCATGGCGGCCGCGCGCTCCTGGGCGTCCTCGGCCAGCAGCTGCTCGTTGCCCGCCGAGAGCCGCGCCAGCGCGCGTCGCAGGGGGTTCCGAGTGGCACTCAGCGGACTCATGTGCTCGAGGGTAGGCGCTCGAGCGAGGGCGTGTGCCCGGGTCCCCCGTGCGGCCCCGGACGGAGCCGACCGGGAGCCGCGCCTCAGGCCTGCTCGCCGGGCTGGGCGCCGGCCTGGGCGCCCGCCTGCGGAGGAGCCGGCAGCGGCGGCTGGCCCTGCGGCAGCTGGAGGGGCAGCAGGTCTCGCGGCGCCATGGCCTCGCTGCCGCGGACGACCACGACCGAGCGCAGCAGCGCCTCGAGCGGGGCGGCGGCCTCCGCGTCCACCGCGGCCGGCCCCGAGAAGACGGCCCGCAGGAACCACCGGGGCCCGTCGACGCCCACGAAGCGCGCCGGTGCGGTGCCCTGGGTACCGTCGGGCGCCTGGGCCGGCACGCGGGCGAGGAGCTCGGTGCCGTAGGGCCCGGGCACCTCCTGGGTGGCTCCGCCGGCACCGGCCAGCGACGCGGCGATCTCCCCGCGCACCTCGGCCCAGATGCCCTGGGTCCGCGGCGCGGCGAAGGCCTGGAACTGGGCCGTCGAGCCGTTCAGCGCCACGGTGACGGCGATGACCCGGCGCGAGCCGTCCTCGACCTCCAGGCGCAGCTCCATGCCGGGCACCCCGGGCACGCGCAGCGCGCCGAGGTCGACGCGGTGCACCTCGTCGGTGACCTCGCTGACGTCGAAGGGCCCCTGGGGCCGCGGCGACAGGCCGGCGGGCACCGGCGCGGTGGCCGGCTCGGCCTCGGCGGGTGCGGTCTCCGTCACCTCGTCGGCGCCGGTCTCGGCGGCCGGGCGTCGGCGGAACAGGCTCATCGTGGGACCTCCGTGGTGGTGGGCGCGTCCCAGCCGCCGGTCGAGCCGTGGCCCCCGGCGCCGCGCTCGGTCGCGTCCAGGGCGGTGGTGGTGACGAAGCGGGCGCGGGCGACCCGCTGCAGCACGAGCTGGGCGATGCGGTCGCCCCGGCGCACCTGGAAGGGCTGCTCGGGGTCGGTGTTGACCAGCGTCACGCGCACCTCGCCGCGGTACCCCGCGTCGACCGTGCCGGGACCGTTCAGGGTGGTCACGCCGTGACGGGCCGCCAGGCCGGAGCGGGGGTGCACGAACGCCGCCCAGCCCTCGGGGACCGCGACCGCCACGCCGGTGGGCACCGTGGCGCGCGCCCCGGGGGCGAGCAGCACGTCGGTGGCGGCGCGCAGGTCGGCGCCCGCGTCACCCGGGTGGGCGTAGGACGGCTCCGGCAGGTCAGGGTCGAGGCGGAGCAGGGGCACCTCGAGCTCCTCGGCGCCGCCGGCCGGGCCCGCGGGGCCGGGCGGAGCTGCCGGGGGCACCGCTCCCGCTTGCGCTCCGCGACCAGACACGCGAGGAGAGTAGGCGGCGCGATGACGTGGGAGGCTGGCGGGGTGGCCCAGGCAGCACCTCACAGCGGTCCCAGCGGCGCTCCCGGCGGCGGCTCGCCGCGGGTGTTCTCCGAGCGGCTGTGGCCGACGCCGACCACCTGGCTGCTGGTGCCCCTGGCCGGCGCCTTCGGCGCCGCGACCGGCTACGTCGGCGGCCCGGCGTGGGCGGCCGTCGGCGGTGTAGTGCTCGCGGCCGTCGTCGTCCTGCTCCTGGTCCGGAGCAGCGCGGTGGTCTCGCTGTCCCAGGACGGCGTCCTGCGGGTAGCGCGCGCCTCCATCGACGTGCAGCACCTCACCGGCGCCGTCGCGGCCCGCGGGGAGGAGGCCCAGGGGCTGCGCGGCCCCTTCCTGGACGGCCGGAGCCACCTGTCGGTGCGCGGCTGGGTCGACCCCGTCGTCGCGGTCGCGCTCGGCGACCCCGCCGACCCCACGCCGTCGTGGGTCTTCTCCACCCGCCGCCCCGAGGAGCTGGTGGCGGTGCTGGCGGCGCACGGCGTCAGCGGCCCGGTGCCCGTCCACCGGCCCGCCAGCAGCGCCCGCGACGAGGCCGCCGCGCTGGAGCGGGCCGCCGAGCCCCGGCTCGCGCAGCTGCGGGCCCCGGACAGCACGACGCCCCACCCGGAGCTGGGCTCCGAGCGGGGCGCGGGAGGGCGCTGAGCCCTCGTGTCAGGCGGCGCACTCCGTGCAGACGAGCTGCCCGCCGGAGTCGCTGGCCAGCTGGCTGCGGTGGTGCACCAGGAAGCACTGGGAGCACATGAACTCGTCGGCCTGCCGGGGCAGGACGCGCACCGAGAGCTCCTCGCCGGACAGGTCAGCGCCCGGCAGCTCGAAGCCCTCGGCAGCCTCGGTCTCGTCCTCGTCGACCGAGGCGGTGCTGGGCTCGTTGCGGCGGGCCTTCAGCTCCTCGATCGAGTCCTCGGACAGCTCGTCGTCGGTCTTGCGCGGTGCGTCGTAGTCGGTCGCCATCGTGGCAGCTCCGGATCTGGCTGGTGGTCTGGCTGGTGGTCTGGCCCGGCCCGGCCGTGGGGCGGGCGGTGCTGGTGCAACGCCCCAGCCGGTGCTGGCATGCCCGGCTGCGCGTGGATGATGCCCTACGGACCCCAGCGGTGCTCGGCGGGGCCTCCACCGGGGCTGCCGGCGGGGCTCACGACCGGGCTGACGACCGGGCCGGCGACCGGGCTGCTGGCGGCGAGCACCGCAGCCAGCTCGTCGGCCAGGGAAGGCGCCGCGGCCACCAGCATCTCGCGGCTCGCCCCGGGGCCCGCCGTCCCGTCGAGCCCCACGAGGGCGGCTCCCGCCTCCGCGGCGACGAGCCAGCCCGCGGCGGCGTCCCAGGGGTTCAGGCCCCGCTCGTAGAAGGCGTCGAGGCGTCCGCTGGCGACGGCGCACAGGTCGAGGGCGGCTGAGCCGATGCGGCGCACGTCGCGCACCCGGGGCAGCAGGTCGGCGACGACGGCGGCCTGCTCGGCCCGCCGCTCGGCGGTGTACCCGAACCCGGTGCCCACCAGCGCCTCCGCCAGGGGCGGCGCGGCGGGGCCGGTCAGCCGGGCGCCGTCGAGCCGGGCCCCGCCGCCGAGCACGGCCGTCCAGGTCTCACCGGTGACCGGGTTGTGGACGCAGCCTGCCAGCGGCTGCCAGAGCGGCGGCTCCGGGGGCCCTGCCACCACGGCGACGCTCACCGCGTACGCGGGGATGCCGTAGACGTAGTTGACGGTCCCGTCGATCGGGTCGAGCACCCACGTCAGGCCGGTGGCCCCCGCCCCCGCTGGCGCACCGGCGCTGGCGCCGCCCTCCTCCCCCAGGACCGCGTCGCGGGGACGCTCGGCCAGCAGCAGCGAGCGCAGCAGCTCCTCGGCGGCGGTGTCCATCGCGGTCACCACGTCGGTGCGGCTCGACTTGGTGGCGGTGACCCCGCCGTGCTCGGCCCGGCCGCGCAGCACCAGGTCACCGGCGGCGCGGGCGGCGCGCTCGGCGAGCTCGCCCAGCCGCGCGAGCTCCTCCGCGGTCAGCCCGGCGGCGGGCTCGGCGGCGGGGCTCACGGCTGGGCCGCGGCGGCCGGGGCGCCGGTGGGCGGGTCCACCCAGTCGAGCCCGCACGCCGCCGGGCGGTCGGGGGTGCGCAGGTTCGCGCAGCACCCGACGGGGCAGACGTCGTGGGAGGGCCCCAGGGAGCCCGCCGCGGCCCGCTGCGGCCCCTCGCCGCGCTCGGCGGCGGCGCGCTCCAGCACCAGGTCGACCAGGGCGGTGACGAAGGCGGTGTGCACGCCCGCCGTCGCGGCCCGGGCGAAGGGCAGGCCGATCTGCTCGGCGGTCTCGGCGGCCTCGGTGTCGAGGTCGTACTTGACCTCCATGTGGTCGCTGATGAAGCCGACGGGGGCCACCACCGCCGACGGCGCGCCCTGCTCGCGCAGCGCGGTGAGGTGGTCGTTGACGTCGGGCTCCAGCCAGGGCTGGGTCGGCGGCCCCGAGCGGGAGCAGTACACGAGGGCGCTGGGGTGCGCCACGCCCGTGACCTCGGCGACGCGACGGGTGACCTCCGCGACGACCGACTCGTGCTGGCGCTCGTAGGCGTGCCCGTCGGGGCCGGCGGCGGCGGCCATCGCGTCGGGGATGGAGTGCGTGGTGAAGACGAGGTGGGCGCCGTCGCGGACGTGGTCGTCGAGCTCGGCCAGGGCTGCCAGCACGGCGTCGGTGTTGGCCTCGACGAAGCCGGGGGCGTTGAAGTAGTGGCGGACCTTGTCGGCGAGCAGGCGCCGACCCTCGCCGGCCAGGGCGATCAGCGAGGCGGCGACGTCCTCGCGGTACTGGCGGCACCCCGAGTAGGAGGCGTACGCGCTGGTGGTGAGCACCAGCACGCGGCGGGCGCCGGCCTCGTGGGCCTCGCGCAGCGCGTCGGTCAGGTACGGGTCCCAGTTGCGGTTGCCCCAGAAGACCGGGAGGTCGGCCGCTCCGCGGGCCGCCAGCTCGGCGCGCAGCGCCGCCAGCAGCTCGAGGTTCTGCTCGTTGATGGGGCTGCGCCCGCCGAACGCGAAGTAGTGCTCGCCCACCTCGACCAGCCGCTCGCGCGGGATGCCGCGGCCGCGGGTGACGTTCTCCAGGAACGGGACCACGTCGTCCGGGCCCTCGGGTCCCCCGAAGGAGAGGAGGACCAGGGCGTCGTAGGGCGCGAGCAGGGGTGCGGGCGCGGCGGGGGCGGCGCTCTCGGGGATCACCCGGACATCTTGCCCCCCGCCGCCCGGCGGGGCGCGGCGCGTCCGACGCGGCGCCTCGACGGGCGGGGAGCGCGGGTGGCACCCTGGCTGCTCGGGTTCGCGGCGGGTGCTGCGGCACCGCCGAGCGCCGGGGGCGAGCGGCGCAGAGACGAGGAGGCCGTGTGCGCGAGGGGCTGGAGGACGCCCGCGGGGGTGCCGCCGCCGGGGCCGGCGGGTCCGCCGGCGCCGTCGAGGTGTCGCTGGTGGGGGCCGACCCCTCCGACCCGTCGGTGCTGCTGCTCCGCGCGCCTGACGGGAGCACCCTCCGGCTGCCCGTCGACGGCCGTCTGCGGGCCGCCGTGCGCAGCGCCGGGCCCGCATCCGCTCCCCTGCCGGCGGTCAGCGAGCCGCTGCGCCCCCGCGACATCCAGGCCCGCATCCGCGCCGGCGAGACGGCCTCCGACGTCGCCGCCGACGCCGGGGTCCCGATCGAGCAGGTCCGCCGCTACGAGGGTCCGGTGCTCGCCGAGCGGGCGCACATCGCCAGCCTCGCGCGGCTCGCGGTGGTCCGCGGGGGCCCCGGCCGCCTGACCCTCGAGGACGCCGTCCGCAGCCGCCTGCTGGCCCGCGGAGCCGACCCGGCCACGGCCGCGTGGGACGCCTGGCGCCGCGACGGCGGCTGGGCGGTCCAGGTGGCCTTCCGCGCCGCCGGCCGCGACAGGTCCGCCCAGTGGTCGTTCGCGCCGTCCTCGCGCGTGCTGGACCCCCTGGACGACGAGGCCCGCTGGCTCACGGCCCCCTCCGACGACCCCACCGGCCGCCGCCTCGCCGCGGTGCGCGTCTACGACGTCGAGACCGACGACGGCGGGGCCGACGGGCTGCCCGCCCTCGCGGTGCCCACCGACGACCCGACCGACGACCCGACCGCCCCGCCCGACGAGCCCGCCCGCCGTCCGGCCGACCGCCACCTCGGCGTCCCTGCGCCGGACCCGCTGTCCTCGCCGGAGCTGCTGCCGGACGCGCACGCCGGTGACCCCGCCCGCGTGGCGCTGACCGACCCCCCGGCCCCCACCACCCCCGAGGCGGAGACCGGACCGGAGGCGGAGCCGGAGGGCGCACCCGAGGACGCCGCCGACGACCTGGCCTCGCGCACCCTGGAGCTCCTCGACGCGCTGCGCGACCGCCGCGGGCGCCGGGTGCCCCTCGACCTCGACCCCGACGGCAACCCGTGGGACGACGACGAGGAGGACGACGACCTGCTCAACGCCCTCCTCGACCTCCCGCCGGGCTCCCACGCCGGCTCCGAGGAGCTGCAGGAGGAGGTCGACCGGGCCCGCGCGCGCCTGCGCATGGTCACCCCGCCCCGGGGCCTGTCCCTCGGCGGCGCGTCCGACGACGACCAGGACGCAGAGGACCGCGCCGACGCACCGGCTCCCGACGAGCAGCCGGCGCCCTCCCTGGGCCGCGCCTCGCTCGGCCTGGTCCCGGCGCCGCCGCCCACCGAGCCGGTCGCGACGACCCCCCGGTCCGCGGCCACCCCTCCGGCGGCCCCCGTGCGCACCCTCAGCGCCGCCCCGCCGCCCGCCGACCGCCCCGCCGACCGCCCCGCCGACCGCGCCGCCTCCGAGGACACGTCCCGCGAGGAGGCGCCGGCTCCGCTGAGCCGCCGCGAGCGCCGCGCAGCGGAGGAGGCCGAGCAGCCGTCGGCCGGGGCCGACCGGTCCGAGGCGGCCCCGGCCGCGGACGCGGCCGAGCACGACGGCGACGACCCGTCCGAGCAGCCCGCCAAGCGCCGCCGCAGCGTGCCCAGCTGGGACGAGATCGTCTTCGGGGCGCCCCGCCGCGACTGACCCCGCCGCCGCGCCCCTGCGGGCCGGGCGCGCCCGGTGGCCCGCCCCGCCTCAGCGCGCGGCGGACTCCCGGGCCAGGTCGATGACGGCGCGGTGCGCGGTGGCGGTCTCCCGGCGCATGTGGTGGCGCCGGCAGAGCACCTCGTAGCCGACCTCGCCGGCGTCGGCAGCCACGTCGCCGACGACCACCTGGGCGCCCTCGACGACCATCGTCCCGTCGACGGTGCGCGCGTTGTGGGTCGCGCGGGCCCCGCACCAGCACAGGGCCTCGACCTGCAGCACCTGGACCCGGTCGGCGAGCTCGACCAGCCGCGCGGAGCCGGGGAACAGGCGGGTCATGAAGTCCGAGGTGATGCCGAAGGCGTAGACGTCGACGCCCTGCTCGTCGACGACGCGGGCGAGCTGCTCGACCTGCGCCGGGGCGTAGAACTGCGCCTCGTCGCAGACGAGGTAGTCGATCGGGCCGCCGTCGCGGGCGGCCACCGCGACCACGCGCTCGAAGTCGGTGCTCTCGGTGACCTCGTGGGCGGGGCGCTCCAGGCCGAGGCGGCTGGAGATGACGTCGACGCCGGCGCGGTCGTCGCGGGTGAACAGCAGGCCCCGGCGCCCGCGGGCGCGGTGGTTGTGGTCGACCTGGAGCGCGAGGGTCGACTTCCCGCTGTCCATGGTCCCGGAGAAGAAGACGAGCTCGGCCACGGCGCCATCCTCTCGCGAGGGGCCCCGCGGGGGTTCAGGACCCCAGGGCGCGGCCCGCCGCGACCAGCAGCGGCACCAGGACCTCCTCGGGGGTCCGCCCGCCGTGCATGCCCACCAGGCCCGCCAGCTCGGGGCGCTGGACGCGCGAGTCGTGCACCGAGACGGCGGCCGTGGCGGCGGTGACCAGGTCACCGGCGCGGGGCAGCACCCGGGGGTCGACGCCGGCGGGACCGAACCACCCCTCCTCGACGGCCTGCTCGCGCGTGACGACCTCCAGGACGTGGCCGAGGCGCTCGCGCCAGGCGGCCAGGACGTCGGCGGCGGCCCCCGGCGCGCAGTGCAGGTGGGGTGCGCGGGGCTCGCCGGCCACCACCTCGACGCCGGCGGCGAGGTCGGGCTCGTGGGCGACGTCCCAGCGGGCCCCGTCGGGGACGTCGACCATGCCGTGGTCACCGGTGACCAGCAGCAGGGCCCGCGGGGGCAGGCCGGCGGCGAGGTCGGCCACGGCGGCGTCGACCCGCTCGAGCTCGGCCCCCCACGGGGCCGACTCCCACCCGTGGGTGTGGCCCGTCTTGTCGAGGTCGCCCCAGTAGACGCTGACGAAGGCCCGGGAGCGGTCGCGCGCCGCGGCGCGCAGGGCGCCCAGGCCCGCCTCGACCCGGGCGTCGAGCGAGGAGGTCGCGCGGAACCGCCCCCCGCGGGAGGTCGCCTCGGTCAGCCCGGAGCCGTCGAAGAAGCCGGGACCGGTGCGCGTCACCGCGACCCCGGCGGCGGCGAGGTGCTCGGCGACGGTCGGGTGGGGCTGCCAGCGCCGCGGGTCCGGGGCACGGGACCCGGGGGCGGCGCCGGGGGCGGGCTCCCAGGAGAGCTCGTTGAAGAGCGTGCCGGTGTCGGGGTCGCGCACCTGGTAGCCGAGCAGCCCGTGCTGGCCGGGGTGCAGGCCCGTGCCGAGCGACGCGGTGGAGGTGGCCGTGGTCGAGGGGTACCCGGAGGCCAGCACGGCGGCGCCGGGGACCCGGCCGGCGGCCATGGACCGCATCCGGGGGGCGTGGCCGCCGCGCGCCGCGAGCAGCCGGGCGCCGAGGCCGTCGACGAGCAGCACGCACACCTGCTGGACGCCGTCGTGGGCCTCGGCGAGCGCCGCGGTCAGCGGCGAGGGCTCGGGGCGGACGGGGGCCCCCAGCAGGTCGGCGACGGCGGGCATGACGTCGGCCAGCCCCCCGCCGGCGGGAGGCGCCGCGGTCACGGGCGCGGGACGCGGGTGCCGCGGGTGAGGCTGCGCGCGAAGCGCCGGGCCGCCAGCACCGCCGCCTCGCCCTCGGCGTCGGCGCTGATGCGCAGCGACACGTCATCGGCCGTCACCGTGCCGGTGTACCCGTGGTCGGCCTCGCACTCGGGGTCTCCGCAGGTGGCGGGCTCGACGTCGACCCGGTTCAGGGTGCCCCACGCGACGGTCAGGGTGAGCTCCTGCGGAGCGGCGCCCGGGCGGTGCCGCTCCGGCGCGGTGACGCGGTGGCCCACGACCACCGAGCGCACGTCGCTCAGGGGCACCGACTCCGCCGAGGCGACGGCCACCGGGGCCGCGCCGGCCTCGGCCGGGTCGTGGTCGTCGACGTGGGCGGTCACGAGGCGGGTCTGCGTGAGGGCCAGCACCGTGACGTGCCGGCGCACCGCGTCGGCGTCGAAGGTGGTCTCGAGGTGGACCAGGGCGTCGAGCAGGGGCTCCCCGGCGAGCGACTGCAGCACGACGTCGGCCAGCAGCTGCGGGTAGTACCCCGTCTGCTCCAGCTCGGCGACCAGCTCGGCGGGCAGCTGCTCGCCGTCGGGGTCGCTGCCGCTGCGCCAGCCCGCGGGCCCAGCGGCGCGCGGCGCTCCCGGGAGGCCGCCGTGCGCCTCGTCCGACCGCCGCCTGCCTGCGCCGTCACCACCCCACACGACGGCCATCCTCCCACCCGGGCCGCCGGGTCAGGCGGGGAGCACCCGACGGCCGGCGTCCGAGCGGCCCACGGGGACGGCCAGCTCGACGGCGGCGCCGAGCACCGCCAGACCCCGCTCGCCGACCTGCACCGGGGAGAGCTCGCTGGAGAAGACCTCGGGCAGGTCGTCGGCCATGACCGAGACGCGCGCCAGCAGGTCCTCCAGGGAGGCGACGTCGACGGCCGGGGTGCCCATGTAGCCGAACAGCCGGGGCGAGGCCCGCAGGGTGCGGACCAGGTCGGAGACGTCGACGTCGGTGAGCGGCGGGATCCGGTGGGAGACGTCGCCGAGCAGCACGGTGGTGTCGCCGGCGAGGCCGAAGGAGACCAGCGGGCCGAACAGCGGGTCCTCCAGGGTCCTCACGAGAACCCCGATGCCGCTCCCGGCCATCGCCTGCACCAGCAGCGCCGGCTGGCGGCCGGTGCCGTCCGCGCCGTCGCCGCCCCCTCCCGCGGGTCCGGCGAGCATGGCCTCGACGTGCGCCCGCAGCTCGCGCTCGCTGGCGATCTCGAGGCGCACGCCCCCGAGACCGGGGTGGCGGAGGTGGCGCTGGGTGGCCTTGACCGCCACGGGCCAGCCGAGGCGGTCCGCGGCGCGCACGGCCTCGTCGGGGGTGCGCACCTCCACCGACGGCCACAGCTGCACGCCGTAGCAGGCCAGGAGAGCGGCGACCTGCTCCGGCTCCAGGCGCACGGGGGCGTCGTCGGGACCGCGCCCCGCCAGGAGCTGCTCGACCAGTGCGCGGGCCGCGCGGGCGTCGGTGCCGGCGGGCGCGACCCGGGCTCCGTGGTCGCGACGGCGCCAGGAGGCGTAGCGGACCACGGCGGCCAGCGAGCGGACGGCGTCCTCGGGGGTGGGGTAGACCGGGAGGGCGCCCACGGCGGGCCCCCCGCCCGCAGCCGGGTCGGCGGACAGGCTGAGGGCCTGCTCCGAGCCGCCCACCAGCGCCACCAGGCACGCCGCGCACGGCTTGCCCGCCGCGGCGGCGACCTCCTGCAGCGCCTGCACCACCTCGCGGTCGACCTCGGCGACCGGGGGGATCAGGGAGGCGACGACGACGTCGACGTCGGGGTCGGCGAAGACCCGCTCCAGGGCGTCGCGGACCTGCGCCGCGTCGGCCTCGGGGGCCACGGTCACGGGGTCGGCCACGTCCAGGCCCCAGGAGACGGCGGCCTCGGCGGCCAGCGCCGCCAGGGCCGGGGAGTTGGCGACCACGCCGACCCGCTCCCCCGCCGGCAGCGGCTGGGTCTGGAGCAGCTGCGCGACGTCGAAGAGCTGGTGCACGTTGTCGACGCGGATGACACCGGCCTGGCGCAGCATCGCGTCGAGGGCGTCGCGCGGGGCGCGGGTCTCGCGGACGGCGTGCCCGGGCGGCACGGTGAAGGAGCTGACCCCCGACTTCACGACCACGACGGGCTTGGAGCGCGCCAGGCCGCGGGCCACGCGGGAGAACTTGCGGGGGTTCCCGACGCTCTCGAGGTACAGCCCGACGACGGTGGTGGCGGGGTCGTCCTGCCAGTACTGCATGCAGTCGTTGCCGGAGACGTCGGCGCGGTTGCCGGCGGAGACGAAGGAGGAGACACCCAGGTGGCGGCGGTGGGCGGCGTCGAGCACGGCGACGCCCAGCGCCCCGGACTGGCTGAACAGCCCCAGCCCGCCCGGCGGTGGGACCACCGGGGCCAGGGAGGCGTTGAGCCGCACGGCCGGGTCGGTGTTGATGACGCCGAAGGACGTGGGGCCCACCAGCCGCATGCCGTGCAGGCGCGCCAGCCGGAGCAGCTCGCGCTGGCGGGCCAGGCCCTCCTCGCCGGTCTCGGCGAAGCCGCTGGAGACCACCACGAGGCCCTTCACGTCGAGGCGCGCGCAGTCGGCCACCACCTGCGCCACCGCCTCGGCGGGCACGGCCAGCACCGCGAGGTCGACGGGGCCGGGCACGTCCGCGGTGGAGCGGACGGCGGGCACGCCGCGCACCACGTCGGCCTCGGGGTGGACCACGTGGACGGCGCCGGTGAAGCCGCCGTCGACCAGGTCCTGGAGCAGCCGCCCGCCGACGGACCCGGGCCGGCGCCCGGCACCGACCACGACGACCGAGCGGGGGTGGAGCAGCCGCCGCAGGCTCTCGGCCTCGGCCCGGTGCTCCCTGGCCGCCATCACCTCCATCGAGCGGTCGGTGGGGGCGATGTCGACGGTGAGCATGACGACGCCGTCCTCGACCTCCCGCGTGGTGGCGAAGCCCGCCTCGGTGAAGACGTCGAGCATCCGCCGGTTCTCGGGGAGCACCTCGGCCACGAAGCGGGTCAGCCCCTGCTCGCGCGCGGCCACCACCAGGTGCTCGAGCAGCACCGAGCCCACGCCGCGGCCCTGGTGGGCGTCGGAGACGTTGAAGGCCACCTCGGCCTCGGAGGAGCCGACCCGGTCGTAGCGGCCGACGCCGATGATGGCGTCGCCGACGAGCACCACCAGCGCCACCCGGTCGGAGTGGTCGACGGTCGTGAAGCGGGTGAGGTCGCGGGACGACAGCCGGGGCATGGCGGCGAAGAACCGCAGGTAGGTGGAGCGGGGCGACTGCGCGACGTGGAAGGCCTGCAGCGCGTCGGCGTCCTCGGGGCGGATCGGCCGGATGTGCGCCGCTCCGCCGTCCCGCAGGACGACGTCCGCCTCCCACGCTCGGGTCCACACCGGGTGGGTGGGTGACACGCTCCGAGGGTAGTCCGCCCGCCGGGCTGCGGCGCGGTCCCGGGGCGAACCCGCCGGTCCCCCTGCGCGGCGGTGCGCGACGCCGTGGCACGGTCGGTGCCGTGGAGCTGCACGAGGCCGTCCGCCGCCGCCGGGCCGTCCGGAGGTTCGACCCCTCCCCCGTCGCGCCGCGGGTGCTCGACCGCCTGGTGGACCTCGCGGCCCGGCACCCGAGCGCGGGCGGCAGCGCGGGCCGGGCGCTGCTGGTCCTGCACCGGCCCGACGACGTCGGGAGGTTCTGGAGCGCCGCCAGCGACGACGTCGCCTCCCCCGACCGCTGGCTGGCGGGGATGATGACGGCCCCGGTGGTGGTGCTGTGCCTGGCGGACCCCGGCGCCTACGCGGAGCGCTACGCCCGCCCCGACAAGGTCCGGGCGCGCGCCGACCTCGGCAGCTCCCCCGAGGACCCGGCGACCTGGCCCGTGCCGTGGTGGGACGTCGACACCGGGATGGCGGGGCTGCTGCTCTGGCTGGCCGCCGTCGACGCGGGCCTGGCGGGCTGCCTCGTCGGCGTGCCGGGCCACCGGTGGGACACCGTGCGCGAGGCCTTCGGCGTGCCCGCGGAGCACCGCGTGGTCGCCGCGGTCGCGCTCGGCCGCGCGGCGCCCGACCAGCCCCCGGCCCGCCGGCGGCGGCCCGTGGGTGACGTGGTGCACGACGGCACCTTCGGGCGCCCGTGGACGGCGCTCGGGGCCGAGGACGCCTGAGCCGCGCCTGCAGAGCGGGCCGCCGTGTCCGAGCCTCAGCGCAGGGCTCGGACCCAGCCCACGGCGCGGCCCGCGTCTCGGCGGGCCTGCTCGATCCTCACGGCCAGCACGATGACCACCGCTCCGGCGAGGAACAGGCCCACCGACGCGGGCAGCCGCAGGGCGTAGGGGCCGAGCTGGCCGACGGCCACGACGAGCGCCGCGCCCGCGCCGAGCACCACCGGCGCCTGCCAGCCCCACCGCACACCCGCAGCGCACACCCCGGCGGCCACGACGGCGACCGCGGCGACGCGCCAGCCCCCGGTCACCAGCACCCCCTCGGCAGCGCCCTGGAGGGCGGAGGGCAGGAGGCCCGCCGCGAGCCCCGGCCCCAGCACCACCCACGACCCGAGACCCGGGTGGCGCTGCCAGGCCAGGACGCCGACGGCCAGCGCGAGCAGCGCCGGCGGCAGCGACCACCACTCGACGCCCGCGCCCGCGGGCGCCAGGTCACCGGTCTCGCTCCACCACGCGAGGGCCAGCAGCGCGACGCCCGGGACCACCCAGCCGGTGCGGCTCGGGTCGCCCGCGCGCAGCAGCGCGGCCAGCCCGGCGGCTCCGAGCACCACCGCGACCGGCACGGGACCGTCGGCGGCCGAGGCGGCACCGACCAGCACCGCCAGCCCCCAACCGGCCACCAGCACCGCCTCGGTCGAGCGGCGCACCACCGCTGAGGCCGCCACCAGGGCCGCGGTCGCCACCAGGGCGACGAGCACGGGTGCGACGGCACTGGTGGGAGGGGGCGCCAGCACGGAGCCCCCGAGCACCGCGAGGCTGGCAGCTGCGGCCCAGAGGCTGCGCGAGGCCTCCAGCGGACGACCTGCCGCGTCGCGCAGGTGCAGCTGCCCCCAGCCGACGGGTGCGCGCCCCGGTGCGGGGCGGCGCAGGCCCGCGAGCGCCGAGGCCACCGCCAGCGCGTACCAGGCGGCGGGGCGCCACCAGGTGCCCTCGGTGGTGCCGACCACGGGTTCGGACAGCAGGGCCCCGCCCGCCAGGGCGAGCGCCGCGACCACCACGGGCCAGGGCAGCAGCCGCGGGCGCGCCGCGAGCAGGACGGCGACGGCGGTGGAGACGCCGAGCGCCAGCAGGAGCATCGCGAACGGTCCCCCGGCCGCGGCCAGCGAGACCACGGCGCCCACCACGCCGGCGTAGCCGGTCACGACCGCCGTGCGCTGGACCCCGGGACGCCCCGCCAGCAGTCCGGCTGGTGCCCCGGACGACGGTGCGGACGACGGCGCGGACGACGCGGGACGGCAGCGGACCGCCAGCCACGAGGCCGCACCCGCCAGCAGCGCGAACTCCGCTGCGGCGCCGAAGGGCTCCCAGGAGCCGGGACCGGCGTCGACGTCGACCACGAGCAGGGCGAGGACACCGCCCACCAGGTGCGCTGCGCCGACCACGAGCCCCGCCGCGCCCAGTCCCGCGGACCGGCGGTCCAGCGCCCGGCTGGCCGGCACCGACATGACCGCCAGCGCCAGCGACGCCGCGGCCCACGTCAGCAGCTCCCCGCCGACGGCTGCGGTCAGCAGGGACGGCACGGCTGCCGTCGCCAGCACCGCCGCCCACGCCGGTGACAGCGGGCGGTCTCCCGCTCGCAGCCACCGGTCACCGGCCGCGGAGGCGCCCACGACCACGAGCAGCGCTCCGAACCGGTACGCGTCACCGTCGACGGACCCCAGACCCAGCACGTCGAGGGCACGCGCGGCGCTGAGCAGCACGACGAGGACCACCACCGCGAGCACCGCCAGCGCCTCTGCGCTGGCGGTCAGACGGCGCCTCGCCGAGGCGCGCGAGCCGGCTGCTGCCCCCGCGCAGACGCCGAGCAGGACGGTGGCCTGCCCGAGGACGCCGATGGCGGACCAGGCGCCGCCGCCGAAGACCACCGCACCGACCACGACCAGGACCACACCGGTGACCAGCAGCAGCACCTGGGCGCCGAGCCGTCGGAGCGGCCCGGGCGGCGCGGGCTCGCCGGGGGTCGCAGACGCTCCGGCGGTCTGGGGCGCGCGCGGGCGCGCGGTGGGGGCGAAGGGGGCGTGTCCACCAGCAGGGACCGCGACCGGAGCGGCTGCAGCGGCAGGAGACGTGGCGGGACCTGTCTCGGGGGCCGTCCACGCGGTGCGGGCCACCACCTGGGGGGCGGCCTCGGGCGGGGCACCGGCACCGACACCGGCACCGGCACGGGGAGCCGGTGCGCCCGCGGACAGAGACGCCAGGAGCTCGGCGCGGCGGCGCTGCATCACGGCCAGCTCCTGGTCGAGCATCCACAGGGCCGCGGCATCCTCCCCGACCAGGCGCAGACCGCAGGCGGGGCAGCGCGGTGCGCCCGCCACCAGGGCCGCGGCGCAGCGCGGGCAGCCGGGTGCGGCAGGTCGGACGTCGCTCACCCGGCCACTGTGGCAGCGGGCGGCCCCCGGCGTCAGCAGCCGACCGGTGCCTGTGGACAGAGCCCGCGGGGGCGGTCAGCGGACCGGCTCCGCGGACCACACCCCCGCTGTCGGGGGCTCGCGACAAGATGGGTGCATGGCCCGCCGCAGCACCTCACGACCCGCCGACCAGGGACCGCCCCCCACCGAGCGCATCCTGGACGTCGACGTCGACGAGGAGATGCGGTCGTCGTTCCTGGAGTACGCCTACTCGGTCATCTACTCCCGCGCCCTGCCCGACGCCCGCGACGGCCTGAAGCCGGTCCAGCGCCGGATCCTGTTCCAGATGGGCGAGATGGGCCTGCGCCCAGACCGCGGCCACGTCAAGAGCGCCCGCGTCGTCGGTGACGTGATGGGCCGCCTGCACCCCCACGGCGACACCGCCATCTACGACGCGCTGGTCCGCATGGCGCAGGACTTCTCCCTGCGACTGCCCCTGGTCGACGGCCACGGGAACTTCGGGTCCCTCGACGACGGACCCGCGGCTTCGCGGTACACGGAGGCGCGGATGGCGCTGTCGGCGACGGCCATGGTCGACGGGCTGGACGAGGACGTCGTCGACTTCGTCCCCACGTACGACAACGCCGCCACCCAGCCCTCGGTGCTGCCCTCGGCCATCCCGAACCTCCTGGTCAACGGGGCCTCGGGCATCGCCGTCGGCATGGCCACCAACATGCCCCCGCACAACCTGGGCGAGGTCGTGGCCGCCGCCCGCCACCTCATCTCGCGCCCCGAGGCGACCCTCGAGGACCTGATGCGCTTCGTCCCCGGCCCCGACCTGCCCTCGGGCGGCCGGATCGTGGGGCTCGAGGGCATCCGGGACGCCTACGCCACGGGCCGGGGCACCTTCCGCACCCGGGCCACGGCCCGCATCGAGGACATCACCGCGCGCCGCAAGGGCATCGTCTTCACCGAGCTCCCGTACACGGTGGGCCCGGAGAAGGTGATCGAGAAGGTCAAGGACGCCGTCAGCGCCAAGAAGCTGCTCGGCATCGCCGCCATCGACGACTTCACCGACCGCGAGCACGGCCTGCGCCTGGTGGTCGAGGTGAAGACCGGGTTCACGCCGGAGGCGGTGCTGGCGCAGCTGTACAAGCTGACGCCCCTGGAGGACTCCTTCGGCATCAACAACGTGTGCCTGGTCGAGGGGCAGCCCCGCACGCTGGGCCTGCGCGAGCTGCTGCAGGTCTTCATCGGGCACCGGCTCGAGGTGGTCCGGCGGCGCAGCGCCCACCGCCTGGCCAAGCGCCGCGAGCGCCTGCACCTGGTGGAGGGCCTGCTCATCGCCGTCCTGGACATCGACGAGGTGATCCAGGTGATCCGCACCTCCGACGACGGCGCCGCGGCGCGCAGCCGCCTGGTGGAGGTCTTCGACCTGTCCGACGTGCAGGCCGAGCACATCCTGGAGCTGCGCCTGCGGCGGCTGACCCGGTTCTCGCGGCTGGAGCTCGAGACCGAGCAGGCCGAGCTGCTGGCGGCCATCGCTGAGCTGGAGGCGCTGCTGGGTGACGTGCAGCTGCAGCGCGAGGCGGTCTCCGACGAGCTGGCCCAGGTGGCGCGGGTGCACGGGACGCCGCGGCGCACGGTGCTGCTGGAGGCGGGTGCCGCCCCGGCGACGGCCGCGGTGCCGCTGCAGGTGGCCGACGACCCGTGCTGGGTGCTGCTGAGCGCCACGGGGCTGCTGGCCCGCACCGGGAGCGCCGAGCTGCCGTCGGGCGGTCCCCGGACGGCTCACGACGTGCTGCGCAGCGCCGTCCGGAGCACCGCGCGCGGTGACGTCGGCGCGCTGACCTCCCGTGGCCGCGTCGTGCGGGTCGGGGTGGTCGACACGCCGTCGCTGCCGCCGACGGCGGGGGCGCCGAGCCTGTCGGGCGGTGCTCCGCTGCGGGAGTTCGTCACCCCCGAGACGGGTGAGGAGGTCGTGGCCCTGGTGCCGCTGACCCCGCAGCCGGGTGACGGCGAGGGCGCCGGACTGGCGCTGGCGACGGCGCAGGGCGTGGTCAAGCGCGTCGCCGCGGAGCCGGTCGGCGCGAAGGACTCCTGGGAGGTCATCGGCCTGGACCCCAGCGACGCGGTGGTCGGCGCGGCGTGGCTGGCGCGCGGTGACGAGGAGCTGGTGCTCACCACCAGCGACGCGCAGCTGCTGCGGTTCAGCGCCTCCCTGGTGCGCCCGCAGGGCCGTGCGGCCCGCGGCATGGCCGGGGTGCGCGTGAGCGCCGGGGCGCGGGTGCTGTCGTTCGCGGCGGTGCCCTCCGACGCCGCCGACCAGGTCGTGGTCGTCACGGTCGCTGGCGCCGCTGGGGCCCTCCCCGGGTCGCCGGGGGTCAGCGTCAAGGTCGCGCCCTTCGACGAGTACCCGCCCAAGGGTCGGGGCACCGGCGGGGTGCGGTGCCACCGGTTCCTCAAGGACGAGGGCGAGCTGGCCCTGGCCTGGGTGGGCCTCGGGCCCGCGCGCGCGACCAGCGCCACGGGCGCCCCGGTCGAGCTGCCCGCCCCCTCGGGGCGCCGCGACGGCTCGGGCGTCCCCGTCGCGGGCGCCGTCGTCGCGGTCGACGGCCAGCGCGGTGACGTGCCGGACGGGCTGCCGGACGCGGTGACCGGCGGTCAGCTCGACGGTCAGCGGGGTACCGAGAGCCCGTAGACGACCTCGACCTGGCGGGGCGCGTAGCCGAGGCGCTCGTAGAGGCCGAGGGCTCCGCTGGGGTTCTCCCGGTCGACGTCGAGGCCGGCGGCGTCCATCCCGGCGTCGGCGAAGGCCCGCAGGCTCGCTGCCAGCAGGGCCCTGCCGACACCGCGCCGGCGGTGGGCGCGCCGGGTCCCGAGCAGGCCCGTCCAGCCCTCCTCGACCCCGTCGGTCCAGTCCTGCTGGAAGGCGAAGGCCACGGTGTACCCCGCGACCTCCGGCGCTGCGCCGTCAGCGCCCTCTGCGCCGTCGACGAGGGCCACGAAGCTCCAGTCCATGCGCGCGTCGCGGTGCCCGCTGACCCAGCGCTGCCAGTCCTCGCTGGTGCGCGGCTCGCTCCCGCGGTGGTCGGCGAAGGCCTCGTTGTGGGCCTGGCGCACGGCGTCGTCGAGCTCGGCGGACCACGGCACGAGCCGCAGCCCCGGCGGGACGTCGACATCGGGCAGGGGGCTGGCGGCCGGTCCGGTCAGGCGCCGTTGCATGACGAGGTGGTAGCGGCGCACCTCGAACCCGGCGTGCTGCGCGAGGGCGGTCCGGTCCGCCATCCGCTCGTCGACGTGCAGCACCAGCTCACCGGGAGCGCTGCCCGGCGCCTCGGCGACCAGCTGCCGCGCTCGCGCGCACTGCCACTCGAGCAGCGCCGTCCCGGTGCCGCGGCGCCGGTGGTCCGGATGGACCCCTCCCCACAGGTGGGCGCGGATCGTGCCGACGTCACCGGGACGGACGTCGACCAGACCGAACGCCACCACCCGGCCGGTCTCGTCGACCGCGGCCAGCGAGCGGTGCTCGGGGTCCTTCCAGGAGCCGCCGAGCAGCTCGTCGCGCAGGTCGTCGGGGGTGTAGCGCTCGGCCGGGGCGTCCACGGCCTCGATGGCGACGACCGCGTCGTGCCACGCCGCGACGTCGTCAGCGCCCAGCGGCCTCCAGGTGAGGCCGGGCGTGCTCGGGACGGGGACGGCGGAGGGGGCCACGCCGCCCGACGGTAGCCACGGGCCACCGGTCGTGCACCCTCCCCGCGGGAGGACCGGAGCCTGCGTCAGCCCCGCCCGGTGCCGGTCCCGGTGCCGGTCCCGGCTCCGGTACCGGTGCTGCGCCGGCGGTGCAGGTGCGTGAAGAACCACAGCACCAGGCCCAGCGCCAGCAGCGCCCCGGCGATCTCGTACTGGATGGGGTCACGGTCGGTCAGCGGGGTCACCAGGTACAGGCAGACCGCAGCGCCCAGCCACGGCAGGAACGTCGGCGCCCTGAAGTGCTTGTGCTCGACCGCGTCGCGCCGGAGCACCAGCACGCAGATGTGGACGACGGCGAAGACCGCCAGCAGGAGCAGGGACGTGGTTCCACCGAGGTTGGCCACCACCGAGGACTCCGGGTCGGCGGCGGCCACCGCGGACACGACGCTGATGAGCACCAGCGACAGGCTCGTGCTGAACAGCACCGCCGTCCACGGGGTGCGCCGGCCGCGAAGCACCCGCCCGAGGAAGCGCGGCAGCACGCCCTCGCGGGACATGCCGTAGATGAGGCGCGACGCCATGAGCATGTTCAGGAGCGCGGTGTTGGCGACGGCGAAGACCGTGACCAGGGCGAAGACCTCCAGCGGGAAGCCCGGGGCGCCGGCGGAGACCACCTGCAGGAGGGGCTGGTCACCTTCGGACAGCTCGTCCAGGGGGACCAGGGTCACCGAGATCACGCCCACCAGCAGGTACAGCACCATCGCAATGCCCAGCGCGGTGAACATCACCTTCGGGAAGGTGCGGACGGGGTCGTGCGTCTCCTCGGCCATGTTCACCGAGTCCTCGAAGCCCACGAGGGCGAAGAACGCGAGCGCCGTCGCGGCCGTGACCGCGGCGAAGGGCGTCTGCCCGTCGGCGAGGTCGATGGTGGTCGCGCGGGACAGGTCTCCCTGGCCGCCGAGGATCGCCCAGGCGCCCACACCGAGGACGATGAGAAGACCGGACAGCTCGATCAGCGTCAGCACGACGTTGGCCTTGACGCTCTCGCCCACGCCCCGGAGGTTGACGAGCGCCACCAGCACCATGAAGAGGAGGGCGACGAGCGTGACCACCAGCGGCGCGGGGGCCTCGACGCCGAAGACGGTGAGGACGTTGGACGAGAACGCCCGCGACGCGGTCGACGCCGAGGTGATCCCCGAGCACATGACCGTGAAGGCGACCATGAAGGTCACCAGGTGGATGCCGAAGGCCTTGTGCGTGTAGAGCGCCGCCCCGGCCGCCCGCGGGTACTTGGTGACCAGCTCCAGGTAGCTCGCGGCCGTGACCATCGCGACCGCGAAGGCGACGAGGAACGGGATCCACACCGCCCCGCCCACGCGGCCGGCGACCTGCCCGGTGAGGGCGTAGATGCCCGTGCCGAGCACGTCGCCGATGATGAAGAGCAGCAGGAGCTTGGTGCCGATGGCACGCTTCAGCTCCGGCTGGTCGGTTCCGCCCGAGGCGGTCACGGGTGTCGGCGTCGCCACGGGGCACAGAGTGGCCCCGCCCGTCCGCGCGCGCCAGACCGGGGTCCCCGATCCGGCGCGGCTCAGGCGTCGATGCGGTCGGAGTCCAGGCCGCTGGCGCCCTCGACGATGAAGTCCTTGCGGGGGGCGACGTCGTTGCCCATCAGCAGCTCGAAGACGCGCTCGGCGGCGGCGGCGTCGGCGATGCCCACGCGCCGCAGCGTCCGGTGGCGCGGGTCCATCGTCGTGCCGGCCAGCTGGTCGGCGTCCATCTCGCCCAGGCCCTTGTACCGCTGGATGTCGGGCTTCCAGCGGCGCCCGGAGGCCTTCAGCCGCGCCAGGGTGCTGGCCAGCTCGGCCTCGGAGTAGGTGTACACGAGCTCGTTCTTCGCCTTGCCGTTCCCGACCACCTCGACGCGGTGCAGCGGCGGCACCGCCGAGTACACGCGGCCGGCCTCGACCATGGGCCGCATGTAGCGGAAGAACAGCGTCAGCAGCAGCGTGCGGATGTGGGCGCCGTCGACGTCGGCGTCGGCCATGAAGATGACCTTGCCGTAGCGGGCCGCCTCCAGGTCGAAGCTGCGGCCCGAGCCCGCGCCCACCACCTGGATGATCGCCGCGCACTCCGCGTTGCGGAGCATGTCGGCGATCGAGGCCTTCTGGACGTTGAGGATCTTGCCCCGGATCGGCAGCAGGGCCTGGAACTCGCTGGACCGCGCGAGCTTGGCGGTGCCGAGGGCGCTGTCGCCCTCGACGATGAACAGCTCCGAGCGCTCGACGTCGTTGCTGCGGCAGTCGGCCAGCTTGGCCGGGAGCGAGGAGGTCTCCAGCGCCGTCTTGCGGCGCTGGGTCTCCTTGTGCTGGCGCGCGGTGATGCGGGCCCGCGACTCGGCGACGACCTTGTCCAGGAGGGTGGCCGTCTGGAGCTTGGTGGACTTCGCGGGGCTGGTGAAGAGGGCCGCGACCTCCTTCTCCACCACCTTGGCGACGATGCCGCGGACGGCCGAGGTGCCGAGGACCTCCTTGGTCTGGCCCTCGAACTGCGGCTCGGCCAGCCGGACGGTCACGACGGCCGTCAGGCCCTCGAGCACGTCGTCCTTCACCACGTCGGGCTCGGCCGTCTTGAGCGTCTTGGCGGCGCGCAGGGCGTCGTTGAAGGTGCGGGTCAGCGCGCTCTCGAAGCCACCGACGTGGGTGCCGCCCTTGGGCGTCGCGATGACGTTGACGAACGAGCGGAGCTCGGTGTCGTAGCCCGTGCCCCAGCGCAGGGCGACGTCGACCTCGAGGTCGCGCTCGACCTCCGTGGAGGTCATGTGGCCGGACTCGTCGAGCAGCGGCACGGTCTCGGTGAACACCTCGTGGCCCTGCAGGCGCAGCACCTCGGTGACCGGCTCGTCGGTGGCCAGGAAGTCGCAGAACTCCGAGATGCCGCCGTCGTGGCGGAAGCTCTCCGTGCGCGGCTCGTCGTCGCGCAGGTCGCTGATGACCAGCTCCAGGCCGGGGACGATGAACGACGTCTGGCGGGCGCGGGTGACCAGCTCGTCGTACTT
>JAKONK010000077.1 GCA_022701985.1 Actinomycetales bacterium
TCGCGAACGGGTCGAAGGTCTCGCCCTGCTTGATGACGCCGGCGGCCACCGCCGCGGCGGAGAACGACTCGCGCAGGTTGATCTGGGGGCGCGAGACCTTGGCGCTGCCGAGCGCGGAGCGCAGGAAGGCGACGTGGGCGAGCTCGTCCTTGGCGATCTCCTCGGCGTACTGGCGCACGGCGCGGCTCTTGAAGAGCACCTTGCGGCCGCCGGTGACGCCGCCCATGGTGCCGGTGCCGTCCGCCATCGACTGCGTGAGGCCGTGGCCGAACGCGGCGTAGGAGTAGTACTCCGCCTCGAGGTACTCGAGGTTGAGGGCGAAGTTCAGGACGGTCGCGTCGCTGGGGCCGTCAGCGGCGTTCGCCGCTCCGGCGAGCGCGGTGGAGGCGACGCCCGCGCCCAGGGCGCCCAGGCCCAGCAGGCCCGCCCCGCGCAGCATCGCGCGGCGGTCGTGCGCCGTCTCGGAGCTCCTGCTGATCATGTCGTGGACCAGTGCCTTGCCGAACATGGTGTCCTCGTCTCGGGCTGGGGTGTCGTGTGGTCTGGGGGGCCGGGGGGCTCGTGAGTGCGGAGCCGCGTCCGGCGGGGCGGGTGCCCCGGGCCGCGCTGTCAGCGCACGGCCCGGAGCACCCGGCGCGTCACTGCGCGGCGTCGGTGGCCTGCTGCGCGGCCTTGTCCGAGACGGCGCTCTTGCCGCCGAAGACGTAGCCCGGGCCGGTGAAGTCGACGGCGTGCTTCTTGAGGTAGTTGGCCGTCGCGGCGCCGATGTCGTCCGGCGTCGAGGTGTAGAGGATCGGCACGCCGTAGTACCCGGCGAGCGCCGAGGCCGACAGCGCGTCGACGGCGTTGAGGTTGGCCCCGCCCACCAGCGCCGCACCGGCGTAGGTGAAGTTGGCGGTGGCCACCGAGTCCTCGGCCACGGCCACGGCCGTGCCCTGGCGGTCGTCGCCGGCGACGCGGCTGTTGGCGCCGAGGGCCTTGTAGGTGTCGTCGGACACGACGGCCTTGCCGCCGATGACCGTGCGGTAGCTGACACCCAGCTCGTCGAGCGCGCGCTTGGTGGCGTCCGGCACGTGGCCGGCCTCGGTCAGCAGGATGGGCGTGTTGTTCGCCCACGCCTGCGGGCCGACCGTCACGGCGTCCGCGAGCGAGGTGCCCGAGGTGATGTAGATGCGCTCGGGGGCGAACTCGCCCGCGGTCGCGACGGCGGCGGCCGTGGCGTAGCGGTCGTCGCCGCCGAAGCGCTTGACCGTGTAGTCGCCGGCGATGGCCCTCTCCTGGTCCTTGGAGATGACGGCCTCGCCGCCGACCAGCCAGACGCGCTTGGCGCCGAGGCGCTTGATCTCGTCACGGGTGGCCTGGGGGGCGCCGTCGGTGTCCGTGTAGAGGATCGGCGCGTTCTTGAGGCCGGCGAGGTACGACGCCGAGAGGCCGTCGACCGTGCGGGACAGGTTGACGAGGACGACGTCCTCGCTGCCGCCGTTCGGGTACAGGGCCTTCGACGACTCGACGGCCGTCTCGACGCGGGTGGCACCGCCGGTGCGCTGGTCGAACTTCACGCCGGTCGCGGCCGAGGCGCTGGTGGCGCCGAGGCCGGCCACCGCGACGGCGGCGAGCAGGGCGGTGGCGGCGGCGCGGGTGCGCCGGCGCGGGGTGGAGCTGGTCACGGGTGCCTCCTGGGGCGGGTTCTGCTGGAGCTGGGGGCTGACGGTGGGACGGCGGCGGCGCGGCTGCTCAGGTGGTGGTCAGGCGCGCGTCGTCGTTGTTGGTGCCGTCGGGGAAGAACCCGCCCTTGGTGACGCCGGACGCGGGGTTCAGGTAGGCGATGTTGTGGACCTGCTGCGGGGAGCGGCTGTAGGCGATGGCGTCCTTGTCGGCCGGCACGAGGTTCGCGCGGTAGGCCTTCGGGTTGCCGGCGAGCACGCCCTGGTCGATGTCGTCCTTGCCGTCGAGGGAGTCGCGGGCGTCGGAGATCTTGTTGGCGATGACGGCGACGTCGATGCCGAGGTTGTAGATCGAGCGGCGCACGAGGCCCGCGTGGTAGGCCTCGACGGCGAGGATGCCGGCCGCCGCGCCCAGGTAGTCCTTGCTGCTGATGAGCGGGGCGCCGCCCTTGTACGCGGTGACGCCCAGGTCCTCGAAGATGTACGCGCCGAGCAGGAAGCTCGTCTCGTCCTTGAACGGGTCGAACGACTCGCCCGCCTTGACGACGCCGGCGGCCTGCGCGGCGGCGGAGAAGGCGTCCGTGAAGTTGATCTTGGGGCGGGCCACGGCGGCGCTGCCCAGCGCGCTGCGCAGGAACTTGACGTGCGCCAGCTCGTCGGCGGCGATCTCCTTGGCGTACTTCGCCACGGTGCTGCCGGCCTTGAAGGGGACCTGCGAGCCACCGGTGACGCCACCGAGGGCCTTGGTGCCGGTGGTCAGGTTGTCGGGCAGGCCCTGGCCCGTGGTGGCGCGCAGGTAGTACTCCGCCTCCAGGTACTCCAGGTTCAGCGCGAAGTTCAGGATCGCGCCGTCGGAGATGGGGGCGTCCGCGGCGCTGGCGGCGCCGGCGCTGGTGGAGATCGCCGCAGCGGCCCCCACCGTGCCGAGGCCCGCGAGGCCCGCAGCGCGGAGGAAGTTGCGGCGGTCGGTGGCGTTCTCAGCGCTCCGGCTGATCATGTCGACGACGAGGGGCTTCCCGAACACGGTGCCTTCTTCCTGCTGTGCAGGCAGCACGGGACGGCTCCGCCGTCGACGCTGACCTGGACGTTGAGCGGCATCCGCGGCGGTGGTCGCGGCGCCCTTCCCAGAGGGACGCCGATGACGCTAGGTAGGTGGCGAGGTCATCTCGGGGACGCGGCGCGGCGTGTCGCGTGCGACCTGCATCCGTTCGGGATACACGCACCACCACCGCAGGACCTGCCCATGACCTGCCCATGACCTGCGACGACGGCACCCAGAACCCCCGTGTTCGACGCTGCGCCACCGCCGGACTGGTGCCGGGGGCGTCCCGCGAGGGGGACGGCAGGGGGATACGTTCAGTGACGGGTGGTCAGCCCTCGCGGCGGGCGCGCAGAGCGGCGCCCTTGGCGTGCGCCGCGTCGCGCAGCTCGCCCTGGAACGCCGCCATCGCCGTCCGCAGCCGCTCCGCGTTGGCCCCCTCGCCGGCCGCGAGCGTCCGCACCGCGAGAAGGCCCGCGTTGCGCGCCCCGCCGATGCTCACGGTGGCCACCGGCACCCCGGCCGGCATCTGCACGATGGACAGCAGCGAGTCCATCCCGTCGAGGTGCTTCAGCGGCACGGGCACCCCGATGACGGGCAGCGGCGTCACCGCGGCGAGCATGCCCGGCAGGTGGGCGGCTCCCCCGGCGCCCGCGATGATGACGCGCAGGCCGCGCCCGGCCGCCTCCGAGCCGTAGGCGACCATCTCGGCCGGCATCCGGTGCGCGGAGACGACGTCGACCTCGTGGGCCACGCCGAACTCGGCCAGGGCCTCGGAGGCCGCCTGCATCACCGGCCAGTCGGAGTCGGACCCCATGACGACGCCCACCAGCGGCTGCTCACCCGTGCTCATGGGCGCCCACCCTGCCAGCCCCTGCACGGGCCCCTGCCCGGTGGTCCCGGCGCAGGTCAGCCGTCGATGGTGCCGGTGATGTAGTCCGCCGCGTGCCGGGCCCGCGCGCGCACCTCGTCGAGGTCGTCGCCCCAGGCGGTGACGTGGCCGATCTTGCGCCCGGGCCGCACCGCCTTGCCGTACAGGTGCACCTTGACGGCCGGGTCGTGCGCCATGACGTGCAGGTGGGCGCGGAACAGGTCGGGGTACTGGCCGCCCAGGGCGTTGGCCATCACCGTCCAGCGGGCGCGGGGGGTGGTGTCGCCCAGCGGCAGGTCGAGCACGGCCCGCAGGTGCTGCTCGAACTGCGACGTGGTGGAGCCCTCGATGGTCCAGTGGCCGCTGTTGTGGGGGCGCATCGCCAGCTCGTTGACGAGCACCGCTCCGGCGACCTCGAAGAGCTCCACCGCCATGACGCCGGTGACCCCGAGCTCGCCGGCGATCCGCAGCCCGAGGGAGGTGGCCTGCGCGGCGAGGTCCTCGTCGAGGTCGGGAGCGGGCGCGATGACCTCGCGGCACACCCCGCCGACCTGCACCGTCTCCACCACGGGCCACGCCGCGGCCTGGCCCATCGGCGACCGGGCGACCATGACGGCCAGCTCGCGGCTGAACGCCACGCGCTCCTCGGCGAGCAGGCCCCGCCCCTCGCCGTCCCCGGCGCCGGCGGCGGCGCGGTCGAGCCACTCCGCGGCCTCGGCCGCCGAGCCGACCACGAGGACGCCCTTGCCGTCGTAGCCGCCGCGCGGGGTCTTCAGCACCACGGGCCACCCGACCTGCGCGCCGAAGGCCTCCAGGTCGGCGGCGGTGCGCACGTGCGCCCACCGCGGACCCGGGACGCCCATCGCGTCCAGGCGGCGGCGCAGCAGCAGCTTGTCCTGGGCGTGCTCGAGGGCGTCGGG
>JAKONK010000099.1 GCA_022701985.1 Actinomycetales bacterium
GCTTCTGCTGCTCGGCGACGGCCGGCATCGTCGGGTTGGCGGCGACCTCGTCGGCGGAGACGGTGCCCATGCCCTGCATGGCACCCATCACGTACGTGTAGCGCTTCTGGGCGTTGCCGCCGGTGTCGGTGGCCGGGTCCCACGCCGAGGGCGCGGGGAGGATGCCGATGAGGAGCGCGGCCTGCTCGTGGGTCAGCTGCGTCGGGTCGACGTCGGGCCCGAAGTACGCCTCGGTCGCCGCGCCGATGCCGTAGGCGCCGCGCCCGAAGTACACCGTGTTGAGGTAGCTCGTGAGGATCTGGTCCTTGCTGTACTTCTGGTCGACCTTGAGGGCCTGGACCGCCTCGGTGGCCTTGCGCGCGTAGGCGCGCTGGTCGTTGCCGGTGATGTTCTTGACGTACTGCTGCGTGATCGTCGAGCCGCCGCCGAGGTCGGAGTTGCCGGTGATGACGCCCCAGACCGCGCGGCCGATGCCGGTGACCGAGACGCCCTTGTTCTCGTAGAAGGTCCGGTCCTCGCTGGCGACGGCCGCGTCCTTGGCCGCCTGGGGCATCTGCTCCGCGGTGAGCGGCTTGCGGTCGATGCCGTTGTTCAGCTCTCCCATGACGGTCGTGCCGTCGGAGTAGTACACGGTCGTCGTGGCGACGAGCGCGTCCTCCTTCATGGTCGGCACCGGCGTCGAGGCGTATGCGAACGCACCGGCCCCGGCGACGAGCAGGACGATCAGGAGCATCCCGCCCAGGACCGCCGGCAGCCAGCGCCGGCGGCGGCGCTGGGCGGGGCGTGCGGCGGGCCGCTGGCCACCGCCCTGGGGGCGCGGGGACCCCCCGCGAGCAGCAGGAGCGGAGCGCCGGCTCGGCGCCGGGGTGCGAGCAGCCACCGGGTGCGTCCCTCGGGTCTGGGGTGCCCCGGCTCGTCGCCGGGGAAGGTCGTGGACCTCCCCAGTATGGGCCGGGCGGCTGAAGGCGACCTGGACTTCGAGGGACCCGAGCACGCTCGGTTCGCGTCTCGAGGCCCTCGTCGCTACAGTCACCTGATGTATCGGGTCGATACATCAGCGAGGAGCGCCCCAGCGGTGCGGCAGGGGAGGTGGCTCGTGGCGCGAGGTTCCGACGCCCTGACCATCGCCGTGCTCGGCCTCCTCGACGACTGCCCCCTGCACGGCTACGAGCTGCGCAAGAGGATCGACCTGGTGATCGGCCCGCTGCGGCGGCGCATCTCCTTCGGCAGCCTGTACCCGGCGCTGCGCTCCATGGAGGAGCGCCGCTGGATCACGCAGAGCTCGCCCACCACGGCCACCCCGCCGCTGGCCGGCAAGCGCAGCCGCGTCGTCTACCAGCTCACCGACACCGGCCGCGAGCAGCTGCGCTCCCTGCTCGCCTCCTCCGGGCCCGCCACCTGGGAGGACGAGCAGTTCGACGTGCACTTCGCGTTCTTCGGCAGCACCGACGCCTCCACGAGGATCCGCATCCTCGAGGGCCGGCGCACCCGGGTCGTCGAGCGCCTGGAGCGCGTGGGCGCCGCTCGCGCCAGCGCCCGGGCCGACAGCTGGAGCGCCGAGCTGCACCGCCACACGACCGAGTCCCTCGAGCGCGAGCTGCTCTGGCTCGACGAGCTCGTCGAGCGCGAGCGCTCCGGCCGCGGCCCCGCGTCGTCCCCGTCTCCCTCCCCGCTGTCGCAGCGCACCGCTGACGCCGCGGGGCAGGTCAGCACCACCAGCACCACCAGCGAGCCGTCCGGCCAGCTGTCGTCCGAGCCGTCCAGCTGACCGCTGGACGACGACCAGAGGAGATGAACCGGATGAGCTCCATCCGCGTCGCCGTCGTGGGCGTCGGCAACTGCGCCGCGTCCCTGATCCAGGGAGTCGAGTACTACAGGGACGCCGCAGACGACGCGACCGTCCCGGGCCTGATGCACGTCCGCTTCGGCGAGTACCACATCAGGGACATCGAGTTCGTCGCCGCGTTCGACGTGGACGCCAAGAAGGTCGGCTTCGACCTCTCCGAGGCGATCTTCAACTCGGAGAACAACACCATCAAGATCGCTGACGTCCCGCCGCTGGGCGTGCCGGTGCAGCGCGGCGTCACCCACGACGGCCTCGGCAAGTACTACCGCGAGACCATCGAGGAGTCCGACGCCGAGCCGGTCGACGTCGTCCAGGCGCTCAAGGACGCCCGCGTCGACGTCCTGGTCTGTTACCTGCCCGTCGGCTCCGAGGACGCCGCGGAGTTCTACGCGCAGTGCGCCATCGACGCCAAGGTCGGCTTCGTCAACGCGCTGCCCGTGTTCATCGCCTCCGACCCGGAGTGGGCCCAGAAGTTCACCGACGCGGGCGTCCCGATCGTCGGCGACGACATCAAGAGCCAGATCGGCGCGACCATCACGCACCGCGCCCTGATGCGCCTGTTCGAGGACCGCGGCGTCATCGTCGACCGGACGTACCAGCTGAACGTCGGCGGCAACATGGACTTCAAGAACATGCTCGAGCGCGACCGCCTCGAGTCCAAGAAGATCTCCAAGACGCAGGCCGTGACGAGCAACGTCGACCACGACCTCGGCAAGCGCAACGTCCACATCGGCCCGAGCGACTACGTCGAGTGGCTCGACGACCGCAAGTGGGCCTACGTGCGCATGGAGGCCCGCAACTTCGGCGACGTGCCCCTGAACATGGAGTACAAGCTCGAGGTCTGGGACTCCCCGAACTCGGCCGGCGTCATCATCGACGCGCTGCGCGCCGCGAAGATCGGCCTGGACCGCGGCATCGGCGGCCCGCTGACCTCCCCGTCGTCGTACTTCATGAAGTCGCCGCCCGTGCAGAAGCGCGACGACAAGGCCAAGGACGACGTCGAGGCCTTCATCGCCGGCACCAACGAGCGCTGACCGGCGGGCCAGCGCTCCGCGGCTCGTGGACACTGGCCCCATCGACGCGCACCAGACCGACGGCCCGGTCCCCCCAGGGGGTCCGGGCCGTCGGCCGTTCCCGGCCCCCGGGTCGGCGGATCGCGCTCCCACCTCGGGCCTGCTCGCCGGGGCGGCGGCCGTGGCGCGTTCCCCGGGGGCGCGCCGCCTGGTCTCGGTGCGCCTGCTCGGGCAGGCCGGTGACGGCGTGCTGCAGGCGGCGCTCGCCTCGTTCGTGCTGCTCTCCCCCGAGCGCGCCGCGTCCCCCGCGGCGATCGCCGGGGCCATGGCGGTGCTGCTCCTGCCCTTCACCCTCGTCGGGCCCTGGGCGGCCACCGTCCTCGACAGGTTCCGGCGGCGCCAGGTGCTCGTGGTCGCCTCGGCGGTGCGCGCCGTCATCGCGCTCGTCGCAGGCGCCGCCGTCCTCACCGCCCCACCGCTGGCGGTGCTCGTGGTGGCGCTCGCCTACCTGTCCGTGAACCGCCTGCTCCTCGCGGCGCTGTCCGCCTCGCTGCCCCGCGTCCTGCCGGCACGCGACCTCGTCGCTGCCAACGCCGTCGTGCCGACGGCGGGGAGCGCGGTGGCCCTCGGTGCCGGTGCCCTCGCGCTGGGCGTGCGGCCGTGGGTGGGCGCGGGCGACGTCGGAGACGCCCAGCTGCTCGTGGTGACGGCGGTGCTGTGCGCAGCGGCTGGTGCGGTGGCCCTCCGGATCGGTCGGGACGACCTCGGCCCGAGCGCCCACGAGGTGTCGGAGCGCACGCGCCCGGAGCGCGACCTGGTCGGAGCGCTGCGCCACCTGCGGGAGCGCCGGTCTGCGGGCGGTGCGCTCCTGCTGATCGGCGCCCACCGGCTCGGCTACGGGATCGCCCTCGTGATGTCCCTGCTGTACGCGCGGACGGCTGTCGACGCCTCACCGGCAGGCATCGCGCCGGCCGGTGCCACGGGGAACACCTCCGGGCTGCTCGCGGCCACCGCGCTCGTCGGTGCGGTGACGCTCGCGTCGGGCCTCGGCTTCGCCCTCGCGGCGGCCCTGACGCCGGTCGGGGCCCGTCGCCTCGGGCCCCGGCGGTGGGCCCGGATCGCCGCGGGCGGCTCCGCAGCCGCTCCCCTGGC
>JAKONK010000118.1 GCA_022701985.1 Actinomycetales bacterium
GCCTCGGCGAGCGCGGGGCCGGCCGAGGGCTCGAGCGGGTTCCAGGTCGACTGCACCACGCTGAAGAGCGGCTCGCCGTCGACGGCCACCTCCAGGGCGGCGCGGACGACGTCCGCCTGGTGCGGTCCTGACGTGGACAGGCCGATGCGCAGCCCCCGGCCGCGCTCCTCGGCGAGGGCGGCCAGCAGCGCGGCGTCGTCCAGCACGGGGCTGTCCGGCGTCACGGAGTGCACCTGGTGGACGGCGAGGCGGCCGCCCAGCAGCGCCTGCGACTCGCCCAGCTGGCGGCGGAACGCCGCCAGGGAGTGGTCCTTGGTCTCGTGGACCTCGGCGTCCACCCGCCAGCCGCCGACGTAGCGGTAGCCCCACTTCGAGGCCACCACCAGCGACGGGTCGGCGGCGACCTCGGGGCGCTGCTCCAGCCAGTGCGCCAGGAACTCCTCCGCGCGGCCGTAGGAGCGCGCGGCGTCGACGTAGCGGACCCCGGCGTCCCAGGCGGCGTCGAGCACGGTGGCGGCGCGGTCGCGCATCGCCTCCACCGACCTGTCGGCGCCGAGGTCGCCGTCTCGACCGGCCGTGATGTACGCCGGGCGCCCGAGCGCCGCCAGTCCCAGCCCGAGCCGCTCCGCTGCCACGGGCGCTGTTCTACCGGGTCGCCCCGGACGGGGCACCCCGCCGGGCCGGGGTGCACAGCCCCCGGCGACGCGGCTAGCGTCCGAGCACGTGACTGATCCCGCCGCGAAGGCCACCACCCTCCTCGACCTGCACCGCGCCCCCGAGCTGCTGCTGCTCGCCAACGCCTGGGACGTGGTCTCGGCGCAGGTCGTGGCAGCGGTCGAGGGCACGAAGGCCATCGCCACCCCGAGCCACGGCATCGCCGCGACCTTCGGCTACGCCGACGGCGAGCAGATCCCCCTCGACCTGCACCTCGACATGGTCGCCAGGATCGCCTCCGCCGTCGACCTGCCGCTGACCATGGACATGGAGGCCGGGTACGGCGACGCGGGCGAGACCACCCGCCGCGCCATCGCCGCCGGTGCGGTCGGCGGCAACCTCGAGGACCAGATGAAGCCGCTGGAGGAGTCCGTCGCCGCCGTCGAGGCGAGCCTGCGGGCCGCCCGCGACGCCGGCGTCCCCGACTTCGTGCTGAACGCCCGCACCGACGCCTTCACCCGCGCCCCCGAGGGCCAGAGCCCCGAGGACACCATCGCCGAGGCGGTGCGCCGCTCGAAGGCCTACCTCGAGGTCGGTGCGCCCGTCGTCTTCATCCCCCGCCTCGCGCAGCGCGAGCACGTCGAGGCCGTCGTCGGCGAGCTCGGCCGGGGCGTCGTCACGCTCATCTCCATCCCGGGCACGAGCCTGCCGGCCCGCGAGCTGGAGGCGCTCGGCGTCGCCCGCCTCTCCACCGGCCCCTTCACCCAGCGCGTGGCGCTCACCGCCCTGCAGGACGCGACGACCGAGCTGCTCGCCGGCGGCGTGCTGCCCCCGGGGACCCGCGCCCTGAACTGACCCCGGGGGTCAGCGGGGCGTCTCGCCGCGGCGCTCGGCGGTCCGCCGCTCGCCGCGGCGGCGCTCCTCGGCAGCCGGGTCGGACCCGTCCGCCACCGGTGCGTCGGCGACGACGACGCCACCCTCCCCGGCTCCGGCACCGCTCTTGGCGGCGTACATCGCGCGGTCGGCGGCCTCCTGCAGCTCGGACGCCGACCGCGCGTGCACCGGGGCCGCGGCCACTCCCGCGCTGGCGCCGACGCGCACCTCCCGGCCCACGACGTGCACCGGGCGGCGCGCCGCGGCCACCACCCGGGTGGCGCGGTCCCGAGCCGCCGAGGCGTCACCGCCGGGGACGAGCAGGGCGAACTCGTCGCCCCCGGTGCGGACCACGACGTCGTCGTCGTCGGCCTCGTGGCGCAGCCGCGCCGCCAGCTCCACCAGCAGCGCGTCGCCCGCGGCGTGCCCGAGCTCGTCGTTCACGGCCTTGAACCTGTCGAGGTCGACGACGACGAGGGCCGCCGGGTGGCCCGCGTCGACGGCGGCCAGCGCGTCCTCCAGGGCGCGCCGGTTCCCCAGCCCGGTGAGCGCGTCGGTCGTGGCCTGGGCGCGCAGGCTGTTCAGCGCGTCGAGCTGCTGGAACACCACCACGGTCTTCACCAGCGTCAGCACGACCGTCGCGAGGGCCGCCCAGGCCATCGGCGTGTTGGTCGGCGAGACCACGAACCAGGCCAGCAGCGCGATGCTCAGCGACGTCTGCGCGACGGGGCCCAGCACGATGTCGAAGCCGCTCTCCTCGGCCCGCACCGCCTGGTGCGGGTCGCGCAGCAGCGCGACCACCCCCAGGAGCGCCGCCGCCACCGGTCGCGCCGCGTCAGCGACGAGGTCGCCGCCGACCTGGCCGGCGGCGGCCGAGACGCTGCCCGCCTCACCGGTGGTCAGCACCGCGACCACCGCCGCGGTGAGCACCATGCGCCGGTCCACCGGTCGCAGGAGGGCCGTCGAGGTGACGGCGAAGGTCACGCCGAGCAGGGCCAGGCCGAGGGGTGTGAGCAGGAGGGCCGCGGTGAGCAGCCCACCGCCGGTGACCGCCGCCACGAGGGGCGCCGCGATCGCCCACACCACGGCCAGGCAGCCGGGCACACCCGTGGCGAGGTCGAGCCAGGAGCGCACCGCCGAGGTCGCCAGCCGCCGCCGCAGCAGGTGCAGCTGCCCCGCGGCGAGCGCCGTGAGCGCCACCGCGGTGGCCGCGCCCTGCAGGGCAGCACCGCGCCCGCCCGTCGACAGCGGCGGCAGCAGCTGGGCGGCCCCGACGGCCGCCAGCGCCACCAGGGCGGGCAGCGCCGGGGGACGGCCGGGGAGGCGACGCGCGGCGAGCACGGCGGCGGCGGCGCCGACGACAGCGGCGAGGCACGCCCACGACAGCGCTCCCCCCACCACGGACCCCCCACCGCCGTGCCAGCGGTTGCCGAGCGGCAGCTGACCGGGGTCGATCGTGGCCCACGCGGGCCCCGGGGGCAGCACGGGGGGACGGGCTGGCGGGGAGCGAGCGCCTCCCGGCAGGATCGGCACATGGCAGACCCTGACCAGACCACCACCGCTCGCGCGGACATCGGCGTCACCGGGCTGGCGGTGATGGGCCGCAACCTGGCCCGCAACTTCGCCCGCCACGGCCACGTCACCGCCCTGCACAACCGCACCCAGTCCCGCGTGGACGAGCTGGTCGCCCAGTTCGGCGGCGAGGGCGACTTCGTCGCCTCCACCGACCTGGCCTCCTTCGTGGCCTCCCTCAAGCGCCCCCGCCGCGTCATGATCATGGTCAAGGCGGGCAAGGCCACCGACGCCGTCATCGACGAGCTCGTTCCCCTGCTGGAGGAGGGCGACATCGTCATCGACGGCGGCAACGCCCACTTCGACGACACCCGCCGCCGCGAGCAGGCGCTGCGCGCCAAGGGCCTGCACTTCGTGGGCACCGGCGTCTCCGGCGGCGAGGAGGGCGCCCTGAACGGGCCGAGCATCATGCCCGGCGGCTCCAAGGAGTCCTACGAGGCGCTCGGGCCGATCCTGGAGTCCATCGCCGTCGACGTCGACGGCACCCCCTGCTGCACCTACGTCGGTCCCGACGGCGCCGGCCACTTCGTCAAGATGGTGCACAACGGCATCGAGTACGCCGACATGCAGCTCATCGCCGAGGCCTACGACCTGCTGCGCCAGGGCCTGGGCAAGACCCCCGCCGAGCTGGCGGACGTCTTCCGCACCTGGAACCAGGGCGACCTGGAGTCCTTCCTCATCGAGATCACTGCCACGGTGCTCGACAAGGTCGACGCCGAGACCGGCAAGGCCCTGGTGGACGTCATCGTCGACGCCGCCGAGCAGAAGGGCACCGGCCGCTGGACGGTGCAGACCGCCCTGGAGCTGGGCGTGCCCACCACGGGCATCGCCGAGGCCGTCTTCGCCCGGTCGCAGTCCGGTTCGGTCGACCAGCGCAAGGCGGTGCAGGCCGCCGGCTCCCTGACCGGCCCGACCGGCGCCTCCCTGGACGGCGACGACGCCGAGGGCTTCGTCGACGCCGTCCGCGACGCCCTGTACGCGTCCAAGGTGGTCGCGTACGCCCAGGGCTTCGACATGATCCAGGCCGGCAGCGACCAGTACGGCTGGGACGTCGACAAGGGCGCGATGGCCACCATCTGGCGCGGCGGCTGCATCATCCGGGCGCAGTTCCTGAACCGCATCAAGGACGCCTACGACAAGGACGCCCACCTGGCCTCGCTGCTGCTGGACGACTACTTCGCCTCCGCCGTCAGCAGCGCCCAGGACTCCTGGCGCCGGGTGGTGGCCACCGCGGTGCGCCTGGGCGTGCCGGTCCCGGGCTTCTCCAGCGCGCTGGCCTACTACGACGGCCTGCGCCGGGAGCGCCTCGGCGCGGCGCTGGTGCAGGGCCAGCGGGACCTGTTCGGCGCCCACACCTACGGCCGCGTGGACAAGCCGGGCACGTACCACGTGCTGTGGTCCGGTGACGGCTCCGAGGAGCGCCAGGACACCGAGGGCCAGGGGAGCCACAACCCCCACTGACCCGTCCCAGCAGCACCGGCTCGCCCACAGGCGGGTGTCGCGCCGGGCCCGTCCACAGGGCCCGCGGCACCCGCCTGCGGTGTCCCGGGGCCCGTCCACCCTCGGTGGTGAGCGGGCCGTGCGGCCGGCGGGAGAGGTGGCGCGATGGGGACCGTGAGGCAGGGGCCGTGGGGGCGGGGGTGCCCGTGCGGGCGGCCCGGCTGCACGTACGGCGGGCGGTCGGTGGAGCTCGACGGCTGGGCCGGGGACGACCGTGACGACCGGGACGACGACGAGCGCCAGGACAGCTGGTACGGCGACCCGTCGGGCGGCTGGGACGACG
>JAKONK010000133.1 GCA_022701985.1 Actinomycetales bacterium
GCATCGCCGCCAGCTGGTCGACGCCGGCCGGGGCGCCCGCGGTCCCGGGGGCCGGCAGCGCCGCCCACCACCCGTCGGCGGCGGCGGCAGCCACCACGTCGGGGTAGCCGGCGAGCAGCCTGGGCGGTGCGGTGGGCAGGGCGAAGTACCCGACCAGGGCGAGCGCGGTCATCGCGAGGAAGGCGTTGCGCACCCCGCGGTAGCGGCCCGGCATCCGCCACAGCGCCAGCGCGAGCACCGCGGGGGTGACGGTCAGGTGGAGCGCCTGGTACCAGGACGCCGCGGCGAGCGCCGCCCAGCGCGAGCCCGACACCAGGTGGTCGAGCGCCCGTTCGGGGGCGAGACCGAGCGCCTCCTCCGCGCCGCGCAGGGCCCGGGCGCGGTCGAGGGCCGCGGCCAGGTCACCCCCGGCGAAGCGCTGCACGGACTCGTACGCAGCGAGGAAGCCGACCAGCAGCAGCACCTCGGCCCACGGCGCCGGCCGGCGGGCCGCGCGCGCCGGCCGGCCAGCGGGGGGCTGCGCTGGGTCGTCGGGCGGCACGCCCGGATCCTGCCCCACCCGGCTGGGGCCCCACCGGGTGACGTTGATCATCGCCCGGACACCCACCCGTACAGTGACGGCACCGATGCCGACGCAGTCCGTCCGAGCGGAGCCGCCCGTGCCTCACCCGTCCCGTCCGAGCCAGCTGCCCGCGACCACCGCCGGCTGGGCGGACCTCCTCGAGGAGGTGTCCCGGGACCAGGTCCGCGTGCTGCTCGACACCGGTGCCGGTGCCCAGGTGGTGCTGGTGAGCGCCAGCGACCTCCACGCGCTGGAGCAGGCGGCCCGGCTCGCACGGTCGTGCGTGGTCCTCACGCCCCGCGAGCGCCAGGTGCTGGAGCGGGTGGAGGCGGGTGGGCGCGCACCGGCGATCGCGGCCGAGCTGGGCCTCGCCCGCGGCACCGTGGTCCAGCACCTCGCCTCGGCACGGCGCAAGTACGGGGTGCGCACGAGCCGCGAGGCCGCGGCGCGGGCCCGCCAGACCGCCCAGCTCGACGGGGTGCAGGTGGCTGCCCGCCCGTCAGCGGGCGGGGCTCTCGGCTGACGCCGCGGCCTGCGAGAGGCGCCCGGCCAGCTGCCGCCGCCCCGCGATGCCCAGCTTGGCGTAGACGTGCTGGAGGTGGTGCGCCACCGTGCGCGAGCTGATGCCGAGGCTGAGGGCGATCTCCGCGTTGCTGGCGCCCGAGGCGGCCAGCTCGGCGACCACCCTCTCCTGGCTGGTCAGCAGGGAGGACCCCATCCGGCGCGGCGGGCGCTGCGGTGCGGTGGCCGCCAGCTCGCGGCGCGCGAGGTTCGCGAAGGCCCGCAGCCCGATGGCCTCGTAGGCGGTGGCGGCGCGCTCCAGCGGCTCGCGGGCCGAGACGCCCCGGCGCGCGCGGCGCAGCAGCATCCCCAGCGCCAGCTGGGCGGGACCGGCGACCACGGGGCCGGCCGGCGTCCGGGCGGCCTCCTCGACCAGCGCGAGCCGCTCCGCGGGGGCCTGCGCCCGCATGCCCCGGCAGAGCAGGTCGGTGACGACGGCGACCGGTGCGCCGCTGCCCCGGGCCCAGGCCGAGACCTCCTCGGTCACGCGCCGCAGCACCGGACCGTCGTCCTGGATCTCCACCAGCGCGTGCACCAGGGGCAGTGCGTGGCTGAACGCCGCCGGGCCCGGCACGGCGGGCGGGTCGGGCCACAGCCGTGCGAGCGCGGCCACCGCCTCCCCCATCTCCCCGCGCGAGCGGTGCCGGTAGGCGGCGCTCCAGAGGGCGCTGGGGAGCTCGGTGGTCGTCGCCAGGTCGCCCGCGGCGACGCCGGCCGCGTGCTCGGCCCCCCGGTGGTGCACTGCGGGGGCGCCGGTCACGACAGCTCCGTCCTGGACCAGGTCGACCAGCTCCTGGGCCTGCTCCACGGCCTCGGCGCGCCCGGGGGCGTGCCGGAGCGCGGCCCGTGCTCGGCGCAGGTGCTCGGCGCTGGCCACCACGGAGGTCTCGATCTCCGCCGCGCACCCGGCGAGGTGCAGGTCCACAGCACCGGGTCCGGTGGCCGGCAGGGCCGCCGCCCGCTGGCGCACCGCGTCCGCCACGGGGGCGAGGCCTCCGAGGACGCGCGCGAGCGCCACGGCGCGCCGCAGCACCGGCAGGGAGGTCCCCGCCAGCACCTCCACGAGGTCGCTGAGCGCCTCCTGCTGCTCCGCGGGCGCGCAGGCGCTCCAGGGCGCGGTGAGCCGGGCCACCGAGCGCACCCGGGCGGCGGCGTCGGCGGGCAGGAGGCCGACCGCGCCGTCGAGCGCCGGGCTCGGGGTGGGGCGACGGCCCCCGACCACCACCAGCGCCGCAGCCGTCGCCACGGCCTCCTCGGCCAGCTCTGCGGAGGTGGAGCCGCGCGTGGCCGTGGACGCGGCGCGCGCCAGGTGCTCGAGGGCGCCCTCCAGGTGTCCGGTGGCGGCGGCGGTGTCCTCCCGGTCGAGCGCCTCCAGCGCCCTCAGGCGCTCGGAGACGCCGAGGGCGGCGTGGTGCTGCGCCCCGCGGGCCCGCCCGCGCAGGTCGGCGGCGACGGCGGCGCGACCGCAGACCAGGGCCTGCTCGGCGGCGAGCAGGAGCGTCGCGGCGCTGGAGGCGGGGTCGTCGTCGAGGGCGGCGGCCAGCGCGAACAGGTCTCCAGCGCGGCGCCCGTCCGAGCGGCGGAGCGACCGGGCGCTCCGGCGCAGGCCGGAGGCCAGGGCCTGGTCGGCGCCGCGGGTGAGGTGGGCGCTCTGGCGCCGTGCCTCCGCCCCCAGGCGCAGGGAGCGCTCGTCGGCCGCGGAGGAGGGCGTGTCGGGCCCGGAGGCGCGGCACAGCACGTCGAACCACGCGGCCCGTGCGCGCGCCACCTGCTCGGGAGCGGCCTCGGCGACCGCCAGCGCCGCCAGGAGGGGGTCGGCTCCGGAGCCGGGGGCCCCGTCGCGCTGCACCGGCTGTCCCGGCCGGCCCCGGAGCGCGGGCCCCGCGGGTGAG
Organism: Actinomycetales bacterium; assembly: GCA_022701985.1. Lineage (GTDB taxonomy): Bacteria > Actinomycetota > Actinomycetes > Actinomycetales > Quadrisphaeraceae > Quadrisphaera. The sequence continues at coordinate 3,016 of JAKONK010000133.1, forward strand.
GGCGCGAGCTGCTCCAGCGCCGCATCGAGGTGCGACCGGCCCGCCGGGTCGCTGAGGAGACCGAGCAGCAGGAGCCGCTGCCGCTCGGCGGGGGCCGCCTGCGCGAGCTGCTCGCGGGCCCGCTGCAAGGAGGGCCCCTGAGCCCCGCGCAGGCCATCGGCGAGGGAGCCGACGTCACCGGCGCCCGCCACGAGGTCGAGCAGGTCGGCGAGGCGGCGCGGGCGGCCCTGCGCCATCTCGACCAGCTGCTCGCGCTCGGCCGGGTCGAGGTCGGGTGCGCGCTGGTCGACCACCGCGGAGGCCGCCTCGCGCCCCAGGGGCGTCAGGGGGACGACGACGTCGGCCTCCACCGCACCGGCGGCCGGCGCCGCGCCGGGTGCGGCTGAGACCAGGCACACCGCGGTGCGGGAGAGCCTGCGTCCCAGGAAGCGCAGCACCGCCGTCGAGGGCGGGTCGGCCCACTGGGCGTCGTCGACGACGACCAGGACCGGGCGGCGGCGCCCCACGGCCTCCAGGACCAGCAGCAGCGCCATGGGCAGCGGCACGAGGCCCGGCAGGGGCGCGCGCCGTCCCACCGCGACCTCCAGCGCCGTCCGGGGGGCGGGGTCGACCGCCACGCCCAGCACGTCGACCTCGTCGAGGAGCGGGAGCACCACCTGCTGCACGAGCGCGTTGTCGAGGTCGCTCTCGTCGGGAGCGGCCCGCGCGGCCAGCACCAGCCAGCGCCCCCCACCGGCCGCCGCGCTGCGCGCCGCGTCGTCGAGCAGGGCGCTGGAGCCGTCGCCGGGCGAGCCGGTCACGAGGACCGACCTCCCCCGCCCTGCGGCGGCGCTGGCGAGAGCCGCGCCGATAGCCCGTCGCTGGACCGCCCTGTCGAGGAGCACCCCTGAGTATTACTAGAACTTCCGTTCCGGTGCCCCTCACGGGCCGCCGTCGACCACGGCGTGGCGCGCTCGCCGCGGGGTCATCGTCAGGCTCCTGGCGGTGGTCAGCGCGGTATCGGCCACCGGGTCCGCGCCGGTGCGGACTTCCCCCTCCTGGTCCGCGCGGGTCATGGGCAGCGGCCTGCGCGCAGCGCTCCCGCCGTCCGACACCCAGGAGGTGCCGCGGAGCAGCGGGCACACCTGAGGAGGGACGATGACGATCACGGCGGTGCGCGCGGAGCGACCTGCGGAGCTCTCGGTGCACGACGAGCACCTCTGGTCTCCCGTGACGGAGTTCACGCTGGCGGGGCTGACGGCTGACGCCGGCGACGCCTTCGAGATGTGGGGCCTCGCGCGCGTGGCCGGCAGGAGCTGGACCCTGCTGTCGGCCACCGGGAGCCCGGTCGCCGCCGTCGGCGAGGAGCAGCGGTGGGACGACACCATCTGCAGCGTCACCCAGACCGGTCCGGACGCCGTGCACGTCGGAGACCTGCGCCGTCGCAAGGACCCCGTCCTGCGCGCCGCCTCAGAGCGCTGGGGCCTGCGCGCCTACGTGGGCGCCCCCGTCCTCTCGCCCGCCGGTGAGCGCCTGGGCAGCCTGTGCGGCTGGTCGGCCACCCCCAGCGCCGACGACGAGCGCCTGCGCTCGCGCGTCACCCGCCACGCGCACTTCCTGGGCACCACGCTGGCGCGCGAGCTGCGGCAGGTGCGCGAGGACCGCCTCGCCGGGTGGGCCGCTCCTCCCGCCACCCGCGACAGCCTGACCCGCATGCCCGACCGGCGCGCCTGGGGCCAGCTGCTCCAGGACGAGGACGAGCGCGGCCGCCCCCTCGCCGAGCCGGCCGCCGTGACCGTCGTCGACGTCGGCGCCATCGGCTCCACGCGCGGGCTGCGCCGCGCCGGCCAGGCCCTCGCCGAGGTGGCGGGCGCGTCGAGCACCGTCGCGCGCACCGGCGCCCGGCAGTTCGCCGTGCTGAGCTGCGCCGTCGAGGGGCGCTCCGCCGTCGCCGTCGCCGACGCCGTCCTCACCGACCTCGCCGACGCCCTGCCGCAGGCCCGGTCCGGGCGCTCGCTGCGCCGCGGCCAGACCCCGCTCGGTGACGTGTGGGCGGCCGCCGAGGCCGACCTGCTCGTCGCCCGCCGCGGGAGCCGCTGACGTGAGCGCTCCCGCGGTGGCCGTGGCGCCCGGGAGCCGACCGGGCGGCGCCGGGGACGAGGCCGACCTCGACGTCGGCCTGGCCCGCCCCACCGTGGCCGTGCTCTGCGCGGTGGCCCTCGCGGCGGTGCTCGGCGCCGGTCGCTGGATCCAGGTGGGCGAGGCGGCGCTGTCGACGCTGGTGGCCCGCGCCACCGGCGTCCACGACGCGCACCGGGTCGGCACCGCGGTGGTCTTCGACCTCGACGGCCGCGCCGTCGGCTACGGCATCACCCTGGGCTGCACCGTGGCCTTCCTGCTGCTGCCCTTCGTCCTCGGGACGGCGGTGGTCCTCACCGTGCAGCGCACCACCGCGCTGCGGGCCCTCGCGGCGCTGGGAGCGGCGGTGGCCGTCGTCGCGGCGTGCAACCAGCTGCGGCTGCTCGTGATCCTGTCCGGGATCCGGCTGCTGGGCCTGGAGCGCGGCTACTCCGCGACCCACGTGCTGGTCGGCACCGCCCTCAGCACCGTCGGCGTGGTCGCGGCCGCCCTGCTGTTCCTGCACGTCATCACCCAGCCGACCCGGCGCCGCCTGCAGCGTCGCGCCGACGGCGCCGCGGGTGAGCTCCCCGCCCCCCTGCCCGCTTCCCTGCCCGCCCCCCTGCCCGCACCCGCGGCCGCCGCCCCGGCGACCCCGGTGACCCCGGTGACCCGCGACGTGGTCGTGCTCCCGCCGCCGTCCGCCATCCCGACCCAGCGGTCGGGCCGGCCGCACACCCCGGAGGACCGCCGTGGATGACCCCCGCACCTGGCTCGCGCTGCTCAACACCGCCGCGTTCCTGCTCTGCGTCGCCTTCCTGTCGTACGTCGGCCTGATCACGCGGCGCTTCGTGCAGCCGCGGCGTGCGGCGCGCACCGGTCGCGTCGACCACGGCATCCACTTCGTGGTGCCCTGCCTCGACGAGGAGGAGGTGGTCGCCGGCACGGTGCAGCACCTCGTCACGACCTTCCCCGGAGCCACCGTCTGGTGCGTCGACGACGCCTCGCAGGACGGCACCGGCGAGCTGCTCGCGCAGGCCGCCCGCGTGTGGCCGTCAGTGCGGGTGGTCTCCCGCCGCTCCCCCGAGGCCCGCCAGGGCAAGGGCGCCGCGCTGAACGCCGCGTGGCGCGCCATCGACGCCGAGCTCGGCCCCGAGGTCGACAGGTCGCGGGTGCTGGTGGGCGTCGTCGACGCCGACGCGAGGCTCGACCCGGCGTGCCTGGCCGTCGTCTGCGGCCCGGAGCTCTTCGGAGACCCGACCGTGTCCGCGGTGCAGGTGCAGGTGCGCGTGGTCGAGGACGTCGACGCCCTCACCAGCACGTGCCCGCTGGCGCTGGTCGACACCGCCGACCCCTCGGGCGACCGGCTGCTGGTGCAGCTGCAGGACCTGGAGTTCACCGGGCCGATCGCCGCGATGCAGACCCTGCGGCGGGCCACGGGCAGCGTCGGCATGGGTGGCAACGGCCAGTTCACGCGCCTGTCGACCCTGGACCGCATCGCCGTCGAGCACGACGTGCCCTGGCACGGGGCGCTGCTGGAGGACTTCGAGCTGGGCCTGCACGTGCTCCTCACCGGCGGGCGCACCGAGTACACCGACGACACCTTCGTGGCCCAGACCGGTCTGCTGGCCGTGCGGCCGCTGCTGCGCCAGCGCAGCCGCTGGGCCCAGGGCGGCATCCAGTGCTCCCGCTACTGGTGGCGCGTGGTCACCTCCCCCGTGGTGCCGCTGACGGCCGCCCTGGAGATCACCTACTACCTGGCGGTCCCGTGGTCGCAGCTCGTGGGCACCCTCGTGTTCCCCGCCGCGATCGCCGTCGACCTCCACTACGCCGCGACCACCGCCGGTGGTGCCGCCGGCTGGTGGCTCAGCGGCGCGTGGGGGCTGCTGCCCCTGGCGCTGGTGTTCGGCGTCGTGCCCCACGTCATGTGGGGCCCGCTGTACCGCCACGCCTCCGGCGGGCACGTCAGCCGCCGCCGGGCCCTCGCGCTCGGCCTCGCCAACGCCGCCTACGCCTACCTGCTGCAGGCCGCCGTGTGGTGGGCCTTCTGGCGGGTGCTCCGGGGCCGCCACGACTGGAAGAAGACCGAGCGCACCACCGCCCGGTCCGCCCCCCGCACGGCAGAGCCGGCACCCCCCGCACCCCCCGTCCGCGTCCCGGCCACGGCCGGCGCCACCCCTGGAGCGCAGCGATGACCTCGTGGACCCGGTGGACGACGACGGCGGCGCTCGCCTCCGCCCTCGCGCTCGTCCCCACGACGGCGCACGCCGACACCTCCCGGGCGTCGGCGAGCCCCCTCAGCGTCACCACCGCCGCCGGCGCGACCGTCGCCGCGAGCACCACCAGCGCCACCAGCGACGGGACGGCGCAGGACGGCACCACCCCCGCCGTCGGCGCCCTGGGCGGGCAGAGCGTCGTCACCGCCGGGGTCGTCGCCTCCGACGTCCTCGCGCGGGTCGACGGCACCTCCGCCGCCTGCGCGGGGCTCGTGGGCACCGGCGGCAGCGTGCGCGTCGGGTCGAGCGGCGCCTGCACCACCAACCCCGGTGGTGGCGGTGTGAGCGTGACGCTCGCCCTCGGGGTCACCCTGACCGCCGACGCCATCACCGCCAGCTGCACCGCGTCCAGCACCGGCGGCTCCACGACCCGCACGACCATCGTCAACGGGAAGGTCAACGGGACGTCCATCAGCGCCACCGGCACCTCGGGGTCCCTGCTGGGGCTCGTGAACCTGACCACGGGGGCGCCGTCGACCTCGTCGGCGGGAGCCGGCCCCGTCTCGGCCACGGCCCTGCGCCTGTCGCTGCTGTCGGGCACCGCCGCGGTGCGCATCGGCAGCGTCACCTGCGGTGAGAACGCCGTCGTCGTCCCCACCCCCGCGCTGCCCCTCGAGGGCTGGCCGGTCGCGCTCGTCGGGGCGGCCGTCGCCGTCGTCGCGGGCCGCGCCCTGCTGCGGCGCAGCACCGGCGCCGCAGCAGGGCCCCTCTCGTGAGCCCCCTCGCGCGCCGGCAGCCGACCGTCGCCGCGGTCATGGGCACCCGACCGGAGATCATCAAGCTCGCTCCGGTGGTGCACGAGCTCACGGGCCGGGGGGCGCGCGTGCGGACCCTGCTCACGGGGCAGCACTACGACCCGGTCCTCGCCGGCGACGTGGTCGACGCCTTCGGGCTGACCGACGTCGCCCCGCCCGCCGCGCCCGTGGGGGGCCTGGCCCGGGCGGAGCAGGTGGCGGCCATGATCTCCGGGCTGGCCGGGCAGCTGCGCGAGCTCGCGCCCGACGCCGTCCTGGTCCAGGGGGACACCAACAGCGCCAGCGCGGGCGCCCAGGCCGCGCACTACCTGGGCCTGCCCGTCGTGCACGTCGAGGCGGGGCTGCGCTCGCACGACCGCGCCATGCCCGAGGAGGTCAACCGCCTCGTCATCGGCGCCCTGGCCGACCTGCACTGCGCGCCCACCCCGGAGAGCGCCGCGAACCTGCTGGTGGCCGGCACCGACCCCGCCACCGTGCACGTGACGGGCAACCCCGTGGTCGAGGCCACCCTCGCCTCCCTGGAGAGGCCCCACCGCGCCGCAGCCGTGCTGCGCTCGGTGCACCTGTCGGGCATGCCGTTCGTGCTCGCGACCGTGCACCGCCCCGAGAACACCGACGACCCGGCGGCCCTGGCCGCCCTGCTGCGGGCGCTCGACCTGCTGCCGGCCCCCGTGCTCTTCCCCGCCCACCCCCGCACCACGGCGCGCATCGCCGCCGCGGGGCTCACCGTGCCGCGCTCGCTGCGCGTGGTCGAGCCCCTCGACCACGCCACGTTCCTCGCGCTCGCGGCGCAGGCCCAGCTGGTGGTCTCCGACTCCGGCGGCCTGCAGGAGGAGGTGACGGTGCTGGGCCGGCCGATGGTCGTGGTCCGCACCAGCACCGAGCGACCCGAGAGCGTCAGCGCCGGGTTCTGCCGGCTCGCACGGCCGGCGGGCGTCCCCGCGGCGGCGGCGGAGCTGCTGGACCCGGAGCACCTGGCGGCGCTGGCGCGGCGCCCCAGCCCCTACGGCGACGGCTCCGCGTCGCGCCGCATCGCCGACCTCGTGCTCGGCCTCGCGGCCCCGCGCCGGGGCCCGCTCGGCGCCGGTCGCGCGTCCGGGGTGCCGGCGCGGGCGTGACCCCGCCGCTGTGACCCCGCCGCTGCGGGGGCCCGTGGGAGGGTGGCGGCGTGCGCGAGGCAGCCCGGTGATCCCCTCCCTGCGCGCGCGGGCCGTCGAGCCCTTCCACGCGATGGCCTTCGCGCAGCGGGCCGCCGAGCTGGAGGCCGCGGGGCACGACGTCGTGAAGCTCAGCCTCGGCGAGCCCGACGCCGGCGCCCCGCCCGACGTCCTCGCCGCCGCGCGGGAGCTGCTCGACGGCCGCCCGCTCCCCTACACGTCGGCGCTCGGGCTCCCGGCCCTGCGCGAGGCCGTGGCCCGCCGCTACGGGGAGCGCCACGGCGTCGACGTCGACCCGCGCCGCGTCGTCGTCACGGCCGGGGCGTCGGCGGCGCTGCTGCTGGTCGTCGCCCTCACCGTCGACCCGGGCACCGACGTGCTCCTGGCCGACCCGAGCTACCCCTGCAACCGCCAGATGGTCGAGGGCGCCGGCGGCCGGGTGGTCGCCGTCCCCACCACCCCCGCCACCCGGTACCAGCTCGACGCCGCGAGCGCGGCGGCCGCGTGGACGGGCTCGACGCGCGTCGTCCTCGTCGCGAGCCCGTCGAACCCCACGGGCACGTCGGTGCCGGAGGCCGAGCTGGCCGCGCTGTGCGCCCTGGCCCGCGAGCGCGGGGCGTGGCGGGTGGTCGACGAGATCTACCTCGACCTGGCCGACCCGGTGGTCCCGCCCGGCGGCGGGGCGCCGCGGCCGCCGCGGAGCGCGCTGGCGCTGGACGAGGACGCGGTGGTCATCGGCAGCTTCTCCAAGCACGTGGGGATGACGGGCTGGCGGCTGGGCTGGTGCGTGCTGCCGGAGGCTGCGGTGCCCCTGGCGGAGCGGCTGGCGGCCAACTACTTCATCTGCGCCTCGACGCCCGCGCAGCACGCGGCGGTGGCGGCGTTCACGCCGTCGTCGCTGGCGCTGGTGGAGCAGCGGCGGCTCGACCTGCTGGGGCGGCGCGAGCTGGCGCTCGACGGGCTGGCGCGCCTCGGCCTCGACGTGCCGGTCGCCCCCGACGGCGCCTTCTACGCCTGGGCCGACGTCTCCGGCACCGGGCTGGGGGCCTGGGAGCTGTGCGAGCGGGCCCTGGAGGAGGCGCACGTGGCGCTCACCCCCGGCCGCGACTTCAGCGAGCACCTCGCGGACACCCACGTGCGCCTGTCGTACGCGGCCTCCCGGGCCGACCTGGCCGAGGGGCTGGAGCGCCTGGCGCGCTGGCTCCCGGGGGTGCGCCGGGCCTGAGGCGCGTCAGCGGCAGGCCTGCCCGCCGAGGGCGGCGTCGCTGAGGGCGGCGGGCCCGCCGAGCGCGGTCACGTCGCGCACCCGGAGCGCGGCGAAGGCCGCGGAGGTCGCCGGGGGCAGGCACCCGCGGCTGCTGAGCAGCAGCGGGCGGCCCAGCGCCGCACCGGCGAGCGCGTCGGGGAACGCCTCGCCGCTCGCGAGCAGCGGCGAGGGCGCGCTCTCCCAGGTGTCCTGCGCGACCCTCGCGGCGGTGGCGTAGCGGTCGGCGCCCTGCAGGCGCACGACGGCGCCCGGCGCGAGGGCCTCCAGCTGCTGCTGCACCTGGGTGCTGACCACCGCCGTCCCGCCCACGAGCGTGATGCGGGTGGGCCGGAGCCGCGCCACGGCGTCGCGCGTCGCGGGCGGCAGCTGGTCGCGGCCGGTGAGGAGCAGCGGCGAGCCGACCGCGGCCCCCGCCGCGCCGCCCGCGAGGGCGTCGGGGAAGGCCTCGCCGGAGGCGATGACGACCTCGTCGGCGTCGTCGGCGAACTCGGTGGTCGCCACCCGGGCCGCCGTGGCGTACCGGTCGTCCCCCTCGACCCGCTGCACGCTCGGCGCCAGCCGCTGCAGCTCGCGCAGCACGTCGTCGCTGACCGAGACCGGTCCGCCGACCACGCGCACGACCTCCGGCCGCAGCCGCTCCAGCTCGGCGCGGGTGGCGGCCGGGACGGAGCGCGCGTCGACCGTGAGGAGCGGTCCCCCGTGGAGCGCGGCCAGCGGTGCTCCCGCCAGCGCGTCGGGGAACCGCGACCCGTTGACGACGACGACGTCGGACGCCCCGTCGGGGAAGGACTCCTGGGAGACGCGCGCCGCCGTGGCGTAGCGGTCGTCTCCGCCCCACCGGGCGCTCTCGAGGGCCTGCGCGGGGACCGCGGTGGTGACCAGCACCCCCACGACGAGGGCACCGGCGGCGGCTGCGGTGGCGACCGCGGCGCGCGTGCGGCGGCCCCGAGCGCGGCCGCCGCCGCTCACGGGCGCCACCCGGACGTCCTCGCCCCCGGCGCCGCGCAGGTCCTCACGCGGTCACCGTCGCACGGCGGCGGGCCGTCGCAGCGGTGGACACGCGGGGGGCGGCCGCGCGGCGAGCACCGGAGTGGGCCAGCATGGGTGCGTGCCCCTCGACGAGCCCGTGCACCAGCCGGCGGGCATGGCGTTCGACGCGGACGACCCGAGCCGCCTCGTCCTGACGGGTGACATCGACGTCTACGCCGTCGCCGCCCACCGCTTCGAGCCCGACGCGCTCGCCGCGACGCGGGTGGTCGACCTGCACGACGTCGACTTCGTCGACTCCGCCGGGCTGGGGTTCCTCATCGGCCTGTCGCGCCAGGTGCGTCCGCACCGCCTGCGCCTGGAGGGCCTGCACGGCACCGCCCGCCAGATGCTGGTGGTCATGGGCGCGCACCACGTGCTCGACCTCTGACCCGGCACGGCGGCGCCCGCGCTCAGACCGGGAGAGCCGCCGCCTGCCGGTAGTGCCCCACGAGCTGGTCGCAGACCGCGCTCCAGGTGCGCCCGCGCGTGCGCTCCCGCGCCGCCTCGCCGAAGGCGCGTCGCTTGGCCGCGTCACCGGTGAGGTCGGCGACCCGGGCGCGCAGGTCAGCGGGGTCGCCGGGGGCGTAGAGCCAGCCGGTGCGGCTCGGGTCGACCAGGTCGAGCAGGCCGCCGGCCGCGGGCGCCACCACGGGCACCCCGCTGGCCAGCGCCTCCTGGGCGGCCTGGCAGAAGGTCTCGTGCTCCCCGGTGTGCACGAAGACGTCGAGGCTGGCGACGGCGGCCGCGAGCCGCTCGCCCGACAGCTGCCCGAGGAACGCCGCCCCCGGCAGCAGGGCCTCCAGCCGGGGCCGTGAGGGGCCGTCGCCGACGACGACGAGGCGGGTGCCCGGCAGGTGCGCCAGGGCGGCGAGGTCCTGCAGCCGCTTCTCCGGGGCGAGGCGGCCGACGTACCCGACGAGGGCCTCGCCGCCAGGGGCCAGCGCGGCGCGCAGGGCGGGGTCCCGCCGCGCGGGGTCGAAGAGGTCGTCCACGCCGCGCGCCCACACCCGGGTGCGGGGGATGCCGCGCGCCCGCAGCTGCGCCGCGGTGGTCTCCGTGGGCGCCAGGGTGACCTCGGCGCGGCGGTGGATCGCCTCCACGCGCCACCAGGCGGCCTCCTGGGCGCTGCCGATGCGGGCGGTGAGCGGGTAGCGGCTCGCGAAGCCGGCGACGTCGGTCTGGTAGACCGCGACCACCGGCACCCCCAGCCCGTTGGCCGCGCGCGCCGCGGTGCCCCCGAGGCCGAACGGCGAGGCCAGGTGCACGACGTCGGGCGCGAAGGCGGCCAGGACGGCGCGCAGCCGGGTCGCCGACGGCAGCGGGACCCGCACCTCGGCGTAGCCCGGCAGCCCCAGGGAGGGGACGTCGACCACCATGGCGCCGTGCACCTGCGCCGGGGCGCCGGGGCTGGCGCAGACCACCAGCGCGGTGTGCCCCTGGCGCTCGAGGTGCTCGAGCACCCGCAGCACGGAGCGCACCACGCCGTTGACGGCCGGCAGGAACGAGTCGGTGACGACGGCGACCCTCACGGCGCCAGCGTGGCGACCGGTCCCCTCCGGCGGACCACCCGCGGGTGACGGGAGCCCGTCGGGCCGGTGACCGTTCGGTGCGCCGGCGGTAAGATCGCCCGCGCTGCGCTGACGAGTACGGTTCTCATCCGGTCGTCGTCCCGCGAACCCGCGTCGCCCTGGAGGTCCCCCGTGGTCGGAGTCATCGCCCCGCTCGGCAAGCTGCTGCTCACCGCAGCCGCGTCCGCCGGCATCGTCAAGGCCGTCTCCGACGGCCGCGGGCCGAGCGCCCTGCGCCGCACCGCGGTGTCCACCACCAAGCTCGGCATCCGCGCCGGCCGCGCCGCCGAGGTCGGCGTCGAGAAGCTGCGGCTGGCCACCGGTGACGTCGTCGCCCAGGCCCACGCCGAGCTCGGCGAGGACGCGCCCGTGCCCCGCACCCCCTCGGCCGACCACGGCCACGACCACGACCACTGAGGTCGTCGACCGTGACCACCGCCTCCGCTGCTGACGAGGGGGCGGCGGTCGCCGTCTCCGTCGTCGCCGACCACGGCGGCCGGGTCCGCCTCCAGGCCGACTGGATGCGCGGCCAGCCGGCGCGCGCCGTGGCCGTCGAGGACGCCCTCGACGCGCTCGAGGGCGTCCACCTCGTGCGCGCCCACCCCGTCACGGGCGCCGTGGTCGTGCACTGCGACCGCCGCCGCCTCGACCTCGACGCGCTCTGCGTCGCCGCGGCCACCGGTGCGGCGCCCGCCCGGGGCGCCGTGGCCTCCCGCACCCCGCGCTCGGCCGACGTCGGCAACGGCGAGGTGGCCCGGATCGTCGTGGGCGGCGTCGCGCTGGCCCTGCTCGGCCTGCGCCGCTACGCCTTCGGGCGCCCGCCGCTGCTGGGCCCGACATCGCGGACCGTCGCCACGGGAGTGACGATCTTCGCGGGCTACCCCTTCCTCAAGGGGGCCGTGCGGTCCGTCGCCGGCGGCCGGGGGCTCGGCACGGACGTCCTCGTCACCGCCGCCACCATCGCGAGCCTGCTGCTGCGCGAGAACGTCGTCGCCCTGACCGTGCTGTGGCTGCTCAACATCGGCGAGTACCTGCAGGACCTCACCCTGCGACGCACCCGGCGCGCCATCGCCGACCTGCTCACCGGCGCCCAGACCGAGGCCTGGGTGCGCCGCGAGACCCACGAGCTCGTGGACGGCGAGGTCGTCTCGACCGTCGTCGAGGTGAAGGTGCCGCTGGAGGAGCTGCGCGTCGGCGACCTCGTGGTCGCCCACGACCAGACGACCCTGCCGGTCGACGGCGAGGTCGTCGAGGGCGACGCCGTCGTCGACCAGGCCGCCCTCACCGGCGAGAACCTCCCGGTGCAGCGCGCCGCCGGAGACCCGGTGCTGGCCGGCAGCGTCGTGCTGCGCGGCCGCCTCGTGGTGCGCGCCACCGCCACCGGCTCCGACACGGCCGTCGGCCGCATCATCGCCCGCGTCGAGCACGCCCAGGCCGACCGCGCCCCCGTCCAGACCGTCGGCGACGCGTTCAGCCGGCGCTTCGTGCCCGCCTCGTTCCTGCTGGCGCTCGGGGTGCTCGTGGTCACCCGCGACGTGCGCCGCGCCATGACGATGCTGCTCGTCGCGTGCCCGTGCGCCGTCGGGCTGGCCACGCCGACGGCGGTCAGCGCCGCCATCGGCAACGGGGCCCGCCGCGGCATCCTCATGAAGGGCGGCTCCCACCTGGAGGCCGCGGGCCGCGTCGACGCGTTCGTCTTCGACAAGACCGGCACGCTCACCCTCGGCCGCCCGGTGGTCACCAACGTCCTGTCGTTCCGCGACGACTGGACGCCCGAGCAGGTGCTCACCGAGGCCGCCAACTCCGAGGTGCACTCGCGCCACCCGCTGGCGCAGGCCGTCATCCGCTCGACCGAGGAGCGGCACCTGGTCATCCCCGAGCACGAGGAGTGCGAGGTCATCCTCGGCCTCGGCATGCGCGTGCTGGCCTCCGGCCGCGTGCTGCTGGTCGGCAGCCCGCAGCTGATGGCCCGCGAGGGCGTCGAGGTCGACGACGACGCCCGCAGCTGGGTCGACAGGCTCCAGCGCCAGGCCGAGACGCCGCTGCTGCTCGCCGTCGACGGGCGGCTGACCGGCCTGGTGAGCCTGCGCGACCAGGTGCGGCCCGAGGCCCGCGAGGTGCTCGACGCCCTGCGCGCCAGCGGGGTGCGCCGGGTCGTGATGCTCACGGGAGACCACCCCGAGACCGCCGCGGCGGTGGCGGCCGAGCTGGGCATCGACGAGTTCCGCGCCCAGGTGATGCCGGAGGACAAGCAGGACGTCGTCCGCGAGCTCCAGGAGGAGGGCTTCACCGTCGCGGTCGTCGGCGACGGCACCAACGACGCGCCCGCCCTCGCCCTGGCCGACCTCGGCATCGCGATGGGCCTGTCGGGCACCGACGTCGCGGTGGAGACCGCCGACGTCGCGCTGGTGGGTGACGACCTGCGCCGCCTGCTGCACCTGCGCGACCTCGGCGACCGCACCCTGCGGCTCATCCGGCAGAACTACGGCGCCTCGATCGCCGTCAACGGCGTCGGGCTCGCCCTCGGCGCGGCGGGCGCGCTGTCACCGGTCCTGGCCGCGGTCGCCCACAACGCGTCGTCGGTCTTCGTGGCGGTGAACTCCTCGCGCCTGGTGCGCTACCGGCTGGAGCCGGCGCGCGAGGAGGCCCCCGCGGCCGCGGAGCCGGCCGAGGCGGCTCAGCCCTCCACGAGCTGAGAGGCGTCAGCGCGCTGGCGCGGGATCGACGCGGTGACCGGCGCGGCGGCGGGGGTGGCCGCGGGGGTGGCTGCGACCACGGGCATCGCGCCCGTGGTGCGGACCTCGCCGGTGCGCAGGCGCGAGGTGCCGAGCACCTCGGCGACCTCCGCGGCCGGCACGCCGGCGTCGAGCAGCCGCTGGGCCCGGGTGGCCCGCAGCGCGTGCGAGGTCACCTCGGGCAGGCCGGCGGCGTCGAAGAGGCGGCGCAGGCGCCGGGTGGTGGCGGCGGGGTCGCCCGCGGTGCCGCGGCTGGTCGGGAAGACCAGCGCGCGGGCACCGACGTCGGCGGTGCCGCGCGCGCGGCGGGCCGCGAGCGCCGCCACGAGCGCGGGGGTCACGGGGACGGTCCGACCGGGCTCGACGGGGCGGATGCCGGTCGTCTGGCCACCGGCGCGGTCGATGCGGGCGGCGATGCGGACCGAGGGCGCCGTGCCGGTGCCGGGGTCGCCGGGGGTGACGTCCTCCCAGCGCAGGGCCAGGGCCTCGCCGAGGCGGGCTCCGGTGCCGAGGAGCACGGCGACGAGGTCGACCAGGCCCAGGCGCACGGCGTCGGCGTCCGCGGCGGCGACCACCAGCAGGTGCGCCTCCTCGTCGGCGGAGAGCACGCGGGCGGCGGTCGGCTCGGCGGTCGTGGGCACCGCGACCCCGGCCAGCGGGTCCGCCTCCAGGGTCCCCTTGGCCAGGGCGACGTCGACGACCCCGCGCAGGCAGTTGCGGGCGGTGCGGGCGGCGGCGGGGCCGGACCGGTCGGCCACCTCGGCGAGCCAGCGCTCGGCGACCGGGGCGGACAGGTGGCGCACCTTCAGCATCCCCAGCCGCGGGACGAGGTGGGCGACCACCGAGCGGCGGTACAGGTCGCGGGTGCCGGGGCGGGCGCCGGTGGCCTCCAGCACGTCCAGCCACGTGGCGGCGGCGTCGGCGACGGTGGTGACGCGGTCGTCGGCGGCCGCGGCGGCGGCGGCCTCCCCCTGCGCCCGGCGGGCGATGCCCTCGGCCAGGGCGGCCTCGGCGTCGGCGCGGGTCGGGCCCGTCGCGCGCACCTGGCGCAGCTCGCCGTCGGCGCACCGGTACCGGCACCGCGCCACCCAGCGGCTGCGGCCCATGCCGGTGGCCTCAGCGGCGCGCACCCACCGCCCGGAGGCGGCGTCGAGCGTCTCGATGTGCGTTCGCACCTGGCCAGCGGGCCCTGTCGCGAGGGCGGGTCGTCCCACGTCCGGGACGCTAGCCCCGGGCCGGGGACGCCGTGCGGGTTTTGCTGTGAGTCACCGAGAGTGACGCGGGGTTGTGGGCGGCTGCGCCTCCCGCCACCGGAGCGCCGAGCGCCTCAGACCTCGACGACCACCGCGAAGGGCAGCTCGGCCGCGGCCTCCCCGTTGACCGAGAGCACCAGCACGTGGGGGCCGGTCGAGCTCAGCGGGGCGACCACCGCGAGGGCGAAGCACGCCGAGACCCGCCCGGGCAGGTCGGCCTGCTCCAGACCGGGCAGTACCTCCCAGGCGGCGATGGTGCCGACGTCGCCCTCGGGGGTGCGCGCCGACAGCTCGAGGTGGGCCGCGGGCTCGCGGCGCCCCATCCAGAGCCGACCGGCCGCGGCGAGCACCTGCTGGGCGGGCAGGGCGCCGACCGCGATGACGGCCCGGTGGGCGCCGACGGCGGTCAGGGTGCCGTCGGCGTCGACACGCGCGTAGTCCGCCAGGAGGGCGTAGTCGAGCTCTGCCACCGGGCCATCCTGCCCCTCACCCCGCACGCAGCCGAGCGCCCGGTCGCGGTCCCCGGCGCTCGGGAACCGCGACCGGGCGCTCGGCTGCGACCTGAGGGGTCAGCGCTTCGAGGTCAGGTTCTCCGGGTCGCCGTCGGGGTCGTCGCGGTCGTCGGGGTCGTCCTGCACGGAGGCCGTGTCGCGGACGTCCTTCGGCGGGGTGCCCGAGGTGTCCGGCGGCGACGGCAGGTTCGCCGGGTCGCCGTCCGGGTCGATCGACTCGTCACGCGGCGCTGCGCTCTGCTCGCTCATGGTGCGAACCTGCCACCGCCCGGACCGTCCGGCACCCCGAGCGGCGCGTCGGCCAGGGGGTGGGCGTACTCCACGAGCGCCACCCCCGCCGGCCCGACCGCGTAGCGGGTGAGGGCGGTGTTCGGCTGGGGGTGCGCGCGGTCGAGGGCCACGGCCTCGTCGAGCTCGAGGCCCTCCAGCACGGCGCGGAACGACATGACCACCGCCTGGTGCGTCACCAGGAGCACCCTCTCGCCGTCCATCCGCGGGAGCACCAGGCCCACCAGGCTGCGCACCCGCAGGGCGACGTCGGCCCAGCTCTCCCCGCCGGGGGCCCGGTACCAGGCCTTCGCGGTGCGGCGCCGGCGCGCGGCCTCCTCGGGGTGGCGGGCGCGCAGGCCGGCACCGGTGAGCCTGTCGAACTGCCCGACGTCGCGCTCGCGCAGCCGCTCGTCGGTGTGGGCCGGGAGGTCGAGCCCCCCGGCGGCGACCATCCGCTCGAACGTCTCCCGGGTGCGCCGGTAGGGCGAAACGAGCGCGAGGGTGGGGCGCCGCGACGGCTCCAGCTCGGCGAGCCGGCGGCCGGCGTCGTCGGCCTGCTGTCGCCCCCGGGCCGAGAGCGCCACCTCCTCGTCCGCGTCGTGGTCGAGCACCTCGGCGCCGTCGCGCCACGCCTGCGCTGTGGCGAGGTTGGCCTCGCTCTCGGCGTGCCGCAGCAGCCACAGCTCACGGGGGAAGGGCGCCCCCGGGGCCACCGCGGGCAGGGGGCGCAGGTCCATGCGGCTGAGGCTAGGCCGGTCGGAGGGCTCGGGCGGACCGCAGCGGGCCGCGCGCACCGCCGTGCGGGCGAGGTGCGCTCCCGCGGGTGGCCGGGAGCCCCGCGGCCCGCGATGATCGGGCGCGTGGACTCACCGCGTCGCTCCGCCGTCCCCGTCGTGCTGCTGGCCGGGGTGGCCGGCGTCTTCGCCTGGCTGGCCCTGCGCGCCCGGAGCGAGAGCTCCGGCCCCAGCCGCCCCGTGATGGACCGGCCCACCACCCCGATCGGCCGCCTGGGCGAGCCCGGCCCGGAGTGGACGGTCGTCGAGACGCTCCCCGTGGCGCGCCCCGCCCCGGAGATCGCCCTGCACCTGCACGAGCACGGCGGTCTGCCCGGCCTGACCGGCGGCGTCGACGGGCCGGTGATGGACCGCCTCGAGTGGGACGTCGAGGGCCGGGGCCACTACGAGGCCGAGGTGCACGGGCTGCCCGGCGCGGCCACGGCCGAGGTCACGGTGCGCTTCTCCCCGACGCAGGGCGGCGCCCAGGGCGCGGTGGAGGCCGCCGCAGCGGCGCTGCCGCTGGTGGGGGGCCCGTCGGTGCGGTCCCAGGTCTCCCGCTCGCTGTCCCGCCTGCAGCGGCTGCTGGAGTCCACCGCGCCGGGCACCCCCGAGCGCGAGTCCGGTGCCGCCGAGGCCCGCAAGGAGCTCACCGCGCGCTGAGGCCCTCCCCCGGACGCCACGGGCCCGCTCCCCCGCCGGGGAGCGGGCCCGTCGTCGTCCTGCGCCCCCTCAGGCGCGGCGGCGCAGCAGCAGCGCGACGAGGGCCCCCAGGCCCGCGGCCACGACGACCTCCTGGGGCATGCGGCGGGGCGACTCGCGCTGGATCCGGGCGTGGAAGGCGTCCCAGCGCGCGGGGAACGGCGAGCGGCCGAAGAACAGCTCGCTCGGCTTGTCGAGGTCGGGGAAGGCCCCGCCCGCCATCCCGGCCAGGGTGGAGACCAGGACGGCCGGGCGCTCGCGGCGGCTCGCCCGCGCCACGAGGCCGATCGCCGCGAGGCCCGCGAGGCCGTCGGCCACGGCTGTGACGAGGAACACGCTGCGGCGCTGGTCGCCCCAGTGCGGCACCTGGTCGAGCACGAAGTGCGAGACGACCCCGGTGAGGAACGCCTGCACGGGGCGCTGGGCCAGCGGCCCGGCGCCCAGGACCGCACCGGCGAGGACGTGGTTGGTGACCAGCACGGCCCCAGCATGCCCGCCGACCGCGCGACGCCGGACGTGCGGACCCGAGCGGGCCGTCGCACGATCGGCCGGTGAGCACGCGACCCGAGGGACTCGACGAGGTCTGGGACGACTGGAAGAGCGCCGTGAACATGACGGCGAAGGAGCTGGAGGACTGGCTCGAGACCGACGAGGCCCAGGAGGTCGGGCAGAAGTCCGGCGGGTCCGGGGAGTCGACGGGCCACGCCTCGGGACGGCGGATCGTGGAGGTCCTGCGCACGAAGAAGGACGACCTCACCGACGACGACGTCGAGCACATGCGCAAGGTCGTGGGGTACGTGAAGCGCCACTCGGCGCAGGGCGGCCCGGACGACGACGTCGAGCACTCGAAGTGGCGCTACTCGCTGATGAACTGGGGCAACGACCCCCTCAAGGGGTGACCGGGGCGTGAGCGCCGTCGCCGTCGCCGTCGAGGAGCTGGCGGAGGTCGAGCTCGTCACCGTCTCGCCGCACTCCCCCGGCTGGACGCGCCGCCGCTCGGGCTCGGGGTTCACCTACCTCGACGGCTCGGGCGCCCGCCTGGCGGCGGCCGACGACGAGCGCTGCAGGGCGCTCGTCATCCCCCCGGCGTGGAAGCAGGTCTGGATCTGCCCGCAGGCCGAGGGGCACATCCAGGCCGTCGGCACCGACGAGGCGGGGCGGCGCCAGTACCTCTACCACCCGCAGTGGCGGCTGCAGCGCGACCGCGCGAAGTTCGAGCGGGTGCTCCAGGTGGCCGAGGGGCTGCCCGCGGCGCGCTCGCGCGCGGCGCAGGACCTGGCGCTGCCCGGCATGCCGCGGGCGCGGGCGCTGGCCTGCGCCTTCCGGCTGCTCGACCTGGGCTTCTTCCGCATCGGCGGGGAGGGGTACGTCGAGAGCGGCCAGTCCTACGGGCTCGCCACCATCGAGAAGCAGCACACCCGCCTCACGGCCGACGCGGTGGTGTTCGACTACACCGCCAAGCACGGCAAGCGGCGCACGCTGCGCCTCGCCGACGCCTCGGTGCACGACGCCGTCGGCGTGATGAGGCGCCGCCGCGGCGGCGGTGACGACCTGCTCGCGTGGAAGGACTCCGCCGGCTGGCACGACGTCACCAGCTCCGACATCAACGACTACGTCAAGGCCGCCTTCGGCGGGGAGACCGTCTCCGCCAAGGACTTCCGCACCTGGCACGCGACGGTGCTGGCGGCGGTGGCGCTGGCCGTCTCGACGCACGCCGCGGAGTCACCGACGGCGCGCCAGAAGGCCGTGGCGCGGGCCGTGCGGGAGGTGTCGGAGTACCTCGGCAACACCCCGGCGGTGGCCAGGGCGTCGTACGTCGACCCGCGGCTCATCGACCTGTTCGAGGACGGCACCACCATCGAGCCCGCGCTCACCGACCTCGGGGAGGGCGCGGCCTCCGGGGCGCCCGGCACGCACGGCGCCGTCGAGCGCGCCGTGCTCGACCTGCTGCGCAACCCCGCCCAGACCTCGGGCCGCGCCAAGCGCCGCTGACCCCGGGCCCTCCTCCCCCTGTTCTGGCACGGGGTGGCCCTGTGCCACTCCTACTGGCACGGGGTGGCCCTGTGCCACTCGTCGGATGGCGCAGATCCCCCCGGGGGGCGGCTCAGGCCCAGCCGAGCTCGTGGAGGCGCTCGTCGCTGATGCCGAAGTGGTGGCCGACCTCGTGCACCACGGTGACCGCCACCTCCTCGACCACCTCCTCGCGGGTCTCGCACGCGCGCAGCGTCGGACCGCGGAAGACGAGGATCCGGTCGGGCAGCGCCCCTGCGTCCCACCCCGAGTCGCGGTCGGTGAGCGGGATCCCCTCGTAGAGGCCGAGCAGGTCGTCCTCGCCCTCCGGCGGCTCGTCCTCCACGAGCACGACGACGTTGCTCATCATGCGGGTGAGCTCCTCCGGCAGGGCGTCGAGGCCGTCGGCGACGGCGTCCTCGAACTCCTCCTCGCTCATCTCCACGGGCACCCGCCCACCCTCGCACGGCGCTCACCCGGAGCGCCGGTGCCCGCGGCCGGTGACGCTGGACGGTCAGAACCCCACCCGCCGGCCTCCCCGGGCCCCCTCACCGCCCTCCTGCCCGTCCGGCGTCACACCTCAGCCGCCGAAGGCCCGGTCGTACTCGGCCTGCAGCTCGGGCGTGACCGGGCCGGACCCCCCGCAGACCGCGACCGTGCCCTGGAGGGCCGACACGAGGTACTCCTGCCCCACCTCGAACGGGAAGCCCCCGACGGTGGAGGCGGTCCCCTGCTGGTCGGCGACGAGCGCCACGCCCTCCCCGGGCTCACCGCGGTAGACCCTGTCGACGGCCAGCAGCACGCGGTCACCGTCGACCTGGACGGCGCGCCCCTGGAAGGCCGTGTCCGTCGTGGGGAGCACCTGCGCCACGGGCGCGCAGTCGAAGGCGGCGCCGCCACCACCCGTCGCGGTCAGGGTGGTGGTGACCGCCGGCAGCGCGGGACCCCGGAAGAGCACCAGCGGCGTCACGACGACGGCCGCCACCGCGACGCCCACCGCGACGGCCATCCCCACCAGCCACGGGCGACGGCGTCGTGCAGCGCGAGCGTCCCCGGCGGCGTCGTTCGCGGTGGGGGTGGGGCGGGTGGTGCTCACGGCGTCCTCCAGGAGCTCATCGACCCGGGCCCGGTCGGCGGGCGGGAGGTGGGTCGTGGGATCCGCTCCGCGCAGCAGCTCCTGCAGCTCGTCGTCGTTCACCGGCTCTCACCTCCTGCTCCGCTGTGTCCGCCGGCCGCCGCGTCCTTTCGGAGCTGCTCGGCCAGCTCCTTCTTGGCGCGGTGCAGCCGGATGCTCACCGCGTTGGGCGTCACCCCGAGCACCACGGCGATGTCCGCGGGGGCGAGCTGCTCCCACGCCCACAGGCGCAGCACCTCCGCCGAGGCGGGCCGCAGGGAGGCCACGGCGGCGCGGACCGGCTCGGGGTCCGGGCCGCCGACCTCGTCGTCGACCGGCGGCAGCGCCTCCGGGGGCGGGTCGACGGCCGCGACCCGCCGGGCCAGGAACCGGTGGCGCCGCGCGGAGCGCTCGGCGTTCGCGAGGCACCAGCGGGCCACCCCGTAGGACCACGGCAGCGCCGCCTCCCCCTCGGGCACCTCGTCGAGGCGGCGCCAGAGCACCAGCAGCGCGTCGGAGAGGGCGTCGTCGGCGGTGCCGGAGGTGGCGCGGCGCGCCAGGTAGCGGCGCAGGGGCTCGAGCACCTCGTCGGCCAGCGCCTCGTAGCGGGCGCGCCGCTCGGCGTCGTCGTCGCGGGCCACGGTCCTCACCCTGGCCCGTGTCCGGCGCGCCCACGGCTCTTTCACACGGTGATCACGGGCGGGCGGGGGTGTTCGCGCGGTCGGCGATGCCCTCCAGCTCGGCCTCGGTGGCGGGGAAGCCGGGGAAGCGCGCCATCCGCACCAGCGGGATGGCGCGGAACATCGCGCCGTGGCCCGGGTCGTCGAGCATCCCCAGGAAGCCGCCGCCCGAGCGCCCCAGCACCGACCGCAGCGCGGGCCCGGCCACCGGGTGGTCGAGCCAGGTGCTGATCTCGGCGTCGACGGCCACGGGCGGGGTGAGGTCCTCACCGTCCACCTGCACCACCTCGCGCAGCCGCACGTCGCGCGACGAGGCGCCCACGCGGACCTCGAACGCCCCGCCCTCGACCACCCAGCGCCGCTGCACCGGGCTCCAGTACGACAGCGCGCGGGCGTCCAGCGCGAACGAGGCGGTCCGCGACTCCCCCGGCTCCAGCTCCACGCGGGCGAACGCCTTCAGCTCGGCGTCCGGGCGGGCCACCGACGCCTCGGGGTCGGCCACGTAGACCTGCACGACCTCGGCCGCGGCGCGCCGCCCCGTGTTGGTGACGCGCACCCCCACCCGCAGGCCCGCCCCGGCACCCGAGCCGGTGACCTCGACGTCCAGCTCCTCGTAGAGGAACGCCGCGTAGGTCAGCCCGTGCCCGAACGGGAACGACACCGGCAGCCGCCGGGAGTCGTACCAGCGGTAGCCGATGAAGACGCCCTCGCCGTAGCGGACCACACCGCCCTCGCCGGGGAACCCGGCGCCGAACGCGGGGGTGTCCTCGAGGCGCTGCGGGAGGGTCTCCGCGAGCCTCCCGCTCGGGCTGACGACGCCCAGCAGCAGGTCGGCGACGGCGGCGCCGCCCGCCTGCCCCAGCAGCCACCCCTCCAGCAGCGCGGGCACGCGGTCGGCCCACGGGTGCAGCCGCACCGCGGAGCCGTTGGACAGGACGACGACGACGCTGTCGTTCACCTCCAGCAGCGCGTCGAGCAGAGCGAGCTGCTCGGACGGCAGGTCGAGGTGCTCCCTGTCGAAGCCCTCCGACTCGTACGAGCCGGGCAGCCCCAGGAAGAGCAGGACGACGTCGGCCGTCCGCGCGGCGTCCACAGCCTCGTCGGCGAGCTGGGCCGCGGAGGCGCCGGCGCTGGGCGAGCCCTCCAGCGGGTACCCGGCGGCGAAGCGCACCCCGGTCCCGGGCAGGCCCTCGCGCAGGGCGGTGAACGCGTCGTCGAGCTGCGTGGGCACCACCTGCGAGCTGCCGGCGCCCTGGTACCTCGGGGTGCGCGCCATCTCTCCGACCACCGCGACGGTCCCGCCGTCGGGCCAGGCCGCGGGGTCCAGCGGCAGCAGCGGGTCTCCGCCGTGGGAGCTCACGGGCTCGTTCTTCAGGAGCACGGCGCTGCGCTGCGCGGCCTCGCGGGCGAGCGCGTGGTGCGCCGCGGCGTCGTAGGAGCGGGGGTCCGCCAGGCCGGGCTGCGAGCGCGCCACGAGCTCCAGCACGCGGCGGGCGGAGCGGTCGACGTCGTCCTGCGACAGCCGTCCCTCGCGCACGGCTGCGAGCACCTTGGCCTCCGAGGCCCCCGAGGAGCTCGGCATCTCCAGGTCGAGCCCGGCGGCCACGCCGAGCGGGCGGTCGTCGACGGCGCCCCAGTCCGAGACCACGAGGCCCTCGAAGCCCCACTCGCCGCGGAGCACGTCGGTGAGCAGCCACGGGTCCTGGCTGGCGTAGGTGCCGTTGATGCGGTTGTAGGAGCACATGACGGTCCACGGCCGGGCGTCGCGCACCACGCGCTCGAACGCGGTGAGGTAGACCTCGCGCAGCGTCCGCTCGTCGACCTCGGCGGAGACGCTCATGCGGTGCGTCTCCTGGTTGTTGGCGGCGAAGTGCTTCAGCGACGTGCCCACGCCCTGCGACTGCACGCCGCGGACCAGGGCGGCGGCGAGGTCTCCGGCGAGCACCGGGTCCTCGGAGAAGTACTCGAAGCTGCGCCCGCACAGCGGGGTGCGCTTCATGTTGACCCCGGGGCCGAGGAGGACGGCGACGCCCTCGGCGCGGCACTCCTCGCCCAGGGCGGTGCCCACGCGCTCGAGCAGGTCGACGTCCCAGGAGGAGGCGAGCCCGGCGGCCGGCGGGAAGCAGGTGGCGGGCACGGAGCCGCCGAGACCGAGGTGGTCGCCGTCGGCGGGCTGCTTGCGCAGGCCGTGCGGGCCGTCGGTCACCATCACGGCGGGGACGCCGCGACCGGGCAGGCCCTGGGTGTGCCAGAAGTCGGAGCCGTCGAGCAGCGACGCCCTCTCCTCGGGGCTGAGCGAGGCGAGGACGGCGTCCACGGCGTCCTCGGTGAGCTGCGGGGTGCCGGCGTCGTCGCGAGCGGTCATGCGGCGCAGCGTAGCGAAAAGCCGACCCGTTGGTAAGTATCCTGCCGGCGCCGTCGTGACCTGCGAGGATGCCCCCCATGACCACGACCTCCGACCAGCCGCCCCGCGGCTACGCCAAGGGGCGGGCGCGCCGCGAGGAGATCCTCGAGACGGCTCGCGCCCTCTTCGGCGAAGTCGGCTACCGGTCGGCGTCGCTGCGGGAGATCGCCGCGAGGTGCGGCATCTCCCACCCGGGGCTGCTGCACCACTTCCCCACCAAGGAGGCGCTGCTCGAGGCGGTCCTGGTGCGGCGCGACGCCGTCTCCGAGGAGCGCTTCGGGGTGGTGCGCACCCGGGGCGCCCGTGCGCTGCAGGCGCTGGTGGAGGTCGTGGCCGCCAACGCCGCCGAGCCCGGTGAGGTGGAGCTCTACTGCGTGCTCTCCGCCGAGGCCACCGCGCCCGACCACCCGGCCCACCGGTACTTCGCCGAGCGCTACGCGCGCACCCGCGCAAGCACCGAGAGGGCGCTGCGGGAGGCCGCCGAGGACGGCGACCTGCGCGAGGGCGTCGACCCGGCGGTGCAGGCCAGGGTGCTGGTCGCGGTGATGGACGGCCTGCAGGTGCAGTGGCTGCTCGACCGCGCCGGGCCGGAGCCGACGGACATGCCCGCAGCGCTGCGGGCCCACCTCTCGACGCTGCTCACCCGCCCCCTCCCCTGACCGTGGTCACGGGCGCCCGGCCACCCCGCGAGGTGGCCGGGCGCCCGTGACCACGGCCGGCGGGTCAGGCGGCGGAGAGGCGGTTGACCTCGTCCGCGGTGAGCACCAGCTCGGACGCCTCGGCCGACGCGCGCGCCGTCTCGGGGCGGCTGGAGCCCGGGATCGGCACGACGACGTCGCCCAGCGACAGCTCCCACGACAGCGCGACCTGCTGGGGGCTGACCCCGCGCGCCTCGGCGACCTCCTTGAAGGCGGCGTGCGAGCCGCCCAGCTCGGAGGCGCTGGAGATGCCTCCCAGCGGGCTCCACGGGAGGAAGGCGATGCCCAGCTCGTTGCAGAGCTGGAGCTCCGGGAGCGAGGAGCGGAAGGCCGGCGAGAACTGGTTCTGGACGCTCACCAGACGGCCGCCCAGCACCTGGTTGGCCTCGCGGATCTGGTCGGGGTCGGCGTTGGAGATGCCGGCCATCTGGATGACGCCCTCGTCGAGGAGCTCCACGAGCGCGCCGACGGAGTCGGCGTACGGCACGGACGGGTCGGGGCGGTGGAACTGGTACAGGCCGACCGCCTCGACGCCGAGGCGCCGCGCGGACTCCTTCGCGGCCGCCTTGAGGTGCTCGGGGCGGCCGTCCTGGGTCCACGAGCCGTCACCGGGGCGCAGGTGCCCGCCCTTGGTGGCCACGAGCACGCTGCTCGCGTCGCCGCCCCAGCTGCGCAGCGCCTCGGCGATGAGCTCCTCGTTGTGGCCGACCTCGCCGGCGTCGCGGTGGTAGGCGTCGGCGGTGTCCACGAGGGTCACCCCGGCCTCGAGCGAGGCGTGGATCGTGGCGATCGACCGCTCGCGGTCCGGACGCCCCTCGATCGACATCGGCATGCCGCCGAGGCCGATCTCCGAGACGGTGCGGTCACCGATGGCGCGGGTCTTCACAGGTGCAGTCCTCCTGGTGGGAGGCGCGCCGGGGCGGCACGCTCACCCGCGTGCCGTACCCACGCCGCCCGCAATGTATGCTCATCCACGTCCTCGACGGTCAACGTCCGTGTGAGACCTAGGACGCTCGACATGGGGGCTCGCCCTCATCGTCTAGTGGCCTAGGACACCGCCCTTTCACGGCGGCAGCACGGGTTCGAATCCCGTTGGGGGTACAGCAAGACCAGTGTCACCGGGGTGCGAGCCCCGATGGCCCCGTAGCGCAGTTGGTTAGCGCGCCGCCCTGTCACGGCGGAGGTCGCGGGTTCAAGTCCCGTCGGGGTCGCCAGTCTTCCGAGCAGGTGCCAGCA
>JAKONK010000143.1 GCA_022701985.1 Actinomycetales bacterium
CCGCGCTGGCGCCCGACCGGAGGCACCTGCTCCCTCGGACGGGCGCAGCCCAGGGGGCGTGAGACCGCTGCGCCCGTAGATTTGACACCTCACCACCCCGCAGGAAGAGGTGCCTCGATGGCCGCCACGCCGCCGTCCACGTCCGAGGGACCCGTCACCGCGTCCGGGCCCCAGCCGCCGGAGCAGCACCCCAGCCGGCGCCGCGCCCTCGGCATCGGTGTCGGTGCCGTCGCCGCCGCGGGCCTGGCCACCTGGGTCGGCTTCCGCGTCCTGGACGACGACGCGTCCCCGACGCAGCCGCCGGCCACGTCGCCGACCCAGCAGCCGACCGAGACCCCCGTCGTCCGCCAGGAGTGGATCTCCGGTGCGTCGGGCGACGGCGTGGCGGACGGCTCCTACGCCGCGGCGCGGGGCAGGGACGTCGAGGTGTCGGCCACCTGGTTCGACAACAACGAGGCGATGGTGGAGCTGTACACGCTGCAGCCGGGAGCGGAGTTCGCCGACTGGGGCAAGCCGCTGGACGTGGCGATCGGCGGCATCGACACCGACGAGGGCGAGTCGTGGGCGGACGCCGCCCAGGGCGCCTACGAGGACCGGTGGCGCGAGTCGCTCACGGGCCTTCGCGACCTGTGGGGCTCCCGCGCCGCGACGCTGTACATCCGCTTCGCGCACGAGATGAACGGCGACTGGTACAACTGGTCCGTCACCAGCGACGACGCCGACGACTTCAAGACCGCCTGGGGCCGGTTCCGCGCCCTGCAGCAGGAGGTCTTCCCGGCGTCGCAGCTGGTGCTGTGCTTCAACCGCGAGTCGGTCGGCACGGGCACGGACTGGCGCGAGCTCTACCCCGGTGACGGTCTGGTCGACGTCATGGGCGTCGACTACTACAACCAGAACCCCGCCATCGACACCGACGAGGCGTGGGACCGGGCGATGACCGAGACCGACCGCTGGGGCGGGCCGAAGGGCCTGCAGGGCCACCTGGACTTCGCGCGGAGCGTGGGCCTGCCGATGGTGGTCTCGGAGTGGTCCGGCAACGCCGACCAGGGCGACCACCCCGCCTTCATCCGCCGCATGAACGAGTTCTTCGCCGCCAACGGCGGCACCGGTGCCGGTCAGCTGCTGTACGAGGTCCAGTTCAACGTGGGCTCGCACGGCGACGGGCAGTTCCTGCTCATCGGTGACGGCACCCGCATGCCGGAGTCGCAGGCGGAGTACCTCAGCCTGCAGTGGTGAGGTCCGGCTCGGTCAGCCCTGCCAGCACTGCCAGCGCTGCCAGCCCGGTCGGTCCGGTCACCGGGGCCTGCCGAGCACCTGCCGCGCGCTGACCCGTCCCTGCACCAGGGCCGCGGCCGCGGCGTCCACGGTGAGCCCCTCGAACGCGCCGTAGGTGCGCAGGGCCGCCAGGGCGCGGGAGGAGGTCAGGGTCGGGTCGTGGTCGACCAGCACCGCCTCGGCGACCCAGACCAGCCCGCGGCGCAGGGTCGAGGACGAGTCGAGCCAGACCGGGCCCCCGCTGGTCATCGGCGGGGACGCGACGTCGAGGACCTCGCGCAGCGCGCTGACGACGACGTCGGCCGACGACCACCACGGGTCGCCGTCGAGGGTCGGGCCGTAGACGGCGAGCACCAGGTCCAGGCCCGAGGACAGCTGCAGCGGCACGGCCACGACGGCCTCGTAGCCGACCTCGTGGCGCATGGCGAGGGCGTAGGACGGCCAGCGCCGCGACGCGGTGTCGGCGTCGCGCAGGTCAACCACGACGACGCGGTCGCTCGCGGTCGCCTCCCAGCACGGGCCCTCGCCCGCGGAGAACTGCAGCTCCTCGGCGCGGGCGGCCCGCGGGTCGCTGACGCCCACGGGGACCGACATGCCCTGGGCGAACTGGGCGCACAGCGTGGCGCCCTGGGCGTCCGCGGCCCGCACCACGGCGGCGCACAGCCGGTCGGCGAGGTCACCGGGCCTCCCGCGCGGGGCCGCGGCGCGCAGCGCGGCGGCGAGCTGCTCCGCGCGCTGCTGCTGTGCCGGCTCAACCACGAGGACTCCCCACCAGCGGTGCACGACCGGCGGGAACATCCACCCGGGCGCCGCGGCGCCGCTGACGGGCAGCGCGGCTACTGTGGCCAGACTGCGCCTCCCACGCCCTCTCCGCCTGACAGGACAGCCGATGCCCGACAGCTCGTCCCGGCACGACACCCGCTCCCAGGCCGTCTCCGCGGCGTCCTGGGCATCCCTGCTCCAGGCCGTGGCCGACGGCGGGCTGCGGCTGGTGCTGAGCACGGACAGCGGGAGCCGGGTGGCGCTGCTGCCCGAGCAGGAGCTCCTCGACCTCCAGGAGGCCGCGGGCGGGCGCCACCACGAGCGGGTGGTGCTGACCGCCCGGGAGCGCCAGGCGCTGCTGCTGGTCGAGCAGGGGATGGGGGCGGCCCAGGTGGCCGACCGCCTCGGGGTCGCCCACGGCACCGCGGTGCAGCACCTCGCGGCAGCCCGGCGCAAGTTCGGTGTGCGCACCTCCGCTGAGGCCGCGGCCCAGGCCCGCGAGGCGTCCGCGCTCGACTGAGGTGCGGCGCGTCGCACACCTCACTACTACAAGCATTGGCGCAACGTACTAGTAGAGGCTGCTCACGCGGTGTGCCGGGGAGGCGCCGTCCCGTCGGGCTGGGCGTCGTCGGAACCACCGGCGTCGTCGGTCTTCTCGAAGGTCGCCGTGACCGTCTCGAAGCCCTTGTAGGTCTCGGCGCGGGCGTACCCGGTGTAGACCTTCACGTCCTGAGGGGTCAGGTCGACGTCGTCGGTGAAGACGGTCATCAGCGCCCGCGGGTACAGCTTGCGCTGGCGCACCACGTTGATCTCCGCCGCCACCACCAGCGCCAGGGCCTGCAGGTAGATCCACACGACGAGGCCGAGCACGACGCCGAAGACGCCGTAGACGTCTCCGGAGTGCTGCAGGTAGGCGCCGGCGAAGGCGCTGAAGCCCCTCTGGATCAGCTCCCACAGGCCTGCGGCCACCAGGGCCCCGATGGCCACGCTGCGCCAGCCCAGCCGCTCGGCGGTGAGCACCTGGAAGATCACCAGGAAGATGCCGGTGTTGATGACGAACGGCACCAGCGTGCCGGCGGCCAGGAGCAGCCCCCCGCCCACCGGGACGGCGTCGGCCAGCCGCGGCAGCGCCACGGAGATCGCCGTGGCCAGCACGGCCGCCAGGCCCAGGGCCAGCATCAGCACGAAGCTGCGCAGGCGCGCGCGCACCGGGTCGGGGTGGCGGAACCGCGGGACGGCGTAGATGCGGTTCAGCGCCGCCTGCATGGCCTGCATGACCCCCAGGCCGCCGTAGGCGGTGCCGACGGCACCGACGGCGAGGGCCGCTCCGCTGCCGCGCAGCCCGGTGATGTTGCCCTGCAGCGCGCTGCCGAGCACGGGGACGCCGGCGAGGGAGTCCAGCGCGGTGGACACCACCCGCCCCTGCAGCTCGCTGTCGGCGCCGACCACGGGGGCCAGCACGAAGCCCAGCACCGACACCAGGAGCAGCAGCAGCGGGAAGACGGAGATGAAGCCGTAGTAGGCGATCAGCGCGGCCAGGTGGGGCCCGCGGTCGTCGACGAACTTGTAGGTGACGGCGATCGGGAAGGCGCTGGCGGGGTGCCGCCGCTGGAAGGCGTCGAGGCGGTCGGTCAGACCGGGGCGTGGCACGCGGTCATCATGCCGGGAGCCCGCTGGGCCGCTCGGGTGAGGGCGCTGGCCCCGCCCCTCCCGCCCGCACACCATGCGTGCGACCAGGGATGTTTGTGTGTTTCTGTCACTAACCGGTACTTTCTGCTCGCTCCTGGTTCGTGCCCGGAGTCGTCGACGCGCACGCCGAGCCCCTGCCAGCGCGTCCGACGCCACTCCACCCGGATGGCAGGGGACGGGGGAACCACTTTTGCGGGCGCAGATCTCGTGCGTCCTTGGGGTGAAGCTCGCTTGCGAGCCGGGGGACCTTCCCTCCCGAACCCGACAGCTCACCTCGCAGGCGTCGGAGAGGCTCACTCACTGATGTCGATCTTCCATGCCCGAAAGCCCTTCCTGCGCGTCGCCGCCGGCCTCGCCCTGTCCGGTGGCCTCCTGGCCGCCGCGGCCGTCCCGGCCAACGCCGCGGGCGTCGTGAACAGCGCCGCCGTCCTGGCCACCGCTGACGACTACCTGGGCACCCCGTACCGCTTCGGCGGCACCACGCCCGCCGGCTTCGACTGCTCGGGCTACACCCAGCACGTCTTCGCCCAGAACGGCGTCTCCATCCCGCGCACCGCTGACGCCCAGATGGACGCCAGCACCCGCGTCAGCGCCTCCAGCGCCAAGCCGGGCGACCTGGTCTTCTTCGTCCGCAACGGGCGTGCCTACCACGTGGGCATCTACACCGGTGACGGCCAGATGATGGACTCGCCGCGCTCCGGCAAGACCGTCACCGAGCGCTCCATCTGGGGCAGCAACGTGGTCTACGGCCGCTTCTGAGCCGACCCGGGGGCGGCCGCGTGCCGCCCGCGGGTGAGCCTCACCTCCCTCGACGGGGCGGTCCCGGGCGCGCGAGAGCGCCCCGGGGCCGCCCCGTCGGGCATGCTGGGGCCCGTGATGAGCGCATGAGCGGCAACGCGATCAGGGTCATCGGGTTCCTGGTGTCCCTCGCGGCCTTCGTGCTCGTCCGCACCGCGACCCGCGGGCTGCCGTGGTGGCTGTCGCTGGTGCTGGCCATCGCCGCGATGCTCGTGGCGGGGAGGCTGGCCGGCGTGGTCGCCGTCGACGTCCAGGGGCGGCTGCGCCGCCGCCGGGCCGAGGCCCTCAGGCGCGGGGTGCGGTGACGCGCTCGTAGAGCTCGGGCCGCCGGTCGTCCCACAGGTGCGCCGCCCCCGCCAGGTGCTTGTCGCGGGAGGCCTCGAGGTCGAGGTCGGCCCAGGCCGTGCCCGCCCCGGCGCCCACGGCGTCGACGATCCAGCCGTCGGCGGAGACCACGCACGACCCCTCGGTCCACTCGACCCCGCGCTCGGAGCCGGTGCGGTCGGCGCACGCGATGGCGAGGTGGTTCAGCCGCGCCGTCGACATCGCGACCTGCTGCTCGCCCGGGCGCTCCCCGGCGGGACGCTCCTCGAGCGGCCAGTTGGTGGGGACCACCAGCAGGTCTGCCCCGTTCAGCGCGACCGTGCGGGTCCACTCGGGGAACTCCAGGTCGTAGCAGACGACCACGCCGATCCGTCCGTGCACCGTCTCCACGACGGGCGGCGCGGCCGACCCGGGGGTGAACACCCGCTTCTCGGTGTCCCACAGGTGCGCCTTGCGGTACACGGCCCGCACGCCCGAGGCGTCGACGAGGGCCGCGCTGTTGTAGAGCAGGCCGTCGTCACCGGCCTCGCAGAAGCCGCCGACCACCACCGCGCCCTGGCGGGCCGTGCACGCCGCGGCCCAGGCGGCGAAGACGCCGTGGTCGGCGCGCACGGCCACCGAGCGCGCCTCCTCGGCGTCGGCGAAGACGTACCCCGACGTCACCAGCTCGGGCAGGACGACGACGTCGGCGCCGTCAGCGATCGCCGCGCGCGCCGCACCGGCGGACAGCTCGGCGTTGGCCGGGAGGTCCGCGATGGAGGGCGCCAGCTGGCAGGCCGCGATCCGGGTCACGACCCCATCCTGCCCGGTGCCCCCACCGCCCGACGCGTCACCCGATGCGCTGCACCGCCGTGTTGGAGAACTGGTAGCGGTACCCCGCCTCCCGCACGGCGGCGTCGTGACGGGGGCTCGCGCCGTACGGGGTGCCGTGCAGCCACACGAAGGCCGGCGCCTTCTGACCCGTGGCGGCGTCCATCCGCCGCTTCGGGGCGACCACCTCGCGCTCAAGGTCCTCGTCGGTGACGACGTCGGCCACGCCGTCGTGGCTGGCGGTGTGCGGGGTGACCACGTGCCGCTGCGCCAGGGCCCCGACCTCGTCCCAGTCGAGCGCCACCCGCTGCCCGGGAGCCGCCAGCTCCTCGGCCGTCAGCCCGATCCAGT
>JAKONK010000156.1 GCA_022701985.1 Actinomycetales bacterium
CCCTCCAGCGGCGCCGCGCCGGCGGCGGGGGCGAGCTCGCGGGCCGTCCAGCGCTCGGCGGGAGCGGCCCCCCGCACGGAGGCGGGCTCGGGCTCGAGCGCGAACCGGGTCGCCAGCGAGGCGAGCACCTCGGCGGCGTCGACCATCATCGACCGGTCCCAGGCGCCGTGCGGGTCGAGGGGCATCTGCTCGATGATGCGCAGCTCGTAGCCCTCCCGCAGGGCCCAGGACAGCAGGTCGGGGGCCTCGTCGTCGTTCACGCCGCGCAGCAGCACGGCGTTCACCTTGACCGGGCCCAGGCCGGCGTCGGCCGCGGCGCGCAGGCCCGCGAGCACGTCGTCGAGGCGGTCGCGGTGGGTGATCGCGGCGAAGCGCTCGGGGCGCAGGGTGTCGAGGGAGGCGTTGATGCGGGTCAGCCCCGCGTCGGCCAGCCCCCGCGCCCGGCGACCGAGGCCGAGGGCGTTGGTGGTCAGCGACGTCTCCGGCGCGCTGCCGTCGGCGGTCCGCAGCGCGGTGGTGGCCGCCACGATGCGCTCCAGCCCCTTGCGCAGCAGCGGCTCGCCGCCGGTGAAGCGCACCTCGGTGACGCCGAGGCGCTCCACGGCGAGGGTGATGAGGCGCACCACCTCGTCGTCGCTGAGCAGCACCGAGGCGGGCGCCCAGTCGAGCCCCTCCGGCGGCATGCAGTACGTGCACCGCAGGTTGCACCGGTCGGTGAGGCTGACGCGCAGGTCCACGGCGGTGCGCCCGTGGCGGTCCACCAGCCCGGGGGCGCTGGCCGCCGACGGCCGGTCGGCCGGGAGCACCGGCACGAGCGGTGGGGCACCGGGCGCGTCGGTGCGGCGGCGGGGGATGCCGAGCGCGACCGTCATCCTCCCAGGGTAGGTCTCCCCGTGAGGGACGCTCCCTCAGGCGCCGGTGGACCAGCGCCAGGTCATGTGGAGCGCCAGCGCCCCCCCGGGCTGCACGACCTGCTCCAGGCCCAGGGCGGTCGCGTCCGGCGGGCCCGTCTGCGGCTCGACGCACACGGCCTCGTCGCGCTCGGTGAAGACGACCCCGTACCCGGCGTCGGAGGCGACCTCGAGCCGCGCGACGCCGGGCCACTCCACGACCACGGGCCAGCGGACCCCGGCCAGGGTCTCGTCGATCCGGCGGGCGTTCGGGGCCCCGTGCGGCAGCGGCTCGCGGCGCCCGTCGCTGATGCCCCCGGCGTCCTTGGCCATGACCGCGCGGGACGGGTCCTCGCAGGTCACGTCGATGACGGCCTCCGCCCCTCCGAGGTGGCGCGGGTGCCACGGGTGCATCCCGACCCATGCGGGCATCGGCCCGTCGTCCTCAGCGCCGTCGTTCCAGCACTCCAGCCGCACGTCGAGCCAGGTCGGGGAGAGGTCGTAGCGGAGCACCGCGCGCCCGGGCCACGGCCAGTCGGGGCCGAGGTCGCGGCTGAGCACGGCGCTGCGCTCGGAGCGCTCCAGCACCTCCCACGGCGAGCGGGCCACCGTGCCGTGGATGGCGTGCGGTGCCTTGTTGGGAGGCAGGTCGACCTCGTGACCGCGCCAGGAGAGGTGCGCGTCGCGCACCCGTCCGGCCCAGGGGGCAATGGGGAAGGCGCCCCACCCGTGGGGGGTGTCGCTGTACCGGCCGACCAGCTGGAGGTCAGCCGGCTGTCCGTCGACCCTGCCCGCCACCAGCAGGGAGGCGATCCGGGCGCCGAAGGCCTCGTCGACGGTCAGCCGGGTCGTGCCGGCGGTGAGCTCCACGCCCCCAGCGTGGCCCAGGGCCCGCCGCCCCGCCGCCCCGGTGGACGGAGCCGTCAGCGGCTGAAGGCCCGCAGCGCGTCGGCCTCCGCGGCCTCGTAGGTGCGGCCGGTGCTGGCCAGGGCCTGCCCGATCGACTCCAGGGAGGCGCGGACCTGCTCCTGCGTGCCCCGCCACTGCGCCACGACGCCCTGGAAGGACGCCGACGCCTGCCCCTGCCAGCTGCCCTGCAGGTCGAGCAGGTGGCGCATCATGGCGTCGACCTCGGTGCTGATGGTGGACGCCGAGGCGGCGACCGCCCCGGACGCGCCCTCGACGGCGCCGCTGTCGACCTGGAACCTGCTCATGGAGACCTCCGCTGATCACGTGGTTCGGACAGCGGAGACGCTAGGAGGCGGAGGGCCCTCCGCGCTGGCCGTGAGCGCCGCCTGTGGACAGAGCGCCGTCGTCCACAGGTCCGTCCACAGGTGTGGGTGAGCCGGTGCTCCGTCCGGGTGGGGGAGCGGGCTCGTCCGCCGGGTCGACCGGCGCGGCGTCGTCGTCCTCCGGCGCGGTGTCGGGTGCGGTCTCGCCGAGGGGGAGGGCCACCTCGATGGTGGCCCCGCCGCCCGGCGTCTGCACCACCCGGACCGCGCCGCCGTGGGCCTGCACGATGCCCGCGACGATCGCCATGCCCAGCCCCGCGCCGCCGCCGGCGGCCCGCTGGCGCGAGGAGTCGGCGCGCCAGAACCTCTCGAAGACTCGCTGGGCGTCCTCCGGGGGGATGCCCGGGCCGTGGTCGACCACGTGCCACAGCGCCCAGCCGTCGCGCCGACCGACCCCGAGCTCGATCGGGGTGCCCGCGGGGGTGTGCCGCAGGGCGTTGCCGACGAGGTTGGTCAGCACCTGGCGCAGCTTGGCGTCGTCGCCGGTCACCACGACCGCGGCGGGCGGCGCGCCGTCGACACCCGTCACCGAGACGGTGCGGTCGGGCGCCTGGGCGCGGGTGTCGTGGCGGGCGTCGGCGACGATCGCGAGCAGGTCGACGGGCTCGCGGCGCATCGGGCGCTGCTCGTCGAGGCGGGCCAGCACGAGCAGGTCCTCCACGAGGCCGCCCATGCGGGTGGCCTCGGCCTCGATGCGGCTGAAGGCCGTGGTGACGTCCGCCTCCTTGCGCACGATGCCCATCCGGTGCATCTCCGCGAACCCGCGGATGGCCGACAGCGGGGTGCGCAGCTCGTGGCTGGCGTCGGCGACGAACTGACGCACCTGGGTCTCGCTGGCCTGGCGGGCGGTGAGCGAGCCCTCGACGTGGTCCAGCAGCCGGTTCAGCGCGGTGCCGACCTGGCCGACCTCGGTGCGGGTGTCGGTGTCCCCGGGCGGCACCCGCTCGGCCAGCGTGACCTCGCCGGTGGCCAGCTGCAGCTCCGAGACCCGGGTGGCGGTGGCGGCGACCCGGTCCAGCGGGCGCAGCGTGCGCCGGATGACCACGGTGGCCGCCAGCGCGGCCGCGACCAGGCCGAGCAGGCCGACCAGCACCTCGACGGCGACCAGGATCCGCAGCGCCTGGTTGGCGCCCTGCAGCGGCAGCCCGGTGACGATGACGTCGCCGTCCGGGGTCCGGCTGGCGACGACCCGGTAGTCGCCCAGGTCGCCGCCCAGGTCCACGGTGCGCGGGCCGCTGCCGGGGTCGACCGCGGCCACGGTCGACCCCTGCGCGGCGGTCAGCGTGGTGGTGGCGAACCGGTCGCCGAGCACGGTGGAGGTGGTGCACTCCCCGTCGACGACCGTCGCGGTGAGGGTGCCGGCACCCTGGCCGCGGACGTCGAGGAAGTCCGGCTCGTCGCCGTCCCCGTCGCCGTCCTCGTCGCCGCCCTGCGGGGCGCCGCTGGGCGGGCCGTACCCCTGGGCTGTCTCGGTGGCCCGGTAGTCAGCGGCGGCCAGCCGCTCGTCGACCTGGCTGACCAGCTGGTGGCGCAGGGTGAGGGTGGAGACCACCCCGACCAGCGCCAGCACCACGAGCGTCGGGACGAGGAAGGCCACCAGCAACCGCGCCCGCAACGACAGCCGCCGGCGGTGGCCGGGGGGAGTCGTCGCGGGCGCGGGAGGGGTCACTCGGGGGTCAGACGGCGGGCTTGATCACGTACCCGGCGCCCCGCAGCGTGTGGATCATCGGGGAGCGACCGGCGTCGATCTTGCGGCGGAGGTAGGAGATGTAGAGCTCGACGATGTTGCCCTGACCGCCGAAGTCGTACTGCCACACGCGGTCCAGGATCTGGGCCTTGGACAGCACCCGCTTGGGGTTGCGCATCAGGTAGCGGAGCAGCTCGAACTCGGTGGCGGTGAGCCGGACGTCGTCGCCGCTGCGGGTGACCTCGTGGGACTCCTCGTCCAGGGTCAGGTCGCCGACGACCAGCAGGCCGTCGTCGGCCACCACGCGGGAGGTGCGGCGCAGCAGGCCACGCAGCCGGGCAGCCACCTCCTCGAGGGAGAAGGGCTTGGTCACGTAGTCGTCACCGCCGGCGGTGAGCCCGGCGATCCGGTCCTCCAGGGCGTCCTTGGCGGTCAGGAAGACCACCGGCACGAGCGGCTGGTCCGCGCGCACCCGGCGCAGCACCTCGAGGCCGTCCATGTCGGGCAGCATCACGTCGAGCACGACGGCGTCCGGGCGGAACTCCCGGGCGGCCTTGACGGCCTCGGTGCCGTCGGAGGCGGTCTTGACGTCCCAGCCCTCGTAGCGCAGGGCCATGGACAGCAGCTCGCAGATGGAGCGCTCGTCGTCGACGACCAGCACCCGCAGGGCGCTGCCGTCCGGTCGGGTCAGCTGCGCCCGGGAGCCTGTCGAGGTGGGGATCGTCGCGGTCATGGCAGTCACTGTGCGAGCCCTCCCTGCGCGTTCCCTGTGAGCACCCCAGGAGGTGTCTGTCGACCTGCCGAGCGCCCGGAGTCTGCCGCACGGTCCAGGTGCAGGGCGCGTGCGGGGCAGGCCGCGACGGCACGCCGGGCCGGACGGCGCAGGTCGTCGGGCAGCGCGCCCGCGGCCAGCAGGGGGTAGCCCCACTCGTCCAGGGCGATCGCCTCGGGCAGCAGCTCGGCACACACGCCGTGCCCCTGGCAGCCGATCGGGTCCACCCGCAGCCGGTCGCTCACCGGGTCACCGCGGGCACGGGCAGGAACGGCCGTGCCGACGACGACGCGGTGCACCAGCCCGCGGCGTGCGCGGCCAGCTCCGGGGCGAACACCCGCAGGGCGCTGGCCACGAACCGGACGCTGCCGTCGGGGTGGCTGCAGGCGCCGCGGCCGACGACCAGGCCCGACCAGCGGGCGACGTCGTCCAGCAGGCCGGCCGGGGGCGGTCCCGGGCGGGCCAACCGGTCCAGGGCGGCAGCGATGCGCGGGAGTCCGTTGAGGCAGGGCCCGCACTGGCCGGCGGACTGGGCGGCCAGGTAGCCGACCACGGTCGCGCTCTCCCGCAGCCCGCACCGGTCGGCGGGCAGCGCGGCGAGCACCCCGGCACCGAGCGCGGCGCCGTGCACGGCCAGCCCGTCGCGGTCCAGGGTCGCGCCGGCAGCGACGTGCGCGGGCAGCCAGCTGCCGTGGTACCCGCCGACCAGCACGGCCTGCACGCCGGCGTCCACGGTCAGCACGTCGCCCAGCCGGGCCCCCAGGGGCACCTCCGCGACGTCGACGGTGTGCCCGTGCCGGGTCACCAGGGTGTGCCCGGCAGCGGACTCCCCACGGGCCAGCAGCGCCAGGCGGGCCAGCGTCTCCACGTTCTGCATCAGCGTGGGCCGACCCTGCACCCCGCGCTGCCACACCGGGGGGTTCTTGCCGCGGGGCAGCGGCGGGCCGCCCTCGACCGCGGCGACCAGCGCGGTCTCCTCCCCGGCCAGGAACCGGTCGGCCAGTCCGACCAGCCGCACCCGGCCGCGGTCGCCCCGTTCGGCGAGGGCACGGTCCAGTCCGGCCAGCTGGTGGTGACCGGCGGCCAGGACGACGGTGTCCGCGCCGACCGCCCGGGCGGCGAGGGCCAGGCCGTCCAGCACCAGGTGCGGGGAGCGGGCCAGCAGGGTCGCGTCCTTGGCCGCCGCGGGCTCGCCCTCCCCGCCGTTGCCGACGACGACGGCCGGGGTGCGCGCGGCACGGGCGGCGTCCCGGACCGAGGCGAGCTTCCGGGCGGTGGGGAAGCCGGCGCCGCCGCGGCCGGTCAGCCCGGCGGCGGCGAGCACCGGGTCGCCGTGCGTGGGCAGGGGGCCGTGCGCGGCGAGGTGGGCGCCCAGCGAGGGGTCACCGGTGCCGAGCAGACCGCGGGTGATCGGGGGTGCGCTCACGGGGGTCACCTGTTCCGGAAGGGGGCGGGGGAGGGGCCGGCGGACACGGCGGCCAGCGCGGCGGGGGCCCGCTCCAGCGGGGGCCGGGAACGCAGCCGTCCGGTGGCGGCGACCGTCGAGGCGACGGCCACCGCGGCGGCGCAGGCCAGCGCGCCGGCGAGCACCCACCCCGACCCGAGGTCGGTGCCGGCGCCCAGCCCGTGCAGGAAGGCCAGCGGCCACAGCGCGTAGGAGGTCCAGTGCACGCCGCGCCAGACGCGGGCCGGGAGACGGCCGCGCAGCAGGCTGGTCACCACGACCAGCGCGGTGAGGTCGACCGCCAGCGTGCCCAGGCCGACCCAGAACGGCTCGTAGCCCGACACGAAGGGGACGACGGTGTCCAGCCAGCCGATGCTCACGTAGGAGTCGACGACCGCGCTGACCACGTGCACGACCAGCAGCACCGCCGACACCAGCGACACGTTGCGGTGCAGGCCGACCACGCCGAAGCGCGGCAGTCCGGGCAGCCGCACCTGCCGCTGGACGGCGACGCCGAGCACGACGGTCGCCGTCATCAGCAGCAGCGAGACCAGTCCGGTGGCCCGGTTGAGGTACCAGAGGAAGGCACCGTCGGTCAGCGCGGTCACGCCGGCCACCCCCCGGCGGTGAGCACGTCGCCGTCCTCGGTGACGAGTCGCGCCGGGACGCCGAGCTCCCGCAGCCAGGGCAGGGCCCGGTGCCCGCGGACGACGCAGGCGGTGCTGACGGTGTTGGCGTCCACGCAGCTGCCCGCGGCGACGCTGACCGTCCGCCAGGCCGACCGGGCGGGCAGCCCGGTGCGCGGGTCCAGCAGGTGGTGCACCTCGACGCCCCCGTGCAGCCAGCGCCGGGCCCGGGTGCTGGAGGTGGCGAGCCCGCCGGCGGTCAGCGTGACC
The DNA here is from genome assembly GCA_022701985.1 of Actinomycetales bacterium. Lineage (GTDB taxonomy): Bacteria > Actinomycetota > Actinomycetes > Actinomycetales > Quadrisphaeraceae > Quadrisphaera. The sequence continues at coordinate 6,982 of JAKONK010000156.1, forward strand.
ACGGCCGAGCCGGCCGGGGCGGGGCCGTCGGGGTCGCCGGTGACGTCCGAGACGCGCATCCGCCAGCCGCCCTCGGGGGCGGGCCCGGCCACCGCGACGTCCCCGCCGATCGAGACGAGCACCCCGGCCCCGGTGCGGCGGGTGATCTCGGCTGCGGCCCGGTCGGCCGTCCAGGCCTTGGCGGTCGCGCCCAGGTCCAGCCGGACGCCGACCGGCACCCGGACCCGGTTGCCCGGCCCGTCGACCTCGACGGTCTGCCAGCCCACGACCGGCGCGACGACGCCGGGCACCGCGCCCGGGTCGATCCGGTCGAGGTCCCGGTCGTAGCCCAGCTGCACCATCGCGCCGCCCACGGTGGGGTCGACGTCGCCGTCGGTGAGCCGGGCGGCCCGCACCGCCACCTGCAGGGCCTCGGTGAGCAGCGGGCTGACCGACACCCAGCGGCCCTGGGCGCCGTCCAGCA
>JAKONK010000157.1 GCA_022701985.1 Actinomycetales bacterium
CGTGCCCCCCACTCCCTCGCCGCAGCAGTCCGCGTCGGGCATCCAGCCCGCGTCCACGGCGCCGGAGCTGATCCGGAACTTCTGCATCATCGCCCACATCGACCACGGCAAGTCGACGCTGGCCGACCGCATGCTGCAGATCACCGGCATCGTCGACAGCCGGGCGATGCGCGCCCAGTACCTCGACCGCATGGACATCGAGCGCGAGCGCGGCATCACCATCAAGAGCCAGGCGGTGCGCATGCCGTGGGCGCCGCGCAGCCACGGGGGCGGCGACGGGCTCGCCGGTCCCGGCGGTGGGGGGCGCATCGGCCTCATGCACGCCCTGAACATGATCGACACCCCGGGCCACGTCGACTTCACCTACGAGGTGTCGCGCTCGCTGGCCGCCTGCGAGGGGGCGGTGCTGCTGGTCGACGCCGAGCAGGGCATCGAGGCGCAGACGCTCGCCAACCTGTACCTGGCGATGGAGAACGACCTCGTCATCGTCCCCGTGCTGAACAAGATCGACCTGCCGGCGGCGCAGCCGGAGCGCTACGCCGAGGAGCTCGCGAAGCTGGTCGGCTGCGAGCCGGAGGACGTGCTGCGCGTCTCCGGCAAGACCGGCGCCGGCGTCGAGGAGCTGCTCGACAGGATCGTCGACGTCGTCCCGGCGCCGACGGGTGACCCCGACGCGCCGGCGCGGGCGATGATCTTCGACTCCGTCTACGACACCTACCGCGGCGTGGTCACCTACGTGCGCGTGGTCGACGGCGTGCTGCGCCCGCGCGAGCGCATCGCGATGATGTCGACCCGCGCCCAGCACGACCTGCTCGAGATCGGCGTCTCCAGCCCCGAGCCGACCCCGTCGCAGGGCCTGGGCGTCGGCGAGGTGGGGTACCTGATCACCGGCGTGAAGGACGTGCGCCAGAGCCGCGTCGGCGACACCGTCACCAGCGCGCTCAAGCCGGCGGCGGAGCCCGTGGGCACCTACGAGGACCCCAAGCCCATGGTGTTCTCGGGCCTGTTCCCCATCGACGGGTCCGACTACCCGCTGCTGCGCGACGCCCTCGACAAGCTCAAGCTCAACGACGCCGCCCTCGCCTACGAGCCGGAGACGTCGGTGGCGCTGGGCTTCGGGTACCGCTGCGGCTACCTGGGCCTGCTGCACCTGGAGATCACCCGCGACCGCCTCGAGCGCGAGTTCGGGCTCGACATGATCTCCACCGCGCCCTCGGTGGTCTACGAGGTCACCCTCGACGACGGCCGCGAGATCACCGTCACCAACCCCAGCGAGTACCCCTCGGGCAAGGTCTCCGAGACCCGCGAGCCCGTGGTGCGGGCCACCGTGCTGACCCCGGCGGAGTACATCGGCACGATCATGGAGCTGTGCCAGCAGCGCCGCGGTGAGCTGCAGGGGATGGACTACCTCTCCGAGGACCGCGTCGAGATGCGCTACCGGCTCCCGATGGCCGAGATCGTGTTCGACTTCTTCGACGCGCTGAAGTCGCGCACCCGCGGGTACGCCTCCTTCGACTACGAGGTCGACGGCGACCAGGCCGCCGACCTGGTCAAGGTCGACATCCTGCTGCAGGGCGAGCAGGTCGACGCGTTCTCGGCCATCGTCCACCGCGACAAGGCCTACGCGTACGGCGTGATGATGGCCTCCAAGCTGAAGGACCTGATCCCGCGCCAGCAGTTCGAGGTGCCGGTGCAGGCCGCCATCGGTGCGCGCGTCATCGCCCGCGAGACGGTCCGCGCGATCCGCAAGGACGTCCTCGCCAAGTGCTACGGCGGCGACATCACCCGCAAGCGCAAGCTGCTGGAGAAGCAGAAGGAGGGCAAGAAGCGGATGAAGATGGTCGGCCGCGTCGAGGTCCCCCAGGAGGCCTTCGTGGCCGCGCTCTCCACCGACACCCCCACCGGCAAGGACGCGGGCAAGAAGTAGCGCCGGCCGCTCAGCCGCAGCGCGCGACCATCGCGCGCTGCGGCCCGGCGTCCCCGCCGAGGTAGCGGCCGACGTCGCCGAACCCCGCCCGCTCGTAGGCGCGCCGCCCGGCGGGGTTGCGCTCGTTCACCGTCAGGACGACGGCGTCCGCGCCCGCCACCTGCTGCGCGAGCTCCCGGGTGGCGCGGGCGGCCGCCGTCCCCAGGCCCCGGCCCTGGTGGCCGGCGCCGATGACGAACGAGCGCAGCAGCACCGCGCGGGCCGGGTCGTGGCCCGCGGCGGTGAGCAGGTCCGCGAGCTCGGGGTCGGACGCCGGGGCCGCGGTGTCGAGCACGCCGGCGCCGACGACCTCCGCCCCGCCGTCGACGTGGTCCTCGAGCACCGCGAACGGGGTGCGCGCCGGGTCGGCGAGCGCCAGCGGGAAGGAGACCTCCGGCAGGACCGAGAACCGCGACTGCCCCGGAGCGGTCCGCAGGCGCCGTGCGGCGCCGACCAGCTCCGTCGCACCCTCGTCGACAGCCACCAGGTGGACCCGCACGACCTGATCGTGCTCCCCCCGGAGCCGGAGCGACACCTCCAGCCCCGGGACGGTCCGGCCGCGTGCATGATCTCCGCCGTGGGAACGCTCCTCGCCGTCTGCCGCGTGCACCAGCTGCTGCCCGACGCCGGGGTCTTCGGCGTCACCGCCATCGACAAGCGGCCCGTCGAGGGCGCGGTGCGGGTGAGGCCCTTCGGGGTGCGGGGCGACGTGCAGGCCGACCGCGCCGACCACGGCGGCCGCGACAAGGCCCTGTACGCCTACGCCCAGGAGGCCGCCGACCGCTGGGCCGCCGAGCTCGGGCGCGAGGTGCCGCCCGGGCTCTTCGGGGAGAACCTGCGCACGGCCGGGGTCGACGTCGACGGCGCGGAGGTCGGGGAGCGGTGGTCCGTCGGCGCCGACCCGGCCGCGGCGCTGGTGGTCGAGGTGACGATGCCCCGGACGCCCTGCGCGACCTTCGCCCGCCGCCTGGGGGAGGAGCGCTGGGTGAGGCGCTTCTCGCGCTCGGGGGTCCCGGGCGCCTACCTGCGGGTGGTCCGGCCCGGGGTGGTCGGCGCCGGCGACCCGGTGCAGGTCGTGTCGCGCCCGGGGCACGGCGTGGCGGTGGGCCGGTGGCTGGCCGAGCCCGCTCCGGGGGACGCCCGGTCCCTGCTGGCCTGCGCCGACGACGGCGGGCTGGACCTCGCCCCCGAGCTGCGCGACCAGGCGCTGGCCGTCGCGCGCCGCTGACCGGGGGCGCGGCCGCCGGGTCAGCGGCCGGGGCGACGCCGGGCGGGCGGCTGCAGCGCCGCGGCCATGACCACCTGGGGGTCGGCGGCGCTCGGCTGCCACCGCCCACCGGTGTCGACGAAGCCGGCCCTGCCGTAGGCGCGCAGGCCCGCGGCGTTCGAGGTGTGCACGCAGAGCACCAGCAGCTGCGCCGCCGGCTCCACCGCGTGCGCCAGGCCCCGTGCCGCCCGTGCGGCAGCCGCTCCGTACCCCCGCCCCTGGTGGGCCCTGTCGACGTAGAACGCCCGCAGCAGCAGCCCCCTGGCCGGGTCGTCGAGGAGGTGCTCGAGGTGCCCGCGCCGGTCCAGCACGCCGAAGCCGACGGGGGTCGCGGCGCCCGGCCCCGCGCCCCGCGGCGCCAGCACGACGGCGAACGGCACCCGCTGCGGGTCGGCGCTCGCCGGGGGGTAGGTCCGGGAGGCCGGCATGCAGTAGCGCTCCTGGTCGGGCCCCGGGTCCAGGGCCAGCACCGCGGCCAGCAGGCGCGCGTCGGTCGCCGGTGTCAGCGGCTCGAGCCGCACGGGGGCGTCCACCACGGCCGACACCCAAGCACCTCCCGCGCCGGGGTGCGACCATGGACCCCGATGAGGCGCCTGCGAGTCCTGCTGCGAGACCGGCCGTGAGCCCGGCGCTCCCCGAGGGCGACCCGGCTCCCGCCGACGGGCTGCTGCCCGCCTCCGCCGCCGCCGGTGCTGCCGGACGCGGCCTGGCCGCCTACCTGCACGTGCCGTTCTGCCGGGTCCGCTGCGGCTACTGCGACTTCAACACCTACACCGCGGCCGAGCTCGGCCCGCCGGAGCTGCCGGGGGCCTCGCAGTCCGGGTATGCCGGCGCCCTCGTCGACGAGGTGGCGCTCGCCGCGCGCGTCCTGACCGCGAGCGGGCTGCCCGCACGGCCGGTCAGCACCGTCTTCGTGGGCGGCGGCACCCCCACGCTGCTGCCGGCGTCCGACCTGGCCCGGGCCCTCGGGGCCGTGCGCGACCACCTCGGTCTCGCCGACGGCGCGGAGGTCACGACCGAGGCGAACCCCGACTCGGTCACCCCGCAGTCGCTCGAGGAGCTGGCCGCCGCCGGCTTCACCCGGGTGAGCTTCGGCATGCAGTCGGCGGTGCCGCACGTGCTCGCCGTCCTCGAGCGCACCCACGACCCGGCCCGGGTCCCCCAGGCCGTGCGCTGGGCCCGCGAGGCGGGCCTCGCCGTCAGCCTGGACCTCATCTACGGCGCCCCCGGGGAGTCCCTGGCCGACTGGCGCACCAGCCTCGACGCCGCCCTGGCGTGCGAGCCCGACCACGTCTCCGCCTACGCCCTCGTGGTGGAGGCGGGGACGGCGATGGCCGCGAAGGTCCGCCGCGGCGAGCTGCCCCTGCCCGACCCCGACGACGAGGCCGCCCAGTACGAGCTGGCCGACGCCGTCCTCGCCGACGCCGGGTACCGCTGGTACGAGGTCAGCAACTGGGCGCGCACCCCCGCCGACGCCTGCCGGCACAACCTCGCCTACTGGCGCGGCGACGACTGGCGGGGTGCCGGCCCCGGCGCGCACAGCCACGTCGGCGGGGTCCGCTGGTGGAACGCCAAGCACCCCGCGGCCTGGGCGAGGCGCCTGGCCGCGGGGGAGAGCCCCGCCGTCGGACGGGAGGTCCTCGACGACGAGGCCCGCGACGTCGAGCGGGTGCTGCTCGGGGTGCGCCTGGCCGAGGGGCTGCCCCTGGACGCCGTCCCCGGGGCGGGTCGCGGCGCGGTCGGGCGCCTGGTCGCCGACGGGCTCCTGGAGCCCCCGGGGGCGGGACCCGCGCCCGCGCAGCGCCTCGTGCTGACGCTGCGCGGCCGCCTGCTGGCCGACGCCGTCGTCCGCGCCCTCCTGGGCTGGGACGACGAGGCCGCGGGCGCTGCCTGAGCACCCGCGGCTCCGAGCGGCCGGCTCAGCTCAGCGCACGAGGCGCCAGCTGACGGGGTAGCGGTAGTCGATGCCCTGGTTGGCCTTGACCGCGGCGATGATCTCGAACACCAGCGCGGCCACGCCGATCGCGAGGGCCAGCGGGACGATGAGCAGGAGCGCCAGGCCGAAGGTGATGATGCCCAGCACGATGCTGAGCAGCAGGACCGCCAGCCCGACGGCCGTGACGAGGATCTGGAAGTTCAGCGCCTCCACGGTCTGGCGGCGCACGAAGACGCCGCGCTCGCGGAAGACGAAGTAGAGCACCAGGGGGCCGATCGCCCCCAGGTAGACCGTGCCGCCCGTGGCCGAGGTCAGCACGATCCCGGCGACGATCGCCGAGACGTGCGCCAGGCACGCCCACAGCCGCTGGTCGGCCGGGCTCATCTCGCCCGCCGGCGCGTACCGCTGCTGGCCGTGCCCCTGCTGCGCGTACCCCTGCTGGCCGTACCCCGGGGGGCCGGGAGGCTGCTGGCCGTAGCCCTGCGGCTCGGTGGGCTGCTGCCCGTAGCGGGGCGCCTGCGGGGCGCCGCCGTGCTCGTCGGGCTGCCGGGCGGGCTGCTCGGACACGTCTCCTCCTCGGTCCCGGGAGGCTCCCGGGTCCGCCCATCGTCCCGCGTCGCGCGGCGCCCGGCGAGGCCGGCGCGCCCGAGCGGGTGGCCCGCGGGGCCCCTCAGGAGTCGAGCTGGTCGCCGGTCACGAAGTCGATCAGCTCCTCGACCCGCCCCGACAGGGTCGGCTCCAGGTCGGCGATCGTGCGCACGCTGCGGAGCACCCGCTGCCACCCCTGGGCGAGGTCGGCGGGCGTGTCGCGCGGCCACCCGAGGGCCTCGAGCACCCCCTCCTTCCACGGCCGCCCCCTGGGGACGACCGGCCACGCGCTCATCCCGAGCCGCTCCGGCCTGACGGCCTGCCACACGTCGACGTAGGGGTGGCCCACCACCAGCACGTGCTCGGCGGCGCCGGGCACCCCGCGCAGCGCGTCGGCCACGAGGCGGGTCTCCTTGGAGCCGGTGACCAGGTGGTCGACGAGCACACCCACCCGCCGGCCGGGCCCCGGCCGGAAGTCCGCGACGGCGGCCGCGAGGTGGTCGACGCCCTGCAGCCCCTCGACCACGACGCCCTCGACGCGCAGGTCGTCGCCCCAGACCTTCTCCACGAGCTCGGCGTCGTGCTTGCCCTCGACCCAGATCCGCGAGCCGCGGGCCACCCGGGCCCGCTGCCCGGCGACCGCGAAGGAGCCGCTCGCGGTGCGCCCGGGGGCCACGGGCCCGCGCGCCGCAGCCGGAGGGGCCACCGGCGGGACGAGCACCACGGGGGCGCCGTCCTCGAGGAACCCCGCACCGAGGGGGAAGGACCGGGTGCGGCCCTTCCAGTCCTCCAGGACCACCACGCGCACCCCGCCCGCCTTCTCGACGCGGACGACGGCGCCGCACCACCCGGTCTCGACGTCCTCGACCACCAGGCCGGCAGCGGCCGGGACCTCGCGGCTGACCACGCGCGCGCGGCGCCTGCCGGTTGTCGGGTCGGTGACGGAGTCACCCCGGCGCAGCGGGGCGGAGGTGGTGGGGCGGACCACGGGGCGGGCGACCTGTCGCTGCTGGGCCTGCGCGGCCGGGCGCGCGGGGGAGCCGGTCGGCTGCCGGGGGGAGGAGGGCGGCACCGGGGCGACGCTACCGGCGGGGTGCGCGGGACGGCGTAGGATTGGCACTCCCCGCTGCTGAGTGCCAGACGAGAGAGCCGCCCGGAGCCGACGAGACGGAGGGACCGACCATGACCGAGCCGCGCCGCCTGGCCGTCCTGCGCGCCATCGTCGAGGACTACGTGGCCACCCGGGAGCCCGTCGGCTCCAAGGCGCTGGTCGAGCGGCACGCCCTGGGGGTCTCCCCGGCCACCATCCGCAACGACATGGCGGCGCTGGAGGAGGAGGGGCTCATCGCCCAGCCCCACACCAGCGCCGGCCGCGTCCCCACCGACAAGGGCTACCGCGCCTTCGTCGACGGCCTGCCCGCCGTCCGCCCGCTCTCCCCGCCCGAGCGCCGCGCCATCGAGCGCCTCCTGGGCGACGGCGCCCGCTCGCTCGACCTCGACGACGTGCTGGAGCGCACCGTGCGCGCGCTCGCGCAGCTGACGCAGCAGGTCGCCGTCATCCAGTACCCCTCCCTGGCCCGCGCCCGGGTGCGCCACGTCGAGCTGGTGCCGCTGGCGCCGCGCCGCCTCGTCGTCGTGCTCATCACCGACACCGGCCGCGTCGAGCAGCGCTCCGTCGAGGTGGCCCCCGAGCTGCCCGAGGTGGGCCCGGAGCTGGTCACCGAGCTGCGGGGGCGCCTCAACGCCGCCACCGCCGGCCGCCGCTCCGACGAGGCGGTGGCCGCCCTCGACGCCGTCCTCACCTCCGCGCGCCCCGAGGACGCCGGCGCCGTCTCCTCCGTGGTCGCGGCCCTGTGCTCCGCGCTCGCCGCCACCCGCGAGGAGCGCATGGTGCTCGCGGGCACCGCGAACCTCGTGCGCGAGGCCAGCGGCTTCGCCACCTCCCTCGCCCCCGTGCTGGAGGCGATCGAGGAGCAGGTGGTGGTGCTGCGGCTGCTGGCCGAGATGGCCGACGACCCGGCCAGCGGCGTCTCGGTGCGGATCGGGAGCGAGATCGTCCACAGCGGCCTGTCCGACGCCGCCGTGGTCTCCTCGGGGTACGGCTCCGGCGGGGAGGTGGTCGCGCGCCTGGGCGTCCTCGGCCCCACGCGCATGGACTACCCCACCTCCATCGCGGGCGTCCGCGCCGTCGCCCGCTACCTCAGCAAGGTCCTGGCCCGGTGACCGGCCCGGTGACACGCCCCCGTCCGACTCCCAGCCACAGGAGCACCTGACCCCGTGCCCTCTCCGACCGACCACTACGCCGCCCTCGGCGTGCCCCGCGACGCGAGCACCGAGGACGTGAAGAAGGCGTACCGGAAGCTGGCCCGCCAGCTCCACCCGGACGTCAACCCCGACGCGGGCGAGAAGTTCAAGGAGGTCTCGGCCGCCTACGAGGTGCTGAGCAACCCCGACAAGCGCCGCGTCTACGACGCGACCGGCAGCTCCAGCGGCCCGGGCGGCTTCGGCGGCGGCGCCGGGTTCGGGGGTGCCGGCCAGCCCTTCGACCTGGGCGACCTGTTCGGCACCTTCTTCGGCGGGGGCGGCGCCGCCCGCGGACCGGTGCCGCGCCAGCAGCCCGGCCAGGACGCGCTGATCCGCCTCGAGGTCGACCTCGCCGACGCCGTCTTCGGCGCCGAGCGCGAGATCACCGTCGACACGGCCGTGGTCTGCCCCACCTGCGACGGCGGCTGCGCGCAGCCGGGCACCCAGGTGCGCACCTGCGACGTCTGCCACGGCCAGGGCCAGGTGCAGCGCGCGGCCCGCTCGCTGCTGGGCCAGGTGCTCACCACGTCGCCGTGCCCCGCGTGCGGCGGTTACGGCACCACCATCCCGAGCCCCTGCAACGAGTGCGCCGGCGACGGCCGCGTGCGCCGCCGCCGCACCATGACCATGCGCGTGCCCGCCGGCGTCGACACCGGCACCCGCATCCAGCTGTCGGGCAAGGGCGAGGTCGGCCCCGGCGGCGGGCCCGCCGGTGACCTGTACGTCGAGGTCGTCCAGCGCCCCCACGACCTGTTCACCCGCCGCGGCGAGGACCTGCACGCCACCCTGGGCGTGCCGATGACCGCCGCGGCGCTGGGCACCGTGCTGGAGATGGAGACGCTCGACGGAGCCCGAGAGGTCGAGGTCCGCCCCGGCACCCAGCCCGCCGAGGTCATCACCCTGCGCGGCCTCGGCGCCTCGCGGCTCCGCTCCGGCGGGCGGGGCGACCTGCACGTGCACGTCGACGTCCAGGTGCCCAAGGGCCTGGACGAGGAGCAGACCGAGCTGCTGCGGCAGCTGGCGAGGCTGCGCGGCGAGGAGCGCCCCGAGGGGCGCCTCGCCCCCGCCTCGGGAGGCGTCTTCTCCCGCCTGAAGCGGGGCTTCGCCGGCCGCTGAGCCGGTGGCCCCCGTCTCCGGGTGACCGCGGTCACCCGGAGACGGGAACCGGGCCGGTCGCCGTCGGAGGGGGCCGGGCCCGCGGCGGTCAGCCGACGGAGAACGTCACCGAGGCCGGGCCCTCGGGCTGGGAGCCCTCGCCCCCGGACTCGTCGGGCGCCCACACCTGGACCGTGCAGGGCGTGCAGGTCCCGGCCTGGACCTGCTGCTGGATGGCGAAGTCGCCGACCTCCCCGTTGGCGCCGGCGGTGGTGAAGCCGTCGCTCAGCACCTCGCCGTCCGCCTGCGTGATGCGCCACAGCAGCGTGCCCTCCGAGGCGGTCCCGCGGCCGGTGACGCCGACCTGCCCCACCGGGAGCCGCTCGCCCTCGGTGGGGGCCGTGATGACCACCGACTGCGACAGGCCCGTGCCCGTGGCGCCGCCGGCGGGAGCGGCCGAGGCGGTCGTGCCCGCCGTCGCGGTCGACGAGGCGCTCGCGGAGGTGCTGGCAGTCGTCGGGTCCGTGGTGGTCACCGACGGCTCCGGTGAGGTCGTCGCCCCGGCGGGGTCGGTGTCGACGGCCTGGCCGCAGGCAGCCAGGAGCAGCACGGCGGTGACGGCGAGGCCCGTCCGCACGGCGGGCCGGAGGGTCTGGAGGGGGGCGCTCACGCTCCGTTCCTACCGCGCTCCACCCCGCCCGCGCGGCGGAACGGGCGGACTACGGTGCCGGGGTGACCGAGACGAGCGACGCCCCGGCGGTGTCCGCCACGACCGACCCGGACTGCGTCTTCTGCCGCATCGCCGCCGGTGGGGTCCCCGCCGACGTGGTGGCGCGCACCGAGCGGGTCGTCGCCTTCCGCGACCTCGACCCCCAGGCCCCCCTGCACGTGCTGGTGGTGCCCGTCGACCACCACCGCGACGCGCCGTCTCTGGCCGCCGCCGACCCCTCGCTGCTCGCCGAGGTCCTCGCCACGGCCGCGCGGGTCGCCGCCGAGCTGGGCGACGGGCAGTTCCGGTTCGTGCTCAACACCGGCGAGCGCGCGGGCCAGAGCGTCTTCCACGTGCACGGCCACGTCCTGGCCGGGCGCCCCCTGCAGTGGCCCCCCGGCTGAGCCCGGCCGGCCGCAGCCGGGGTCGGCCGGCGGGTCAGCCGCCGGTCGCGTGCTCGTGCACGGTGATGGCGGCGTTCACGAGCGCGAGGTGGCTCAGCGCCTGCGGCAGGTTGCCGAGCCAGTGGCCCGTGGCCGGGTCGACCATCTCCGCCAGCACCCCGACGTCGTTCAGGGCGCTGTCCTCGCCGTCGACCAGCGCGTCCATCAGCGCCCGGGCCTCTTCGCCCCGGCCGCAGAGCTGCAGCGCCGAGACCATCCAGAACGAGCACGCCACGAAGGTGCCCTCCTCGGCGGCGGCCCCGGTGTACCGGTACAGGTGCGGGCCGTGCGAGAGCTCGCGGCGCAGCGCGTCGAGGGTCGAGCTCATGCGCTCGCCGCGGTCGAACCCGCTGATGGCGTGCAGGAGCACCGAGGCGTCCAGGTCGTCGGTCCCGGGGTACCAGGTGTAGGCGCCGAGCTCCTCCGACCAGCAGTGCTCCGCCACCCACGCGCGCACCAGCTCGGCCTCGCTGCGCCACCGCGAGGGGTCTCCGGGCACCTGCCCCAGCTCGGCCAGGTGCACCGCCGCCGTGAGCGCCAGCCAGCAGCCCATCTTGCTGGTCGTGTAGTGCCGCGCCTCGTGGAGCTCCCACATCCCGGCGTCGCGCTGCCGCCACCGGTCGCAGGCCGCGTCGGCCGTCGCCGCGAGCAGCCGCCCGGTCTCGGCGTCGAGGACCCCGCCCGCGTCGACGTAGAGCTTCACGACGCTGAACAGGTCGCCGTAGACGCCCAGCTGCAGCTGCGAGGCCGCGGCGTTGCCCCTGACGACGGGGCCCGCCCCGCGCCACCCCGGCACCTGCAGCTCGGTCACGTCGTCGTCCGGGACCTCCCCGCCCAGCGAGTAGAAGACCTCCGGCACCTGCCCGTCCTGGCGGATGGTGCGCAGCAGCCAGCTCACCGCTGCGTGCGGCTCCTCCCTCAGCCCGAAGCGCAGCAGCGCCTCCAGCGAGTACGCCGAGTCGCGCACCCAGGCGAAGCGGTAGTCCCAGCACTTGGTGCCCGACGGGTCCTCCGGCAGCGACGTGGTGGCCGCCGCGGCCATCGCCCCGCTCGGGGAGTGCAGCAGCAGCTTCAGCAGCAGCGCGCTGCGCCGCACCGCCTCGTCCCAGGGGCCGTCCCACAGGAAGGTCCGCGTCCACGTCCGCCAGTTCTCGACGGTGCGGTCGAGGTCGGCGTCGAGGTCGGACGCCGACGGCACCCACAGCGGCTCCTGCTCGGTGGCCACGAGGCCCACCACGTGCCGCGACCCCTCGCAGGCCTCCAGGTCGAGCACCACCTCGCGCTCGCGGTCCTCCCGCTCCAGCCGGGCGCCGCCGTCCGCGCCGCCCCCGTCGCGACCGGGCTCGAGGAGGCCGGCGACGACGGCCGTGGTCAGGCCGTCGACCCGCAGCAGCGCGCCCTCCGTCGTGGCGCGCACCCAGGGCGCCGCGGTGCCCAGGCAGGTGCCCGGCCGCACCGAGGCCCTCAGGCGCACCCGGCCCTCGAGCCCCTCGACCCGGCGCGCGAGCTCGGCCCAGGGGAGCCTGCCGGCGACCCCGGTGGTCAGGGCGTCGGTGACGCGGACGGCGCCGGAGGCGGTGCGGAAGGTGGTGGTCAGGACGTCGGTGTGGCGGACGTACTCGCGCTCGACCTCGAAGGGCTCGACCGGCGCGAGCTCCAGGCAGCCGCCGTCCTCGGCGTCGAGCAGGGCGGCGAAGGGCACCGCGGCGTCCACGTCGGGCAGGGGCATCCAGTCGATGCGCCCGTCGCGGGCCACGAGCGCGACCGTGCGGCCGTCACCGATGACGGCGTACGTGCGCAGGTCGGCGTAGCCGTCGGCGTCGCGCTCGGCGGCGGGGGCGCTGACGCGCTCGGACCCGTCGGGGCCCCCGGCCGGCCAGTGGAGGGCGGGGGCCCGGCCGTCGGAGGCCGAGGCCAGGGGGGCTCGGCGCGCTTCGTCGTCGCGGAGGCGCTGGCTGCGGGGCGTGCCGGTGGTGTCGATGGGCGGACGGTACGGGCGGGCTCGCGCCGCCGCCCGGTGAGCGGCCCGGTGAGCGGCCCGGGAGGGGGCTCGTCGCCGGCTGGGGGCTGTCGGAGGGCGGCGGTAGCCTTGACCCGTTCGGCCCCGGTCAGGGGCCCGGCCTGCAGGAGACCGGGGCTGCCAGCCCCTCCCATGCCCGACTCCACTCGTCCCGCCGGTTCCGCTGCCGCCTCCGTCCCCTCGACGCCCGCGTCGACCGG
>JAKONK010000159.1 GCA_022701985.1 Actinomycetales bacterium
CCACCACCACCCTCTCGGGTCCCCACTGGTCGATGAGGGAAGGGGCGTCGGACACGGTGGGTCTCCTCGCAGCTCGGGGACCTCCAGGGTGGTGTGCCGGTCCAGGTGGGAGGAGGGTCTGAGCCCGGTGATCGTGCGTGCTAGGCCCCGGACCGCTTGCCCTGCTCCCAGGCCGTCGGTGGTGGGGGAGGGCTCAGAGCGGCGGCGGCAGCGCGCAGCTCGGAGACCATCGCCGCGACCGCGGGGGGGCGGGCGCCTCGCGGTGAGGGCCTCGACCCGTCGGCGCACCGCGAGCCCGGCGGGCTGGACGACGCTGAGGTCAGCGCGCCCGGCGTGCGCGAGCCAGGGCGCAGCAGCCTCGCCCAGCCCCGCGCGCACGAAGCTGCGGACCACGTCGTCGTCGTTGGTGCGGTAGCGCACCGGGGGCACGGAGCCCGCGTCGGCGCAGGCGCGCTCCACGGCTCGTGCGCCGGCGGTGCCCTCCTGGGTGGCGATCCACGGGACGTCGGAGAAGTCCGACGGCGCCACGGCGGCACCGGGCGGGGTCTCGACGGGTGCGCGCTGCGGCACCAGGAGGGCGACGGGTTCGACGACGAGCTCGGTGCGCTGCACCGCGGGAGGCCACACCTGGGGGACGCCGTCGTAGCGGAAGGAGACCACGACGTCGAGGTCACCTGCCAGCAGCCCCGGGACGAGGTCGCTGGGCTCCCCGTCGACGAAGACGACCTCGACACCGGGGAGCCTGCGCTGGAAGCGGGCCAGGGCGCCGACCATGAAGACCTCGCTGGCGGTGGGGAAGGAGCCCAGCCCGAGGCGCCCGCGCGTGCCCTCGGCCATCTCCCCGACCGCGCGCTCCAGGGCACCCAGGGCCTCCGTCGCGCGGGCGGCGACCTGGGAGGCGGCCGCCGTGGGGCGCACGTCGTGCGCCCCGCGGTCGAACAGGACCAGCCCGGTAGTACCCCAGCCGGCGTCCCGCCTCGGCGAAGGAGCCAGCGCGCAGGACCACGGCCAGGGTCCGCAGGTGCAGGGGGTTGATCACCGCAACGCCCCCGGGTGGTGGCTCACGTGGACGGGTGCTCCATGCGGGCCGCGGTGGACCACCGCCGCGGCCCGCACGAGCTCGGCCCTCAGCCGAACTCGACGCCCTGCGCCAGGGGCAGCTGCCCCGAGGCGTTGACGGTGTTCGTGGCGCGCCGCATGTAGGCCTGCCAGGAGTCGGTCCCGGACTCGCGCCCCCCGCCGGTCTCCTTCTCCCCGCCGAACGCGCCGCCGATCTCCGCGCCCGAGGTGCCGATGTTGACGTTGGCGATGCCGCAGTCCGAGCCGCCCGCGGACAGGAAGCGCTCGGCCTCCTCGAGGTCACGCGTGAAGACGGCGCTGCTCAGGCCCTGGCGCACACCGTTGTTGAGCTCGACGGCCTGCTCGAAGGTGTCGTAGGTGAGCACGTAGACGATCGGGGCGAAGGTCTCCTCCTGCACCACGGCGCTCTGCGCGGGCATCCGCACCACGGCCGGCTCCACGTAGTAGGCGCCCGGGGCCTCGTCAGCCAGCACGCGCGCGCCGCCAGCCACCACCTCGCCGCCCTCGGCGACGGCCTGCTCCAGCGCGGCCTGCTGGGCCTCGTAGGCGGCCCCGGAGACCAGCGGGCCCACGAGCACGCCGTCAGCGGTCGGGCTGCCGATCGGCAGGCCCGCGTAGGTGGCCGCGATGCGCTCGACCAGCTCGTCGGCGATCGAGGTGTGCACGACCAGGCGGCGCAGGGTGGTGCAGCGCTGCCCGGCGGTGCCGGCGGCGGCGAAGACGATGCCGCGCAGCGCCAGGTCCAGGTCGGCGCTCGGGGCGACGACGGCGGCGTTGTTGCCCCCCAGCTCCAGCAGCACCCGGCCGAAGCGGGCGGCCACGCGCGGGGCGACCTCGCGGCCCATCCGCACCGAACCGGTGGCCGAGACGAGGGCGACGCGCTCGTCGTCGACCAGGGCCTGGCCTGCGACGCGGTCGGCCAGCACCACCCCGTGCAGCCCCTGCGGGGCACCGACCTCGCGCACCGCGCGGGCCAGCAGGGCGTCGGTGCCCAGGGCGCACAGGTGGGCGGTCTCGGCGGGCTTCCACACCACGGTGTCGCCGCAGACCAGGGCCAGGGCGGTGTTCCAGGCGTAGACGGCCACGGGGAAGTTGAAGGCGCTGATGACGCCGACCACGCCGAGCGGGTGCCAGGTCTCGGCCAGGCGGTGGCCGGGGCGCTCGGAGGGGAGGGTCTTGCCGAACAGCTGGCGGCTCTGCCCGACGGCGAGGTCGCAGATGTCGATCATCTCCTGGACCTCGCCGAGGGCCTCGGAGCGGATCTTGCCGACCTCGGCCTGCACGAGGGTGGCCAGGTGCTCCTTGTGCTCGGTCAGGAGCTCGCCCCAGCGCTTGACGAGCTGGCCGCGCACGGGGGCGGGCACGTCGCGCCAGGCGGGGAAGGCCGCGGCGGCGGTGGTCACGGCGGCCTCGACGTCGGCGGCGGTGTGCTCGGGGGTGCGGGCCAGCACCTCGCCGGTGATGGGCGAGCGGCACTCGTGGGCGCCCTCGAGCTGGGCGCGGTCAACGCCGAGGGCGTCCAGGGCGGCGGTGACGTCGGCGGCGAGCGCGCCGGCGGCGGGGATGGTTCCGGTCAGAGCGGTCATGGGTGCTTCTCCTGCTTCTCTGCGGAGGCTCCGGTGCGTGCGCGGGGCACGCCGTCGAGCGTCTGCGGTGGGGGTCAGAGGGTGATGGGGGTTCTGAGCCGGGCGGACAGGGCGTCCAGCGAGCGCTGCATCTGGGCGGTGGCCAGCTCGACGGGGTCCAGGACCTGCACGCCGAGGATGGCCGAGAGGCGGTCGGCGTCGTAGTGCGCGCCCCCGGCGTCCTCGTCCTTGGTGCCGGTGCCCGAGAGGTTGGACTGGAAGATCCCCGCCGCGCTGCGCGGCAGGAAGTCCTCGTAGACGATCGGGTCGACGGCGACGGCTCCGGCCTCGACCAGGTCGGTCACCGTGCGTGCCCGGCCGGCCCTGGAGGCGTCGACGAGGCGGAACTCCCCGCAGGCCAGGCCCGCCAGGACCAGGTCCGCTTCGGTGCGCGGCAGGTGGCGGCGCCAGACGTCGCGGGCGACGTCCACGCGGGTGCGCTGAGCATCGCTCTCGTGTCCGGGCACCTGGCCCGCGCGGCGCGCGTCGACCTCGGCGGTGAGCCTGTCGTACAGGTCGCGCCCGGCGGTGGTCAGCGCGATCCCGCGCTGCTCCACCTCCCCGAAGCGCACCCGCAGCGACCCGGTCACCACCGAGCCGTCGGCCTCGCGGAAGGTCCGCTCCTCGGCCAGGGCGCGGAAGGAGGTCTGGCGCAGCAGCACGTCGGGTCCCTCCCACGCCGGCGGGCCCTGCACCTCGTCGATCATCGTGATGCCGCGCTCGGACATGCGCCGGTAGAGGTCGTCGATGTCGAGCACGCGGGGGGTCAGGTGGTTGATGTGCGTCGCCGGGACGCCGCCGACGTCGGCCGCGACCGCCGAGATGCGCTCGAGGTGGACGTACCAGGCGCGGTCGACCGGCTCGGTGGAGAGGCGGAACGCGTCGGTGGCCAGGGCCAGCAGCTCGTCGGCCTCGGCCTCGGGCAGCCCTCCCTCGGCGGCGGCGCGGTCGGCCAGGGCCAGCAGCTCCTCGCCGAAGAGGTGGCGCTCGGTGACGAACTGCTCCAGGCGCTGCCGCGTGGGGGCGTCGAAGAACCGGGCGTCGTCGACGGCGAGCATCGAGGTGAACACCCGGAACGGGTTCTCCGCCAGCTCGGCGGGGTCCACGGGGCGGAAGGCGGTGGAGACGACCGGCACCGAGGAGGCCGAGGCGTCGCGCAGGTCGTAGAAGCCGACGGGGTGCATGCCGAAGGCCGCGAAGACCCGGCCGACCTGCTGCAGCTCGCGCTCGGAGCCGACGCGGATGGCTCCGTGGCGCTCGGCGGTGATGCGCTCCAGGGAGCCGAGGCGCTCGGCGGCCTCGCCCTGCGCACGGGCGACGTCGGTGTTCACGGCGCGGCTGACGTCGACGAGCGTGGTGTACGCGGGGACCTCGCTGCCGTACATCTCCGCCAGGGCGACGGCGAAGCGGGCGCGCAGCTCAGCGCCGCGCACGAGAGTGGTCGTGTGTGCCATCAGTGGCCTCCTGGTCCGTTGGTGCAGCCCATCAGATGATGTGCACCTCGCGCAGCAGGGGTGCCGCGGAGGTGGGGGCGAAGCGCTCGGGAGAGAACCCGGAGACGTCCACCTCCGGCGCGCGGCCGAGCACGAGGTCGCGGACCACCTCCCCGACCGCGGGGGCCTGCAGGAAGCCGTGGCCGGAGAACCCGGTGGCCACCACGAGACCAGCCACGTGGGCGGACTGCCCGATGAGGGCGTTGTGGTCGGGGGTGTTCTCGTACAGGCCGGCCCAGCCGGTGCGCAGCGGCAGCCCCACCAGGGAGGGCGCGACGACGGCGGCTGCGGCGTCGAAGGCGGGCAGCCAGGACTCGTCGTAGTCGCGTCCGAAGCCGGGGACCTGCGCCGCGTCGGAG
Source organism: Actinomycetales bacterium (assembly GCA_022701985.1). GTDB lineage: Bacteria > Actinomycetota > Actinomycetes > Actinomycetales > Quadrisphaeraceae > Quadrisphaera. The sequence goes on from JAKONK010000159.1 coordinate 4,558, forward strand.
ATGCCGAGCAGGAGGCCGTCGGGGGAGCCGTGCACGTAGAAGGTGGTGGAGAGGTCGAGGGTGAACGGCAGCGGTCGCTGCCCGGGCCCGCCGGGAGCGTCTGCGGGGACGTCAGCGAAGGCGATCTGGCGGCGGACGGGCTCGACGGGGACGTCGATGCCGGCCATCTGGCCCACGCTGCGCGACCAGGCGCCGGCAGCCACGACGAGGTGCTCGCAGCGCACGGTGCCGGCGGTGGTGGTCACCGCGCGGACCCGGCGACCGTCGCCGTCGTCGGTGGTCTCCACGCCGGTGACCTCCACGCCCTCCAGCACGCGCGCGCCGAGCTCGCGGGCGCTGGCCGCCCAGGCCGCGACGGCCAGGGAGGGCTGGGCGTAGCCGTCCTGGGGGGAGAAGGACGCCGCGACCAGCGCGGACGCGTCGAGGTAGGGGTTGAGCTCAGCAGCGCGCCGAGGGCTGATGACCTCGGCGTCGGAGCCCATCGAGCGCTGCAGCTCGGTGCTGACCTCTAGCGCGAGGGCTTCGGCCTCGGTGCGCGCGCAGAACAGGTAGCCGACGCGGGCCAGGCCGATGCCGCCCGGCGTCCGCTCGTGCAGGGCGGCGTACTTCTCCAGGCCCCGCTGGCCGAGGGCGATGTTGCCGGGATCCGAGAAGGTGGCGCGCACCCCGCCGAAGGGCTTGGCCGAGGAGCCCGAGCCGAGCTGGTCGCGCTCCAGGACCAGGACGTCGAGGCCGGCGCGCACCATCTCGTCGGCCGCGGCGAGCCCGAGGGCACCGCCGCCGATCACGACCACCTGGGCTGACGAGGGGAGCTCCACGGCACCAGCGTGCAAGGCCCCAGCCGTCAGACACCATCGATGATCTCTACTCGTCGTCGATAGCAGACGTGATGGGTCGTGGGGTGCTGGCGGCACCGGTGGGTGGCCTGTGCGGGTGGTGGGTCGCAGCAGGTGCAGACCCCGGTCGAGAGGACTCTCGTCACCCGCGTCCTCCGGCGACGGTGGTGAGGAGCCGCGGTCGGGAAGCCGGCGAGGCGGGCTCGTGAGCGTCCTGAGACCGATGGCTCACACGAGGCGTTCCGGGCTGCTGCCGAGGGGGTTCGCGGGAGGGTGAGAGCCCTGCTCAGCGGCAGGACGGGCGGGCGCCCCCGGCTGGATTCGAACCAGCGACCATCGGATTAGAAGCTCCCGCTGGTACCACCCGACGAGCTCACGAGATGGTGCTGACCAGCGCTTTTGGTGTTGGCTGGCGTTGGCTGAAGACGGTCGTTCAGCAAGAAGTTGAGGACTTCTTGAGGACTGGGCTACAAGGGCGGGAACTGCAGCAGTCAATGACAGGCGGTAGCCATCTCGGCGAGTCGCACGCCCACCTCGGCCAGAACAAGGCGTGGACTACGCGCCTGACGGCCGCGTTCGACCAGGCGGTGAGGGTGTCTATTAGGGCGTGCTGCTGTTGCACCGAGCCGGTTGCCTGCACGATGCCGGTTGCCTCTCCAAATGCCCGGCGACGCAATCGGCAGCGCCGTCGGCTCTCCGGCCGCCCTTCGACCTGGACGTCCTCGGGTCGGCGGGAAGCGCGCTGGGGGGGCGTCTGCGCACCGGGTGTTCAGAAGCGTCGGCAACCCCGGCGAACACTCCGGGAGTGCCTCGGGTTCCCCTTGACAGGCCGTCTGCTCGACCGCGTAGGGTCAGTTTGAAACGTTCCAAACCTTCTGACAGCGAGGCGCGTCGATGACGACGGACCACTTGGCGAACCACACCCATCACGGGGCCGGCGACTGGCAGCACCCGCAGGTCCGTGCTCTCCGGGTGGAGCACCACCGGCTGGGGGAGGCCCTGGGCATCGGTCAGGCCGAGCCCCGGCTCTCCTGGCAGGTGGCCGCCGGGCCGCACGACTGGGTGCAGGCCTCCTACGAGTTGCGGCAGGTCGACAACCGGGGCGCCGAGCTCGCGACCACCGGCCCGCACAACTCGGCCGAGCAGGTCCTCGTGCCCTGGCCCTTCGCACCGCTGGCCAGCGGGCAGCGGGTCCTCGTGCAGGTGCGCACCACCGGCGCCGACGGGCTTACCAGCGACTGGTCGGCGCCCGAGCCGGTCGAGGCAGGGCTGCTGCAGCGGTCTGACTGGCGCGGCGTGCTCGTCACGGCGGACCCGCCGGGGGAGCCCGGCGCTCCCGTGGCCTCGCCCGCGCCGCGCCTGCGCCGGAGCTTCGTGGTCCGCGACGGCCTGGTGCGCGCCCGGCTGAGGCTCACCGCGCACGGCCTCGTGGAGGCGCACCTGAACGGCGAGCGGGTCGGTGACGAACTGCTCGCGCCCGGCTGGACTGCCTACCGCGACCGCCTCCGCTACCGCACCCACGACGTCACCGCGCTGCTGGTGCCGGGGGAGAACGCCGTGGGAGCGCTGCTCGGCAACGGGTGGTGGCGGGGCCGCCTCACCTGGGGCGGGCGCCGGGCCCTGTACGGCACCCAGCGCGCGCTGCTCGCACAGCTGGAGCTCACCTACGCGGACGGCAGCACCGAGCGCGTCGTCACCGACGGGTCCTGGCGCTGGAGCAGCAGCGAGGTTCTGGACGACGACCTCTACGACGGGGAGCACGTCGACCTCCGCCTGGCGGACCCGGCCTGGCTGCTGGCCGGCTTCGACGACTCCAGCTGGGCAGCGGTCACCGAGCTCGGGCTGCCCAACACCGAGCTGGTGGCACCGGACTCCGCCCCGGTGCGTGCCGTCCGCACCGTGCGCCCCGCCTCCGTGCAGGTGCTCGACGGACCCGGTGCCGGTGCCGGCCCCGGAGAGACGACGGTGCGGGTGGACCTGGGCGAGAACGTCGTCGGGCACCTGCGCGTGAGGGTCCGGCCCGGAACCGGGGGCGGGGGGCCTCAGGACGGCGACCGCGTGGTGGTGCGCCAGGCCGAGGTGCTCGAGCACGGAGCGCTGGGCGTGCGCCCGCTCCGCACGGCGCGCGCCACCGACGTCTTCGACCTCGCCGCGGGAGCCGAGGCGGGAGAGCAGCTGCTCGAGCCCCGCTTCACCTTCCACGGCTTCCGCTACGCCGAGGTCTCCGGGCCGGCGTGGCTGTCCGGGCTGACCGCGGACAACGTCGAGGGGGTCGTCATCACGTCGGACCTCGAGCTGGCCGGCGGCTTCTCCTCCTCCGAGCCGCTGCTCGACCAGCTGCACGAGAACGTGCTCCGCGGCTGGCAGGGAAACTCCGTGGACGTCCCCACCGACTGCCCGCAGCGCGACGAGCGCCTCGGCTGGACGGGCGATGCGCAGGTCTTCAGCCCCACGGCGTCCTTCCTCACCCGGTCGGGCGGCTTCTGGACGAGCTGGCTCAAGGACGTCGCCGCCGACCAGGTCGACGGCGCCGTGCCGTTCGTCGTACCCGACGTGCTGTCCGGACCGGACGTCGTCGGAGCCGACGGCGCACCAGTGCCCGCGGCCGCGTGGGGCGACGCCGGCGTCGTCATCCCCTGGGTGGTCTTCGAGCGCACCGGGGACGTCGCGGTGCTCGAGCGGCAGTGGCCGAGCATGGTCGCGTGGGTCGAGCGCCTCCTGCGCGAAGCCGGCGAGGACCTGCTGTGGTCGGGCGGGTTCCAGTTCGGCGACTGGCTCGACCCGACGGCTCCCCCGGACGACGCCGCGGCCGCGCAGGCCGACCCCGACGTGATCGCCACCGCCCACCTGGCGCGGGGTGCCGACCTCCTCGCGCGGACGGCCCGGGTGCTGGGCCGTCCGCGCGAGGAGG
>JAKONK010000163.1 GCA_022701985.1 Actinomycetales bacterium
GTGGCGCTGCCCCTGACGGAGACGACGCTCGACCTCAGCCGCTGACGAGGGTCCCGAACGCGGTCGCCGTCGACGTCGACACGACCGTCGGGCCCCCGAACACCAGCGCCGCCGACGGCCGCCCCGCTGACGAGGCCGCCGCGACGGCCGGGCCGACCGAGCCCGACAGCGACGCCGACGGCGTCAGCAGCAGCGGCCCGCGCAGGTTGCCCATCGCCGCGGCCCCCGCCAGCGCGTCCGGCCAGTTGTCGCCGGTCGCCAGGCCCACCGCCGTGACGCGCGCCGAGCCCGCGGGCGCGGTGAAGCGCTCCGCCACCCGGCGCGCGGTGTCGTAGCGGTCCGCACCGACGAGGGCGCGGTCCGCGCCGTGACCCGTCGTCGCCCTCGCGGCCGGGCCGCCCACGGCGACCAGCAGCTCGCTGTTGGGGTCGTACTTCTGCAGGTAGGCCAGGGTGGAGGCGGGCATCGTCGGACCGTCGGTCAGCAGCACCACACCTCCCGTGCGCGCCGCCAGCGCGGCCACGGCCAGGCCGTCGGGGTAGTCGCGGCCGCTGGCGACGTAGAGCGGGGCTCCGGCCACCGGGTCGTCGACGGCGACCTGCGCCGCGATCTTGGTGGCGGTCTCGTACCGGTCCGCGCCCGAGATGCGCGTGACCGCGTACTTGGCGTTCACCGCCTTGATGGCGGTCTCGACCTCGCCGGAGACCGCGGTCGTACCCCCGAGGAGGTACACCGTCCCCGTCGTCGTCGGCTTGGCGGCGCCCGCGGCCTCCGCAGCGGCCAGGGCGGTGGCGCTGGTCGTGCTGGCGGTCGTGCTGGCGGTCGTCGTGGGCGGGAGCGCGAGCACGCGGCCCACCTCGGCCGCCACCTCGCTGTTGAGCGCCAGCGGGTCGGTGAGCAGCAGGGGCGCCCCCACGGCCGAGGCCAGGCGCGCGCCGGCCAGGGAGTCCGCGAAGCTCGTCGACGACGCGACGACGACGGCGCGCGCGCTCCCGGCGCTCGGGAACAGCTGGCGCGAGGTGGCCACCGCTGTCATCACGCGGTTGCTGCCCTGCACCCTCGTCAGGCCAGCCGGCGGCGCGGCCACCCCGCCGTAGGGGACGACCGGCGCTGACGCCGGGGAGGCCACCGCGGTGCCGAAGGCGTTGGTCGCGGCCACGGTGAACGTGTACGCGGTGCCCGAGGTGAGGCCCGTGAGCGTCGTCGTCAGCGTCCCGGGGGAGAGGGTCTTGGGCGTCCCCGCCGTCCCCCCGGCGTACGGGGTGAGCACGTAGCCGGTGACGGCCTCGGCCGCCGAGGTGCTGGCGGTCGGGGCGGTCCAGGTGACGGTGGCGCTCCCCTGCGCCGCGACGGCGGTGGGCTTGGCGCTGGTGGTCGCGGGCGCGCTCCCCACGGTCAGGGTGACGACCTGGTTGGGGCGGCCCAGGGTGTTGGCCGCCTGCACGCGGTAGGTGAAGGTGCCCGAGGCGCCGAGGGTCCCGCTGAGCACGCCCGTGACGGGGTCGATGGCCAGCGCCGGTGCACCGGCCGACGACTCCAGCAGCGACCAGGTCGGAGCGGGGTACCCGGTGGCGGCGAAGGGGAGGCTGAGCGTGCTGCCCCTCGCCGCCGACAGCGCGGTCGGCCCGCTGATGACCGGGGCTGCGTCGGGTGGTGCTGTCGGGCTGACGGTGAGGACCCTCGACGACGTCCCCGCAGCCTGCGAGGCGGTGACGACGCCGGCAGCGGTGATGTCGAGGCCGCTCGCGGTGGTGCCGGTGGCGATGTCGGTGACGGCCCCGCCCGGGAGCGCGACCGCCTTGATGTCGGAGCCGCTGCCGACCGCCAGGGTCGAGGCGCTCGCCGCCAGCGGCCCGGGGGCGGTGACGGTGGCGACGGTGGTCAGCTGACCGGCGGAGACGGAGACCACGCGGCCGTAGCCGGTGTCGGAGACGTACAGCGTGCCGGAGGGGTCGACGGCGACGTCCGACGGGAGCTTGAGCTGGACCGGGCCCGCGCTGGACGGCGGCGCCTGGCCGTTCCCCGCCACGATGCTCAGCGCCGTCCCGCTGCGCTTGATCACCTGGTGGTGACCGGTGTCTGCGACGTAGAGGACGTCGGCAGACCCACTGGTCACGACCGTGAGGCCCCCGGGGCTGCTGAGCTGGGAGTTCGCGAGGGTCCCGTCGAAGGTGCCGCCCGCGGTGCCGGTGCCCATCTCGAGGGTGAGCGCCGGGGTGGAGGAGCCCGTCGCGAGGAGGGGCACGGACACCACGCGGTGGTTGCCGGTGTCGGCGATGTAGACCTTCGCGGCTCCCACGGCGATGTCCGCCGCGGAGCCCGAGAGCGTGGCGGCGCTGGTCGAGGTCACGCTGGCCGACAGGTCCGCGGTGGCCACCACGAGGCCGCTCGCGTCGAGCTTGATGAGCTTGCGAGCCAGCCCGTCGTAGACGTACGTCGCCCCGGCGACGGCGTCCACGCCGTCGGCGTCGGTCAGCGGGGAGCCCGCGAGCAGGGTCACGGCGGGGGAGTAGGTGACCGCACGGGCCGCCGGAGCGCTGATCAGGCTGGTGGTCGCGAGCGCGGCGAGCGCCAGTGCCGCGACGACGGAGGCGGGGCGGCACCGGCTTCCCGGGCGGGGGTCCGGAGGGCAGTCCACCGAGAGATCGTGACGGACCACCGGCTCGGCGAGCCGGACCGACACGCGGGTGGGTGGAGGGCGCCCACGATCACGGTCGGAGTGAAGATCTTGGCGGTCGGTGGGTCAGCGACGCCTCGGCGACCCACCGACCGCCGAGATCTGCCGACGAGGAGGGGCGGGCGGCTCAGACGAGGAGCAGGCCCACCGCGGAGACGGCGGTGAGGGCGAGGGTGGTGCTGGCGAAGATCCGCTGCGGCACGCGGCGCAGCACCTTGGCACCGAGGAACGCCCCCGCGAGCACCGCCGGCGCCAGCAGCAGGTTGAGCAGCAGCGACTGCCCGTCGATCAGGCCCAGCCCCACGCTGAACGGCACCTTGGCGAGGTTCACGATGAAGAACAGCCAGGCTGCGGTGCCGACGAAGCCCATCTTGTCGACCCGCATCACCAGCAGGTACATCGTGGAGATCGGCCCGGCGGCGTTCGCCACCATGGTCGCGAACCCGGCGCTCCCGCCGGCGGCCCCCGCGAGGGCGCGCCGCCGCAGGGGCGACCAGCTCTCCGGGCCGGGGGACGGATCGAGGACCTGCCCGGGACGCTCGCGCGCAGCAGCCCTCGCCGCGCGCGAGGCGTTGAGCATCGCTCGGCCCTGCAGGCCCGCCAGCAGGAGCAGCAGCACCCCGAGGAACCGCCGCAGCGCGACGTCGTCGACGACGTCGAGGAACACCGCACCGAGCGCCAGGCCCACGAGCATCCACGGCAGGAGCCGCACGAGCAGCTTCCAGTGGGCGTGGCGCCGGTACAGGGCGACGGCGACGACGTCGGCCAGGATCAGCATCGGCAGGACCGCACCGGTCGAGGCGCGGGTCGGCAGAGCGAACGCGAACGCGACCGTGGCGAGGAGCCCCACGCCCGCGAAGGCGGTCTTGGAGAACCCGATGACCAGGCACCCCGCCACCAGCAGGACCCACCCCAGGGGGGCGATCGCGGAGATGTCGACGGCGGTCCCCACCTGACGACCCTATGCGCCTGTTGCCCTGGCGAACCGAGCGGACCCGGCGAGCGGTGCGCGAGCCGGGCTCAGCCGAAGGCGATCAGGGGCGGCCCCCGCCCGCTGGGGGGATCTGCGCCGTTCCCCGACTGGCACGGGGTGGCCCTGCGCCAGTCCTACTGGCACGGGGCCACCCCGTGCCACCGAGGGGGTGGGGTCAGCACCGGGCGAGGGAGGCCGCGGCGTCGGACAGCGACGCCGAACCGCCGAGCACCGTGGCGCTGCGGGCGCCCAGGCGGGTCACGCCGTCGACCACCGCCCCCGGGGCGCAGCCCTGCTGCACGAGCAGCAGCGGCGCACCACCGGCCGCCGCCAGCGGGCCGCCGGCGAGGGCGTCGGGGAAGTCCTGCCCGGTCGCGAGGACCACGGCTGCCGCGCCGTCGGGGAAGGCCGACCTGGCCACGGCGACGGCCGTCTCGTAGCGGTCGCTGCCCGCGAGGACGTCGACCGCGGCGCCGGGCGCAGCGGCCCGCACCTGGTCCACGACGGAGCTGCTGATGGTCCCGCCGAGCACGTGGACGGCGCTGGGTCGCAGCTGCGCCAGCGCCGCGGCGGTCGGGCCCGACAGGGCGCCCGGATCGGTGAGCAGCAGCGAGCCGCCCGCCGAGGCAGCGGCCGCCCCGCCCGACAGCGCGTCGGGGTAGTTCGCCCCGGTCGCGAGGTACACCGGGCGGCCGGTGGGGGCCCCGCTGGCGGAGGCCGCCTGCAGGGCGGCTGCCGCGCTGGTGGCGTAGCGGTCGTCACCGGAGGTCCGGTCGACGGTGCCCGCGAACGCCCGGAGCTGCCCCAGCACGCCGTCGTCGACGGCGCTGGTGCCGCCCACCACGGTGATCCGCTCCGGCGCGAGCCGCGACAGCTCGGCGCGCACCGCGCTCGGGAGCTCGCCGCTGGCGGGGACCAGCACCACGGGCGTCGTCGTGCTGGTGCGGCCCGCGGCGGCACCGGCCGCGAGGGCGTCGGGGAACCGCTCGCCCGAGGCGACGAAGACGCGCTGGCCCGCGGACGGCGACCGCACGAGCGCCGCCGAGACGGTGGCGGCGGTGCTGTACCGGTCCGCCCCCTGCAGGCGCGTGGCCGCCAGGGACACCGCGCTGCTGGCCCAGTGCTCCTGGCCCGCCCTCGCGACCGAGACCTGCGCGGTCACGGAGCCGTCGGCGGCGGGGGCGCTGGTGCGCACCGCGACACCTCCGGCGGCGCTGGTGAAGGTCGATCCCGAGGTGACGACGACGTTGGTGTCGCTGCTCGGGCTGCCGGTCGGCGACGCGTCGAGCAGCAGCGAGCCGCCGTCCTGACCCGTCTTGAGCACCCGCAGGCCGTAGGTGGTGCGGCTGGAGCCGCCCCAGCCGAAGGTGTCGCGACCCGTGGCGGCGCGGACCTCGAGGTCGTAGGCGTCACCGCTGCGGGGGTCGGTGACCCGCACCGAGCGCAGGCCCGACAGCGACGACAGCGGCTTGACCGTCCAGGTGGTGGTGCCGGAGGCGGTCACGTCGACGCGGTCGCCGCTGCCCAGCACGCCCAGGCGCGCCAGCGCGATCGCCGACGCGCTCCCGGTGGCCTGCACCGGCGTCCCGTCGGCGCGTGCGGCGGCGCTGGACATGACGTCGGTGCGGTCGCCGTAGGAGATCACCGAGCAGGAGCCGTAGCCGCTGCCGCTGCCGAAGGCGGTGTCGACGTCGGTGCCGCAGTCGAGGCGGTCGGCGTGCAGCAGGGACATGTTGTGGCCCAGCTCGTGGGCGATCGCGGGCCAGCTGGCGTCGCTGACGTAGGCCACGCCCCCGGCGCCCGCGGACGCCCCCACCGAGCCGAGCCCGTAGGAGCAGCCGCTGCGGTACGCCTGCGGCGGGAGCAGCAGCAGCAGGTGCTTGCCCGCGCCCTGGCTGAAGCCGGCGCGCTGCGCGGCCTCGTTCCACAGCGCGTTCGGGTTGGAGCAGCTCAGGGAGCTCGAGTACCGGGTGACGGCGCCGTCGCGGCGGAACCCGACGGCCCCGCCGGTCTGCTCGCCCCAGTAGTCGCTGGTCGCGCCCAGCAGCTCGTCGACCCTGCCGTCCGAGTAGTACGAGTCCGACCCGCCCAGCATCGAGATCGCCACCACGGTCACGGGCTGCGACGACGAGACCGTCGCCGCCAGCGGCGCGGTCGCCCCGACGACGTCGGCGGCCACCGGCTCGGCCGAGGTGGCGGCGGCGACGGCGCTGGCCCGCGACAGGGCCGAGCCCACCGCCGCCGGGGAGTCCAGGGCGGCGTCGAGCACTCGCTCCGGGATGGTCGTGTCCGCGGCCGCGGAGGTGGTCCGGGTGCTGCTGGCGCCGCCGGCTGACCCGGCAGCGGGCTCAGCGGCGGGCACGACCGTGGAGGTGTCGACCGGGTCGCCGTCCTGCACCGCTTCGACGACGGGCGCGGGGACCTCCACGCGCACCGTCACCGCGCTGCCGGGGGCGACCTCGGCGACGTCGTGGCTGTCCAGGGGCACCCACACGCCGCCGACCTGCAGGTACGCCGTCAGGGGGGTGCTGCTGTGCGCGTCGCCCTCGGCCTCGTCGTGGCCGTGGGCCGCGTGGTCGTGCTCGCCGTCCGCGTGCTCGGCTGGCTCGGTGTGCTCCGCGAGCTCGGCCGCCGCCGCCCGGCGGGCCGCCTCGAGGCTGCCGGCCTCGGTGTGGTCGGCGTCGGCGAGCACCCGCAGGGTGCCGCGCAGCAGCGCCGAGGGCTGGTCGCTGTCGAGGCTGCTCGCGGCGGGACCCGCGAGCTGCTGGTCAGCGCTCGCGGACGGGGCCGCCGAGGCGCCGACGACCAGCAGCCCGGCGGTGGCCGCAGCGGCCAGAGCGGGCAGGGGACGACGCATCGGTGAGGACCTCCGAGTGGGGGATCTTCACCGTAGGTAAGCGCGGGTCGCGGGCGCGGGAGAACACGCGGACTACCGGGCGCCGCTCAGCCCCGACGGGGTCCGGCGGAGCGCCAGGG
>JAKONK010000169.1 GCA_022701985.1 Actinomycetales bacterium
AGCTCCGCGCCCAGGCGGACGGGCAGACCCCGACCGGCGGCTCGCGACCGCACCCGGACGTCGACGGCTGCACGACCGTCTGCACCGTCAGTCAGCACCCGGCACGCGACGAGGTCACCGGCTCCTGACCATGCGGCGTCGATGACGGCCAGCTCCTTCGGCAGGCCCCAGTGCTCCCGTCCGCCGGCGCGGGAGGTGGGGCTGTCGACCACCATCCACGGCACCCACCCGGCGCGGGCGCTGAGCGCCACCGCGGTCAGCGCCTCGCGGTAGGGGCCGACCGGTGTCTCGGCGTAGTCGACGACGGCGAATCCCCCCGCCCGCGGGCCGGGCGCGCGCAGCAGCGCGGGCACGACGACCGCGCGGAGCTGGCAGGTCCACGGGGGCGGGGGCGTGCTCACGACGGCCGGTCAGCGCTCGGCGCGGGCCAGCGCCTCGCGGACCGCGGCGGCGGGGCCGGGCCTCGCGGCGGTGAAGTCGTCGCCGTCGGCGTAGGGCAGGCCGTAGGCGGGGCGTCCCGGCTCGGAGCGCCAGCTCGCGGCCAGCGACCCGCCGTCGACGGTGTCGTACCCGAGGGCGTCGAGGAAGCGCGCGGCGGCGGCCTTCGCGGCGTCGTCGTCCCCGAAGACCGGCAGGGCGGTGCGCTCGGCGTCGCCGGCGGGACGGGCCAGGGAGCGCAGCGACTCGGAGTAGATGTTGTTGAACGCCTTCACGACGCCCGAGCCCGCGAGGTGCTGCTGGGTGAGCGCGCTGGAGGTGGTGGTGCCGTCGTCGAGGGCGGCGACGTGGCCGTCGCGCTGCGGGTAGTAGTTGCCCGTGTCGAGCACCACCTTCCCGGCCAGGGGCGCCGGGTCGACGTCGGTGGTCGCCTTCAGCGGGATCGTCAGCACGACGACGTCACCGGCCTGCGCCGTCTCGGTCGCCGTCGCGGCCCGGGCCTTCGGCCCCAGCGCGGTGACGAGGTCCGTCAGGGTCTCCGGGCCGCGGGAGTTCGCGATGACGACGTCGAGGCCCGCGTCGACGGCGAGCTGGGCGACGGCCGAGCCGATGCGGCCCGCGCCGATGATCCCGACGGTGCTGAGGCTGCTGCTGCTGGTGCTGGCGGGCGTGGTGCTCATGGGAGGGGCAACAGCCGTCGGCGGCGCGGGCTTCCCCTCCCACGCGGGGTACGCGCGGCGCGCCTGCACCCCGGTGGCCCGCGTCCGCACCTAGCGTCGCGGGAGACGGCGACGGAGCTGCAGGAGGACGACGTGGACGAGCAGAGCATCGACCTGACCGCAGCGCCCCGGGCCCCGTACGGGGGCGGCGCGGGCACCACGCGGCTGGCCGGTCCGACGGCCAGGACGGTGCCCGTCCCCCGCTGGGCGGCCACGCAGACCGCTCCGTCGCCGGTGGTCCCCGCGCCTGCGCACGGCGCTGTGCCCCCGTCCGCCGACCAGCCCCCGCGGAGGTGGCGCAAGCGCAAGTACCTCGCGGTGGCCGCCGCCTCGGGTCTCGCGGCGCTGGTCCTGGGGATCGGCATCGGCGCGGTCGGTGGGTCCGCCGGCACCGCAGCTGCCGAGGAGCGCGCTGACACGGCGGTGCAGCGCGCCGAGCGGTCGGAGGCGGACGCTGCAGACGCCCAGGCGCAGCTGTCTGCGGCCCAGCAGTCCGCCCGCGACGCGGTGAGCGCCCAGGAAGAGGCCGAGGCCGCCCTCGACGGCGCCCGGACCGCCGCCGCCGACGCGTCCGCCCAGGTCGCGGAGCTGCAGCGGCAGCTGGCTTCGGCACAGGCATCAGCGCAGGCATCGGCGAAGAGCACCGCCAAGGCCGGCAGCCCAGCGTCAGGAACCGGCTCTGCCACGGGGTCGACGTCTCGCAGCAGCCAGGCCCCCGCCACCTCGTCGGTCTCGTACGCCAACTGCAGCGCCGCTCGTGCCGCCGGAGCCGCACCCGTCCACGCGGGCGACCCGGGCTACAGCCGCAAGCTCGACCGCGACGGCGACGGCGTCGGCTGCGAGTGACCGCCCGGCGGCCGGCAGCGACGCGCTCGATCTTCGTGGGAGGCTCCGGGCGTGAGCCCCGCTCGCGGCGCCGCGGCCGCCGTCCTCGCCCTGACCACCTCGCTGGCCCTCGGCGGGTGCGTCCTCACCTCGGTGGCGACCGACGACGGCCCCGCGCCGTCCACGACGTCCTCGGCTCCCGCACCTGACACGACGAGCGCCGCCGCGGCGAGCGCCGACCCCGCCGGCTACGCCGTGCTGGAGACCGACGAGGTGACCGGCGCACCGATCACGTACAGCCCGTGCCGCCCCATCGCCTACGTCACCAACCTCGCGGGGGCGCCCGCCGGCGTCGAGGAGCTGGTCGAGCAGGCCGTCGCGGTCATCGCTGAGGACACCGGGCTCACCTTCACCGACGAGGGCAGCACCGACGAGGGGCCCGACCCCGAGCGCGAGGCGCAGCTCGCCGAGTACGGCGACGACGTGTGGGCGCCGGTGCTCATCGCCTGGACCGACGACGAGGCCATCCCCGACCTCGCCGGCGACACGGTCGGGCTCGCCGGCAGCCAGGCGTACACCGACGCCGAGGGGCGCAGCTCCTACGTCAGCGGCGACGTCATGCTCGACGGTCCGGACCTCAGCGCCATCCTCGAGGGACCCGGTGGTGAGGCGCAGGTGCGCGCCGTCGTCCTGCACGAGCTCGGCCACCTCGTGGGGCTCGACCACGTCGACGACCCCACCCAGCTGATGTTCGCGGAGGACAACCCCGAGGTCACCGAGCCCGCCGCCGGCGACCTGGCGGGCCTGGCGGCGATGGGCGCCGGTCCCTGCGTCGAGGACCTCGCCACCCCCTGACGCCGTGCTGCTCGGGTGCCCGAGCGGCGGCGTCCGGGGAGGGCGCGCACGATGGGCCGAGTGGGAACCACCGCACCCCCCAGCCCGTCGCAGCCCGAGCTCGAGCACCTCGACGTCGTCGTCATCGGTGCCGGCATCTCCGGGATCGGTGCCGGGCGCTACCTCGCCACCGAGCTGCCGGGCACCTCGTTCGCGATCCTCGAGGCGCGCGGCGCCTCCGGTGGCACGTGGGACCTGTTCCGCTACCCCGGGGTGCGCTCCGACTCCGACCTGTCGACCTTCGGGTACGAGTTCAAGCCCTGGCTCGACGAGCAGGCCATCGCCGACGCCCCCCGGATCCTGCGCTACGTCCGCGAGGCGGCCACCGAGAACGGCCTCGACGCGAAGATCCGGTACCACCAGCGCGTCGTCGCGATGGCGTGGTCGAGCGAGACCGCCCGCTGGACCCTCACCGTCGAGCGCACCGATGAGCTGCAGCGCGGTGAGACCTCCACGATCAGCGCCGGGTGGGTCTTCGCCGGCACCGGCTACTACCGCTACGACGCCGGGTACACCCCCGAGCTGCCCGGGCTCGACACGTTCGCGGGCACCCCCGGCAACGCCGTCGTCCACCCGCAGCACTGGCCGGAGGCCCTTGACGTCACCGGCCGGCGGGTGGTGGTGGTCGGCAGCGGGGCGACGGCCATCACCATCGTCCCGGCCATCGCCGAGCAGGCCGCCCACGTCACGATGCTCCAGCGCACCCCGACGTACGTCATGCCCGTCTCACGGGGCGACGCCCTGGCCGGTCAGCTGCGGAGCGTCTTCGGCGACGAGCGCGGCGCGGCGCTGACCCGGCGCAAGAACATCGCCAAGCAGCGCGCCATCTGGCGCTTCTGCCGGCAGCACCCGAAGGCCGCGCGGGCGATCTACCGGCGGGTGGTGACGAAGCAGCTGCCCGAGGGCTACGACGTCGCCCGGCACTTCGACCCGCCGTACGACCCGTGGGACCAGCGGCTGTGCGCGACGCCGGACGGCGACTTCTTCGCCGCGATCCGCAGCGGCCGCGCGTCGGTGGTGACCGACACGATCGCGGCCTTCGACGCCACCGGGGTGCGGCTGGCCAGCGGTGAGCGCCTCGAGGCCGACGTCGTCGTCACCGCCACCGGGCTGCAGGTGCAGGTGCTCGGTGCCACTGACATCACGGTCGACGGCGAGCCCGTCGTGCTCACCGACCACCTCGCCTACAAGGGCATGATGCTCAGCGGCGTGCCCAACCTGGCGTTCGCCATCGGGTACACGAACTCGTCCTGGACGCTCAAGGTCGGGCTCCTGTGCGAGCACTTCGTGAAGCTGCTGCGCCACATGGCGGAGCACGGGTACGACGCCGCGACGCCGGTCCCGGCCGACCCGTCGATGCCGACGCGGCCGTTCCTCGACTTCGGCGCCGGGTACATCCAGCGCGCCGTCGACCACCTGCCGCGGCAGGGCAGTCGCCCGCCGTGGACGACGTCGATGGACTACCACTCCGACGTCGCGCTGCTCCGCTCCGGCAGCGTCACCGACCCCGAGCTGCAGCTCACCTCCACCGCGAGGCCCGACCCCGACCGCTTCGCGGACCTGCCCGCCGGACCGC
>JAKONK010000171.1 GCA_022701985.1 Actinomycetales bacterium
GTCGACCTGACCCTCGACGACTTCAACCGGATCGGCGACAAGGTGCCGCACCTGGGCGACCTCAAGCCGTTCGGGCGCTACGTGATGAACGACGTCGACAAGATCGGCGGCATCCCGGTGGTCATGAAGGCGCTGCTCGACGCGGGCCTCATGCACGGCGACTGCCTGACCGTCACCGGCAAGACCATGGCCGAGAACCTCGAGGCGCTGGCCCCGCCGGCGCTGGACGACGACGTCATCCGCAGCCTCGACCGCCCCATCCACGCCACCGGCGGCCTGACCATCCTCACGGGGTCGCTGGCCCCCGAGGGCGCCGTGGTCAAGAGCGCCGGCTTCGACGAGTCGGTCTTCACCGGCACCGCCCGCGTCTTCGACGGCGAGCGGGCGGCCATGGACGCCCTCACCGCCGGCGCCGTCTCGGCCGGCGACGTCGTGGTCATCCGCTACGAGGGCCCCAAGGGCGGCCCGGGCATGCGCGAGATGCTCGCCATCACCGGCGCCATCAAGGGTGCCGGCCTGGGCAAGGACGTGCTGCTGCTCACCGACGGCCGCTTCTCCGGCGGCACGACGGGCCTGTGCGTGGGCCACGTCGCCCCCGAGGCCGTCGACGCCGGGCCGGTGGCCTTCGTGCGCGACGGCGACCGGATCCGCCTGGACGTCAAGAACAAGACGCTCGACGTCCTGGTCGACGAGGCCGAGCTGGCCGCTCGCCGCGAGGGCTGGGAGCCGCTGCCCCCGCGCTACACGCGCGGCGTGCTGGCGAAGTACACCAAGCTCGTGGGCTCGGCCAGCGGCGGTGCCGTCCTCGCCTGACGTCCGGCCACCGGGACACTGTGTCTCATCCAGTGAGACGGAGTGTCCCGGCGGCTGACAGGGGGCCCGCGGCGGGTCTATCGTCGCGGCATGGGCATCCTCGTGGTCGTACTCGCGCAGCGCGCGAGCTGACGCCGTCGACGACGTCCCGCCGCGCGCGACCCTCCGCAGACCCCGCTGGTACCGGGGCCGGAGGGTCTTTCCATGCCCGGCGGAGCAGCGCCGAGCTGCTGACGATGACTGACAGCGCAGAAGCACCACGACAGCAGGACCTGGAGGACGTCATGAACGCAGGGAGCCCGGCGGTCACCGGTGGCCCGGGGGCCGACACCGGCCTGAGCGCCACCCCCCGCGACGCCGACCGGACGGCCGAGCGCATCACCGGTGCGCAGAGCATCGTGCGCTCCCTCGAGCACGCGGGCGTGGAGGTCGTCTTCGGCCTCCCGGGCGGGGCGATCCTGCCCACCTACGACCCGCTGCTCGACTCCACGAAGCTCCGCCACGTGCTCGTGCGCCACGAGCAGGGCGCGGGCCACGCCGCGCAGGGCTACGCCGCCGCCACCGGCCGCGTCGGCGTCTGCATGGCCACCTCGGGCCCCGGCGCCACCAACCTGGTCACCGCCATCGCCGACGCCCACATGGACTCGGTGCCGATGGTCGCGGTGACGGGGCAGGTCTCCTCCAAGGCGATCGGCACCGACGCCTTCCAGGAGGCCGACATCGTCGGCATCACCCAGCCGATCACCAAGCACAACTACCTGGTGACCGACCCCGACGACATCCCCCGCGTCATCGCCGAGGCCTTCCACCTCGCCTCCACCGGCCGCCCCGGCCCCGTCCTGGTCGACGTCACCAAGGACGCCCAGCAGGCCATGACGAGCTTCCACTGGCCGACCACGGCGGCCGAGCTGGACCTCCCGGGCTACCACCCGACGACGCGTCCGCACGCCAAGCAGGTCCGTGAGGCGGCGCGCATGATCGCCGAGGCCAAGCGCCCGGTGCTCTACGTCGGCGGCGGCGTCATCCGCGCCCAGGCCTCCGCCGAGCTGCGCCGCCTGGTCGACCTCTCGCGCGCGCCCGTCGTCACCACGCTCATGGCGCGCGGCGCGCTGCCGGACAGCCACCCCGCCAACCTCGGCATGCCCGGCATGCACGGGACCGTCTCGGCCGTCACCGCGCTGCAGCGGGCCGACCTCATCGTGTCGCTCGGCGCGCGCTTCGACGACCGGGTCACCGGCGTCCTGGCCTCCTTCGCGCCCCACGCGGCGATCATCCACGCGGACATCGACCCGGCCGAGATCGGCAAGAACCGCCGCGTCGACGTCCCGATCGTCGGCGACGCCCGCGAGGTCATCACCGACCTGGTCCCCGCCCTGGAGGCCGAGCACGCCGCAGGACGCCGAGCCGACCTCACCGGCTGGTGGCGCCAGCTCGACGACCTGCGCACCACCTACCCCCTCGGCTACGACGAGCCCGACGACGGCTCCCTCTCGCCGCAGAAGGTGATCCAGCGCCTGGGCGAGATCTCCGGCCCGGACACGGTCTTCACCTCCGGCGTCGGCCAGCACCAGATGTGGGCCGCGCAGTTCATCAAGTACGAGAAGCCGAACACGTGGCTCAACTCCGGCGGCCTCGGGACGATGGGCTACTCCGTGCCGGCCGCGATGGGCGCCAAGGTCGGCCGCCCCGGCACCACCGTCTGGGCGATCGACGGCGACGGCTGCTTCCAGATGACCAACCAGGAGCTCGCGACCTGCGCGATCGAGGGCATCCCGATCAAGGTCGCCGTCATCAACAACTCCAGCCTCGGCATGGTCCGCCAGTGGCAGACCCTGTTCTACGACGGCCGGTACTCCAACACCGACCTGCACACCGGCGTGGGCAGGGCCAAGGGCCAGCGGGTCCCCGACTTCGTCAAGCTCGCCGACGCCTACGGCTGCGCCGGCCTGCGCTGCGAGGACCCGGCCGACCTCGACGCCACCATCGAGGCGGCCATGGCCGTCGACGACCGGCCCGTCGTCGTCGACTTCGTGGTGCACCGCGACGCGATGGTCTGGCCGATGGTCGCCGCCGGCCTGTCCAACGACGCGATCCAGTACGCCCGCGGCCTGTCGCCGGTGTGGGACCGCGAGGAGCAGGACCCCGAGACCGGCCTCGAGATGAACGGGAGCGCCCGATGAGCACGTCCAGCCGCCACACCCTGTCGGTGCTCGTCGAGGACAAGCCCGCCGTCCTGGCGCGCGTGGCCTCGCTGTTCGCGCGGCGCGCGTTCAACATCCACTCCCTGGCGGTGGGCCCCACCGAGCACCCGTCGCTGTCGCGGATCACCGTCGTCGTCGACGTCGAGGACTCGCCCCTGGAGCAGGTCGTCAAGCAGCTGAACAAGCTGGTCAACGTCCTCAAGGTGGTCGAGCTCGAGCCGGAGACGTCCGTCCAGCGCGAGGTGCTGCTGGTCAAGGTCCGCGCCGACACCGCGACCCGCGGCCAGGTGCTCGACGTCGTCAACGTCTTCCGCGCCGCCGTGGTCGACGTGGCCCCCGAGGCCATGACCATCGAGGCCATCGGCGCCCCGGAGAAGAACGCGGCGCTGCTCAAGGTGCTCGAGCCGTTCGGCATCCGCGAGATCGTCCAGTCGGGCGTCGTGGCCGTCGGCCGCGGCTCCCGCTCCATCGCCGACCGGGCGCTGCGCAGCGCCTGAGCGCGGCCCCGACCCAGACCTGATCACCGAAGAGAAGGAGAACGGCCACCGTGGCTGACATGTTCTACGACGACGACGCCGACCTGTCGATCATCCAGGGCCGCAAGGTCGCGGTCATCGGCTACGGCAGCCAGGGCCACGCGCACTCGCTGTCCCTGCGCGACTCCGGCGTCGAGGTGAAGGTCGGCCTGGCCGAGGGCTCCAAGAGCCGCGCCAAGGCCGAGGCCGAGGGCCTGTCGGTGGTCTCCGCCGCCGAGGCGTCCGAGTGGGCCGACGTCATCATGCTGCTGGTGCCCGACCACGTGGCCCGCCACGTCTACGCGGAGTCGGTCGAGCCGCACCTGACGGCCGGCAAGGCCCTGTTCTTCGGCCACGGCTTCAACATCCGCTTCGGCTACATCAAGCCCCCGGCCGACGTCGACGTCGCCATGGTCGCCCCCAAGGGCCCGGGCCACCTCGTGCGCCGCGAGTACGCCGAGGGCCGCGGCGTCCCGGTGATCGTGGCCGTCGAGCAGGACGCGTCCGGCTCCGCCTGGCCGCTCGCCCTCTCCTACGCCAAGGGCATCGGCGGCCTCCGCGCGGGTGGCATCAAGACCACCTTCACCGAGGAGACCGAGACCGACCTGTTCGGCGAGCAGGCCGTGCTGTGCGGCGGCGCGTCCGCGCTGGTCCAGGCCGGCTTCGAGACCCTGGTCGAGGCGGGCTACCAGCCCGAGGTCGCCTACTTCGAGTGCCTCCACGAGCTCAAGCTCATCGTCGACCTCATGTACGAGGGCGGCCTGGCCAAGCAGCGCTGGTCGGTCTCCGACACCGCCGAGTACGGCGACTACGTCTCCGGCCCGCGCGTCGTCGACGCCTCCGTGAAGGCCCGCATGAAGGACGTCCTCACCGACATCCAGAACGGCGCCTTCGCGAAGCGCTTCATCGAGGACCAGGACGCCGGCGCGCCCGAGTTCAAGAAGTTCCGCTCCGAGCAGCAGGGCTCGCAGCTGGAGAAGACCGGCGCCGAGCTGCGCAAGCTCATGAGCTGGGTCGAGACCAAGGACGACGACTACGTCGAGGGCTCTGCCGCCCGCTGACGCCCCCGCGTCCCGGCTCAGGGCCGCCCCGCGCCGCTCCCCGTGAGTGGCACGGGGTGGCCCTGTGCTCGTAGGACTGGCACGGGGTGGCCCCGTGCCAGTGCGGGAGTGGCGCAGAGCCCCCCAGCGTTGGAGCACGTGTGAGCCGAGGGTCCCGCAGCAGCGCCAAGAGCGAGCTGCCCACCAAGCCGTGCGCGGTCTGCGGGCGCACCATCACCTGGCGCAAGAAGTGGGAGCGAGACTGGGAGGGCGTGCGGTACTGCTCCGACGCCTGCCGGCGCCGTGCGCGCTCGACCGGCGGCAAGGACGACGACGCCGCTCTGGAGCGCTCGCTGGAGGACCTGCTGGACGCCCGCGCCGCCTCGGCGTCGGTGTGCCCCTCGGAGGCCGCCCGCGCCGTCGCCGCGCAGCAGGGGCTCGACGGCGAGGGCTGGCGCGACCTCATGGAGCCCGCGCGCGCCGCCGCCCGGCGCCTCGTGGTCGCGGGCCGGGCGCAGATCACCCAGAAGGGCGCCGTCGTCGACCCGGACACCGCCAGGGGACCGATCCGGGTGCGCCGCCCCCGCTGAGGCCGGGGTGCCGACACGCCACCCACCACCCACCACCAGGGCGCGCGGGGGTCAGCGGCGGGTGGGCCGCCAGACCAGCACGGAGCACGGGGCCGAGTGCTGCACCCGCATCGCCGTCGACCCGAGCAGCACGGTCCGCGTCAGGCCCTTGCTGCCGGAGGCCACGACGATGAGGTCGGCTCCCGCCTCCTCGGCGGCCTCGACGATCTCCGCTGCCGCCGAGCCGCTGCGCACCTGCGAGCGGACGCGTCCGGGCCAGCCGTCGAAGGCCCCGGCCACGGCGGCGGCGGCCGACTCGGCCTCCTCGCGGTAGCTCGGCGCCGTCGGGTCCGGCGTGGGGGAGGCGCTGCCGATCTCGTCGCGGAAGGGGACGGCCGCCGTCGGGCTGAGCACCGCGACCACGAGCACCTCCTCCACGTGGGAGGGGTCGACGTACTCGCACAGCGAGCGCGCCGCCTGCAGCGACTCCAGCGACCCGTCCGTCGCCACGACCACCCTGGTGCTCACGAGCTGCTCCTCCCGTCGGGGGCGTCCTTGCGGTCAGGGACACCGTCGGGCACGGAGCCGTCTCCCGCACGCTCGACGCCGCCGGTCAGCAGCGCCTCCCTGCCGGCGCCGCCCCCGCGGGCGCGCTGCACGGCGTAGAGCACGGCGCCCAGCCCGAGCAGCCCGGCCACCCACAACAGCGAGGTCGGGTCGTCGAGGACGGTGTAGACGAGGATGGCCGCGTTGCCCGCGATGCCCAGGACCAGCAGCGGGGTGCTGGCGCGGAACACACCGGGGTGCTCGTCCTTCCCGCGCTGCTTCAGCGCGCAGACGATGACCAGCGCGTACACGAACACGAGGAACACCACGGTGATCGTCGCGAGCCGCTCCACCACGTCGGGGCCGCCCAGGGCCGTGAACGCCGACCCCACCGCCATGAGCAGGACGACGACGGCGAGCGTGAAGCCCAGCGCGACGACCGGGCTGCGGCGGGTGGGGTGCACCCGGGCGAAGACGCGGGGCACCACGTCGACCCGGCCCATGCCGTAGAGGATGCGCGCCCCGGCGGCGGTGGTGACGAGCGTGGTGTTGCTGATGGCGACCATGGCGATGAGCGAGAACAGGATGACCATCACGCCGACGGGCAGCGGCAGCAGCCCCGCGCGCACCACCTCGAGCAGGGCCGCATCGGAGCCGGCGAGCTGGTCGACCGGCACGACCAGGGCCGCCGACACGGCGACCACGACGTAGATGACGCCGGCCGTGACCATCCCGCCCACCAGCGCCCGTGGGAAGGTCCGCGACGGGTCGATCGTCTCCTCGGCGACGTTCGCGGCGTTCTCGAAGCCCGTCATGGCGAAGAACGCCAGCGTCACGCCCGCGACCACGGCGATGACCGGGCTCCCCTCGGCGGAGAAGTCCGTGAGCACCGAGAGGTCGGCGTCGCCGCTGGCCAGGGCGATGACGCCGGTGGCGGCGATGATGACCAGGCCGGCCACCTCGACGAACGTCATCACCATGTTGATGACCACGGACTCCGTGATGCCGATGTAGTTGACCACCGCGACGGCCGCCACGAAGACGACCGAGACGAGCAGCGCCGGCGGCAGGTCCCACAGCGAGCCGAAGTACCGCGAGAAGCCGCTGGCCAGCGAGCCGATCGCCGCGAACGACGCCGACAGCATGCAGACGGTGACGAAGAACGTCAGCGCGGGGTTGCGGAACGCCTTGCTCACGTAGAGCGAGGCTCCGGCGGCCTGCGGGTACTTGGTGACCAGCTCGGCGTAGGCCAGCCCCGTGATCGCCGCGACGGCGACGCCCGCGGCGAAGGCCACCCAGAACGCCCCGCCGACGGCGCCGGCCACGAGGCCGATCAGCACGTAGACGCCCGACCCGAGGACGTCGCCGAGGACGTAGAAGTAGAGGAGGCGCCCGGTGATGGTCCGCTTCAGGCCGCCTCCGGGCTCAGCCGGTGCCGTCGTCGTCGCCATGCCGGCACAGCCTGCACCCCGGGCGTGACGAGCGCGTGTCGGGACGGGGGTCAGACGCCGCGCTCGACGGGGAGGCGCCCGTGGTTCACGGCCGTGACGAGGTCGGCGTGGTCGGCCTCGGTCTGGTCGGCGTAGCGGCGGGCGAAGGCGGCGAGCGCCTCGTCGGCCTTGTCGGAGGAGCCCAGGTAACCGGCGATCATCGAGGCTCCCGAGGTGCGCGCGTGCCCCTTGGCCAGCAGCTGGGCGCAGACGCCGGCGTAGTCGCGCAGCGCCCGGGCCCCGATGCCGTCGAGCACCACGGAGCCCTTCATGTTCCGGAACTGGCGCACGTAGTACTGGCGCTCGCCGACGGTGGTCCACCCCAGCAGCGGGTCCGACGTCGTCTGGAGCGCCTGCTGGTACTCGACCACGCGCTGGCCCTGGTGGGCGTGCCACGCGTTGTCGCCGTGCACGAAGGGCGCCACCACGGAGCGCCGGGCCTGCTTGAGCTGGAGGAACACGACGTCGTCGGCGCTGGACCCCTCCAGCAGCGCCACGTAGGCGCGCAGCCCGACGCTGCCGACCCCCACGACCTTGTGGGCGATGTCGACCAGCGTGTACCCGCCGAGCACGCGCGCCCAGTGCGGGGCCAGGGTGCCCAGGTAGGCGTCGAGGGCCTCCGCGAGCAGGTCGGCGTCGTCGTCCTCGGGGCGGGTGATGAGCGGCGGCTCGACGACGATGCGGCGGGTGAAGGACGGCCCGTCACCGCCACAGCCGCCCCTCGCGGGCTCGGCCACCACCTCGGTGAACCGGGGGAGCGCGCGGTCGGAGGTGCGGTGCCGAGCGCGCTTGGCCGCGCGGTCCACCTCGTGGCGCAGCTTGGCGTCCTTGGTGGCCTCCGCGAGGCGGTCCACCCCGAAGCTGGTCCAGCTGCGCTCCAGCAGGGGCTGCTCGGCCAGCTCGTGCAGGTGCTCCCGGTAGGCCTTCACCGCGGCGCGCACCGCCGTCTCGCACGAGTGCTCGGACAGCCCCGCCTGGCGCCCGGCGACCCACGTGGACGCCACCAGGCGGCGCAGGTCCCACTCCCACGGGCCGGGGTGGGCCTCGTCGAAGTCGTTGAGGTCCAGCACCAGGTCCCGGGAGGGGGAGCCGTACAGACCCACGTTGCCGATGTGGGAGTCGCCGCAGATCACGGGGGTGACTCCGGTCGCCGGCAGGGTGGCGAGGTCCTCGGCCATGAGGCCCGCCGTGCCCCGCAGGAAGCCGTAGGGGCTCGCGACCATGCGGCCGACGCGGACCGGCACCAGGCGCGACAGGCGGCCCTGGTGCGCCTCCTGCACCTGCTCGACCACGCTGCGGCGCCCGTCGGCGGGGTGCCAGTCGGCCAGGGTCGAGCGCGGGACCTCCTGGCGCAGCCCCTCGCCCAGGGCGTACCGCTCGGTGCGCGGCAGCGGTCGCGAGCGCAGGGAGCCGTAGGGCGCGGAGTCGGCCTGGGCCAGGACGACGTGCCCCGGCCGGCCGGGCTCGCGGAGGTGTCCGGTCTCGATGCCCACGACTGCGGAGCGTGGCACCTCCGCTGCCCGCGCGGGAAGTTAGGTGATCCTTACCCAGCGCGTACGCTGGATGCTCGTGACCGCTCCGCCGACGGCGCCCCTGGGCTCCACCCCGCCCCTGCGCGCCCTGTGGCGCCACCACCGCCGCCACCGCCCCCGCTTCGCGCTCGCGGTGCTGATGACCGCGCTGAACACCGCCGCCGACGTCGCGCCGGAGCTCCTGCTGGGCGTCGCCATCGACATCGTGGTGCGCGGCAGCGACTCCTTCGTCGGCACGGTCCTGGGCATCGAGGGGCGCTTCGAGCAGCTGGTGGTGGTGGCCGCCGTCAACGCGGCGGTCTGGGTGGTGGAGTCGCTCACCGACTACGCGGCCTCGGTGCTGTGGCGCGGGCTCGCGCAGACCGTCCAGGACGAGCTGCGCACCGAGGCCTACACCCGGGTGCAGGCGATGGACGTCTCCTGGCACGAGCGCACGCCGTCGGGCCAGGTGCTCTCGGTGCTGTCCGACGACGTCAACCAGCTCGAGCGCTTCCTCGACGTCGGCGCCCGGACGGTGCTGCACACCCTCCTGACCGTCGTGTTCGTCGGCATCGTCTTCGGGGCGACGTCGTGGCAGGTCGCGGTGCTGGCCTTCCTGCCCGTCCCGGTCATCGCGTGGGGGTCCATCCGGTTCCAGCGCCGCCTGGAGCCGCTGTACGCCGACGTGCGCGGCACCGCGGGGGAGGTGGCGGCCGTCGTCGCCGGCAACCTCGGCGGCGTCGCCACGATCCGCGCCTTCACGGCCGAGCAGCGCGAGAGCGCCCGCGTGGCCCGGGCCTCGCGGGCCTACCGGCTGGCCAACGCCCGGGCGATCCGCTCCAGCTCGGCCTTCGTGCCGCTGATCCGGATGGCGATCCTCGCGGGGTTCACCGCCACGCTGCTGCTGGGCGGCTACTACACGCTCGAGGGGCGCCTCGAGGTCGGCATCTTCACGGTGCTCGTCTTCATGACCCAGCGGCTGCTGTGGCCGCTGACCGACCTGGGGCAGACCCTCGACCTCTACCAGCGCGCGATGGCGTCGACGCGGCGCATCTTCGGGCTGCTGGAGCTGGAGCCGCGCGCGGCGGAGGGGGCCGGCGCCCTGCCCGCTCCGGTGCGCGGCGCCCTGGAGCTGCGCGGGGTCCGCTTCGGGTACGAGGACGGCCCCGACGTGCTGGGCGGCCCGGACGGGGGTCTGGAGATGGTCGTCCCGGCGGGGGAGACCCACGCCGTCGTCGGGACGACGGGCGCGGGCAAGTCCTCCCTGCTGCGCCTGGTGCTGCGCTTCGCCGACCCCCGCTCGGGCGCGGTGCTGCTCGACGGCCGCGACGTGCGCGACCTCACCTGGGACTCCCTGCGCGGCGCCATCGGCTACGTCAGCCAGGACGCCTTCCTCTTCCACGGCACGGTGCGCGAGAACATCGCCTACGGCCGTCCCGACGCCAGCGACGCCCAGGTCGAGGAGGCTGCCCGCGCCGCGGAGGCCCACGACTTCGTGGCCGCCCTGCCCGACGGCTACGCCACCGTGGTGGGGGAGCGCGGCCAGACCCTGTCCGGGGGCCAGCGCCAGCGCCTGGCGCTCGCCCGGGCGCTGCTGCGCGACCCGGCCCTGCTGGTGCTCGACGAGGCGACGTCCGCCGTCGACACCGAGACCGAGGCCGCCATCCAGCGGTCCCTGGCCCGCGTCACGGCCACGCGGACGGCGCTGGTGGTGGCCCACCGCCTCTCGACGGTCCGCGACGCCGACCGGATCTGGGTGCTGTCCGCCGGCCGCGTCGCCGAGAGCGGCACGCACGACGAGCTGGTCGCGCTCGGGGGCGCCTACGCCGGCCTGTGGGCCGTGCAGACCGGGGAGCACGCCCCCGCC
>JAKONK010000001.1 GCA_022701985.1 Actinomycetales bacterium
TGGTCGACGTCGTCAGCAGCTCCAGCGTCCCCGCGCGCGTGGCCCTCGTGGTGACCACGGGCGGCGTCGTCGGCGCGGAGGTGCGCGTGCACAGCTGCGCGGTCGCCTGGACGGGACCCCCGGGGACGGCCACCTGCACGGCGCCCGGCGGGGCCGTCGCGGTGGCGTCCACCCCGCCGCTGACCGTGCTCTCGGGTGCGTCGGCGAGCTGGTCGGTGGACCTGCCCGCCCGGGGCCGCCAGTTCCTCCGGGTGACGCGCGGCGCGACCGTCGTCGGCGCCACCTCGCTCACCGCGACCGCCAGCCCCCTCGGGGGCGGCAAGGACAGGACCCTCGGATGACCGCTCCCCGCTCCGACAGAGCCGCCCGGTCGGTCCACCCCAGGGCCGCCGCGCTCCGCACGGGAGTGCTGGTCGCCGCGCTGGTCCTCGTGGTGGGGGCGCACCTGGCGGGCGTGCGCGCCGTCCCCGTGCTCACCGGCTCCATGACGCCCTACGCACCCGCGGGCTCGCTGGTGCTCACGACCCCGGTCTCCGGGGCGGTCGTGGGGGTGGGCGACGTCGTGGCGTTCGTGCCCCCGGCGCCCCACCGCGGCGACCACCCGGTGATGCACCGCGTCGCGAGCACGAGCGCCACCGCGCAGGGACGGGCGATGACCACCCGCGGTGACGCCAACGCCCACGACGACCCGTGGACAGTCGCCCTGGACGGCGCCGACCTGGGCCGCGCCGTCGTGGTGGTCCCGCTCGCGGGGCGCTTGGCGGTGGCCGGTCCTGCGGCGGTGCTCTCGCTGCTCGCCGGAGCGCTGGCGCTCGGGGTGGCGGTGCGGCTGCTGCGGCGGCCGGTCTGCGCGTGCGCCCAGGACCGAGCGGCCCAGGACCGAGCGGCCCAGCGCCGAGCGGCCCCTCGCCGAGCCGCTCCGCGGTGGTCCTCCACCCCCGGGTGACCTCAAGTCCCGCCCCGCACCGGCCGACACCTCTGGGAGACGTCCGCGCGCCGCGCGGTCCGGAGGAGGGGGAGCGGTCCGGGTGGCAGCAGCTCCCCACGAGACGCCCCTGCGTGCGGCGACCGCTGAGCCCGAGGGCCTGCGCGCGCTCCAGACGGCGCTGCTCGCCGAGCACGACCTGCTCGACCTCCCCGACGACGCCGAGCTCGACGCCGTCGCCCGCCTCGCGACCGTCCTCAGCGGGTACCCGGTGGCGATGGTCAACGCGCTGCAGGAGACCCGCACCTGCCAGCTGGCGCACGCCGGGATCGGCGCGGTGGAGATGGAGCGCGACGACTCGCTGTGCCACCGCGCCAGCCTGGTCGGCGGCGTGGTGGTCTCCGGTGACTGCTCCACCGACCCGCTCTTCGCCGACCTCGCGTGGGTCGACGGGCGCCTCGGCAGCGTGCGGCGCTACGCGATGGCGCCGCTGGTGCTGCAGGGGACCACGGTCGGCACGGTCTGCGTGCTCGACGAGGAGCCCGGTGCACCCCTGGACGAGGCGCAGCAGCGCCAGCTCGCCGACCTCGCCTCCGTGGCCTCCGCCCTGGTGGGGCGCCGTCGCGACCTGCGGCAGGTCACCGCGGCCCACGCCGACGTCGCCCGCGCCCACGACGAGCTGGTCCGCGCGCGGGCCTTCGAGCGCGCGCTCCTGGAGGCGCTGCCCGTCGGCGTCCTCGCCCTCGACACCGTGGAGGGGACGGTCCTCGGCAACAGCACCGCCCGCGCCTGGCACGGGTACGCCTCCGACGCGGACCTGCGGGCCGCCGGGGTGGGCGCCTTCACCGCCGACGTCTTCGAGCTGGACGGCACCACCCCGCTCCCGCAGGAGCGGACCCCCCTGGCGCGGGTGGTGTCGGAGGGCGCCGTCAGCGGCGTCGAGCTGGTCATCCGGCCAGCGGGCCGGCCCCCGCGCACCATCGAGGTGAGCGGCACCACGGTGCGCGCCGAGGCCGACGGCGCCGTGCTGGGCGCGGTGGTCGTGGGCGCCGACGTCACCGCCCAGCGCGCGCTGGAGGCGCAGCTGCGGCGGGCCGCCACGCACGACGTCCTCACCGGGCTGCCGAGCCGCGCGCTGCTGGTCGAGCGCCTGGAGGAGGCGCTGGCCGCGGGCGCGGCCGGTGGGGAGCCGGTCGCGGTCCTCTACTGCGACCTCGACGACTTCAAGGCCGTGAACGACACCTGCGGCCACGCCGCCGGTGACGCGGTGCTCCGCGAGGTCGCGGCGCGACTGTCGGCGTCCCTGCGCCCCGGGGACACCGCGGCGCGCCTCGGCGGTGACGAGTTCGTGCTGGTGTGCCCCGGGGTCCTCGACGACGCCCAGGCGCAGGCGCTCGTCGCCCGGGTGACCGCAGCGACCGGGCGACCCGTGGTGGTCGACGGGGTGGAGCACCGGGTGGGTGTCAGCGTCGGTGCCGTGACCAGCCGCACCGGCAGCACCGCCGAGGGGCTGCTGAGCTGCGCCGACGCGGCGATGTACACCGCCAAGCGCAGCCGCCGCGAGCAGCGCGCGCAGCAGGCCGCCACCCGGTCCTGATCACCCGCCTCGCACCCTCTTCACGGGCGGCGCTCGCGTGGCTACGGTCGGTGCACGGCGTCGACGCTGACGCCGCAGCTCCGCAGAGCTCCGTCGAGCACAGGGTGGGTGTCATGAGGACCAGGAGCACCAGGCGGCTGCTCGCCGCCGCAGCCGTGGCGGCCCTCGCCGCGGTCGGTCTGCCGGCCACGGCGCAGGCCGCCGAGGGCGACAAGAACGACAGGCTCGTGGAGCAGTGGTACGTCGACGTGCTGCAGCGCCCCGCGAACCAGACCCAGGCGCAGTCGGGCCGGCAGTTCTGGACCGACCGCCTCAACGCCGGCGACACCCGCCTGCGCATCCTCGAGTCGATCGAGAGCTCCTCGGAGTTCGCCGACAAGACGGTGGGCGGCTACTACGAGGAGTACCTCGGCAGGCCCGCGAACGACAAGGGCTCGGAGTACTGGAAGAACGGCGTCCGCGCCGACATGGAGCCGGAGTGGGTCGAGCAGAACATCCTCGCCTCGGCGGAGTACGCCGGCCGCTCCGGCGAGAACCCCGTGGACGAGTGGTACTCGGACATCCTCGGCCGCTCCGGCAGCAACTCCGCCAACCCGGGGGAGGAGGAGTACTGGAAGGGCCGCGTGCGGGCCGTCGGCTCCCTCGCCGCCGTGCGGGAGATCTGGTACTCCGGCGAGGCCGTCGAGCGGCGCGTGCGCACCGCGTACGACGAGCTGCTGGGTCGCAGCCAGGTCAGCACGCAGGAGGTCGACTACTGGTACAACACCGCCGTCGACGGGCGGCTGGCCTTCCGCAACCAGATCGCCACGTCGGACGAGTACGCGGCGCGCGCCCAGACCCGGTGACGCCGGTGCGCTGACGCGCCGAGCAGGACGACGACGGCGGCCCGCCCCCAGCAGGAAGCGGGTCGTCGTCGGTGCTGCTGCGGCTGTCCAGCTCGTCAGCGAGGCGTCAGTGGGGGCGCGAGCACGCGTCCGGCCACACGACGGTGCGGACGCGCTGCACCCAGGCGGGCAGCTGCGACCGGGACACCAGCACGCCCAGCGAGCCGCCCACGGCGCTGCGCGCGCCGACGGGGGTCGGGCCGACGGGGGCTGTGCCGGCGGGGGCCGGGCCCACGGGGATCGCGGGGGACGTGGCGGTGGCCCAGGTCTCGTGCCACCAGTGCGCGGGGTCGAGCGGGCGCTCGCCGGCGGCGGGGCCGGCGGTCCGCTCGTGCACGGCGACGGCGGACGGGTCCAGGCTCATGCTCCTGGTCTCGGCACCGCCGCCGATGTGCTTGACGCACGACCGCGTGACAGCACCCGGACGCCGCACCGCCCACCCCCGCACCGCGCACCCCCGCGCCTCATGCGGCCTCGTCGGCGCACGCCTCGTCGTCCGCCTGGTCACCCGCCTCGGCGTCGTCGGGCCGGCCGCGCGGTGGTGGGCGCAGCCCGGCGGCGAACGCCCACGTCTCGGTGATGCGCTCGTGCAGCGAGTTGCGCACCGGTGTGCGCTCGCGGTCGACCCAGGGCGGGGGCACGAACCACGGCACGGCGTCGCGCATGGTGATCGTCCAGTGACCCAGGTGGATCTCGGTGTGGTGCCGGGAGCACAGGAGCGCCAGGTTGGCGAGGTCGGTGGCGCCTCCCTGGCTCCAGAACACGACGTGGTGGGCCTCGCACCAGGTGGCCGGGGCTCCGCAGCCGGGGAACGCGCACCCGCCGTCGCGCGCTGCCAGCGCCCGTCGCTGCGCGCGGTTGGCCAGGCGTCCCACCGACTCCATCCGCACGACCGCGCCGCGGCGGTCGAGCACCACCCTGTCGACCACCGCGTCGCACGCGTGGCGCTGCAGGGCCGTGGGGGAGAGCGGGGTGGCGTCGTGGGTGGTCGTCGCGCCACCGGCACCGGGCTCGTCGGCCAGCTGGGCCTCGGTGGCGACGACCACGAGCCGCCCGACCTCGTGCTCGCCGGTGCCGTCGTAGCCCTGCGCGCGGCGGAAGACCTCGATGAGGGCGTCGGCGCGGCGCTGGGTGGTGGTGCGCTCGTCGGGGGCGTCCGAGCCGGGCTCGTCAGGGTCCGGACGCGTGGGGGCGGACAGCCCGCCCAGCAGCGCGGTCACCGGTGCTGCCTCGGCCTGGGGCAGGGACACGCGGAGCTGCGTCATGCCGAACGCGTCGACGGACCAGCTGCACTGCCGGCGCGCGAACGACGCGGCGGGCGG